>JAVETB010000071.1:0-13806 GCA_034006265.1 Syntrophus sp. (in: bacteria) | reverse complement strand
AGACTTATCGCATGAGATCCACTTGATTTTGACACTACAACCAATCTTTCGGTTCTGAATTTCTTCAAAACGTGGCGTGAAAAACCGAAATGATCAGTTGCTTCAAAATAGGCGGTGGATTTGGGAAGAGACGACACCATTGACTCATCGGCAGACTTCTGAGAAGATGATTCAAAGGCAGCAAAAACCGGAATGGCACAGGATGGAGGGGGACAGGCATGGAAGACAAAATTACGATTTACGGAATCGAAACGTGACCTTACTGCCGGAAAGCCCGTGAGGCTTATGGTGAGAGGGCCGTTTTCATCAATGTCCAAAACAATCCGGAAAAACTTGAGGAAATGCTTTCCTGTTCCGACGGCCGGCGAACCGTGCCCGTCATTGTGGAGGGAAGCAAGGTAACTGTCGGTTTTTCGGAAAATATTCCCTTTGAAGAGGGCGTTGCGCCTTCCGGAATGGGGTGATCCGTGTAGCAGGTCTCTCGGGAAGAGACTTGTACAAACTTATCGCAGGCAAAGGAGGGAAAAGCCATGATCGACGTTTCGAAAAAAGCGGGGGACATGATCAAGGATTTTATGACAAACCGGCACGGGCCCACCACGGTCCGGATTCTTTTGCAGAGCTGTTGAGGCCCCGCCTCTCTGGCCATGGCTCTGGATGAGCCTCAGGAAAACGATACGGTTTTTATGGAACAGGGAATCACCTTTGCAATCGACAAAGACCTCCTGGAAAGGGCCAAACCCATCCAACTCGATTTTGTAGAAGCCTGCGGACAGGCCGGATTTCAATTCACTTCCAGCCTGCCGGAGGAGGGCTGCGAAGGAGGCTGCTGTTCGTGAGGAAACAAGGCGCTTCACAAACCGGACGAAACAGAACTTTCGAAACGACAGGCATGGCTGGGGGAATCCCTGCACAGCGGATTCCCCCGGCCGTGGTCGCAGCGGCATCCAATCGCCTGTGCAGCACTCGAAATACCTTGATTTCAGATTGATTCGGTTCCACCCTTATCCGGGACACACCACGCAGGCCGACAGGCTCTTCTCGTAACCGTCCGGTCCACGACCAGCGGGGGGGCACAATCCTGATCATGTTGTCCTCTTCCCACTGAGCCAGAGACCTCCACCTGAATAACAGGTCCCGGCGAGCTGCTTTTTTCAGCGGCCTGCACGTATCGTCAGGAAAACTATCCCATGAGAGTATTGCTCATTTCCGCCAATTCCGAAACGCTCTACATGACGACCCTTCCCCTGGGCCTCAATTGTGTTGCCGTTGCCGCAAGACAAGCCGGACACGACGTGCATCTGCTCGATCTCATGGGCAACGGAAACAGCGCGTCAATCATCCGGGACGCCATACGGAAGCATCAACCCCATGTCATCGGAATCTCGGTGAGGAACATCGACAATCAGAACATGGCCGACACGAGATTTCTGCTGGAACCGGTGCGCGACACCATCACCTTGTGCCGTTCCTTCTCCGACGCCGTGATTGTCGCGGGGGGTGCGGGGTTCAGCATCTTCCCGGAAGCGGCACTCCGCTACCTGAAAGCGGACATGGGGATCTGCGGCGAGGGAGAAGCGGCTTTTCCGGCTCTCCTCCAGGCGCTGGAACTGACGAAAAATCCGTCGGGAATCGCCGGCCTCTGCCTCCCCGGCTCGAAAGCGCAAGGGGGACGCACCGCAGGAGCGACGCTTGGGGCGCTCCCTTTCCCCGACCCTTCGCTCTGGACCGTGACGGATGACGTCCGGGCGGAGATCTGGGTTCCCCTCCAGACCAGGCGCGGATGCCCGATGCGGTGCAGCTATTGCTCCACTCCCGCTCTCGAGGGAACCCGGATCAGGACACGTCCTGCTGATGCGGTTGTACAGTCCCTTTCCGACCATGTGGATTCCGGCTTTAAAAATTTCTACTTTGTCGACAACACCTTCAATCTGCCGACGAAGTACGCAAAGGATCTCTGCGGAGCGATTGCTTCCGCTGGTCTGGCAATCCATTGGCAGTGCATCCTCTATCCCGGTTTTGTGGACGAAGAGCTGGTGCGGAAGATGGCGGCGGCCGGCTGTCTTGAGGTAAGCCTCGGGTTCGAAAGCGGCTGCCCTGCCATTTTGAAGAATCTCAACAAGAGGTACAACGTGGATCAGGTTCGGGCTGCTTCCGAACTGCTCCGGAAGCAAGGCATCCGCAGGATGGGTTTCCTTCTGTTCGGAGGACCCGGAGAAACCAGGGAATCGGTTCGGGAAAGCCTGGATTTCGCCGATTCCCTGGAGCTCGAGGGACTGGTTCTGACAAAGGGGATCCGGATCTATCCGGGAACGGAACTGGAAAAGGTCGCCCGCAGCGAAGGCCACATCGCCGGAGGGGATGACCTGCTTATCCCGCGGTTTTATCTGGCCAGGGGCCTCGATGACTGGCTTGATCCGATGATCGGGGAGTGGGCCGCCGACCGCCCCTACTGCATGACATGCCGGGGCGCCACGAACGAAGCTCCTGAAGCGTGCGTTTCGAAATGTAATCGGCACAGGGGCTGAAGAGAAGCACGGTGACGTCAATACGGATCATGATGAAAGCTGCGGGGGGATGCATCCTGGGAAGCATCATCGCCGTTTTTCTGGGATGCGATCTTCAGAAAAACATGCTCTATTACCCTGGGGCATACACCATCGCTGACATCCGGCGGTACGCTGCGGAGAGCGACCTGCTTCTGTGGCCCGGACCGGACGAAGGGTATCAGGGCATCGTCAGCCGGAAAGGCCCGGCGAATTTCAAGGGCACGATCGTCATCTTTCACGGCAACGGCGGTCCTGCCATATTCCGGACCTACTATCTGGCCGCACTGGAAGCGCGGGGCTACCGCGTCGTACTGGCCGAATATCCGGGCTACGGCGGCCGATCCGGCGAGTTGAGCGAACAGATTTTGGTCGCCGACGCCCAGCGGGCAGCGCTTCGCGCCAAAGGGGAATTCGGCGGTCCCTTGTACCTCTGGGGAGAATCTCTGGGCTGCGGCGTGGCATCTGCCCTGGCTGCGGATAAGGAGCTGCGCCCTCAGGGCGTCGTCCTGCTTACCCCGTGGGATTCGCTGCGGGGAATAGCAAAAGCCCAGTTCCCGTGGCTCCCCGTCAAGCTCTTTCTCAGCGATCGCTACGATAATGTGGCGAACCTGGCTGCTTATGCAGGTCCGGTCGCCGTCATCCTGGCCGGACGGGACGAAATCATCCCCAACAAATTGACGATGAGGCTGTATCATGCCCTTTCCCCTCCCAAGCGCATGTGGACTTTTGAAAACGCAGGACACAATGACTGGCCGAGCCATCCCGAACTGGACTGGTGGGACGAGGTCATGGACTTTCTGAATGCCGGGGGTGAAAGGTCAGGACCATGAAGACAGGTGTCATCCCTGCTTACTGCCCGTTCAATGGAGCGCCCCACGATACCCCGGTTCATCCAGGAAGGTTACGCCTTCCCATTAAAATGGTAACATGCAAACCGAGGAAATCATGCCGGAGAACACCGACGAGAGGTAACATGATGGAAAGGAAAGGAATTGTGACATTTGCCGGAAACCCGTTGACTTTGGTGGGTAACGAGGTAAAAGTTGGTGACAGGGCGCCGGTATTCACGGCCCTGGACAAGGATCTGACCGAGGTTAAGCTTTCCGATTTTGCACCAGCGCCGGCATCGAGAAATTCAGGACCCTCTCGGATCATCGGGACGCATCCTTCGGACATGCCTACGGGTTGCTTATCAAGGAATTTAGGCTCCTGGCACGTTCTATCTTTGTCATCGACCCGTCGGACGTGATCCGCTACATGGAGGTCGTGACCGAAATTGCTGATCAGCCGGATTACGGAAAGGCCCTTGCTGAGGCGGGAAAACTTTAAGGACATCAGGAAACGCTATATGAACCCGGCTGAAGACTGGCCCAAAACAACAGGAGTTGTAACCGGATGAGCGGGCAATGGATTCCCTCAGGATGTCCGCCATCGGCAAAAATTGATCCGGCATGGTGGTTTATATTCACAGCGCACAAGTTCCTGGTGCTGGAAGAAGGCAGATCCGTGTCCGTTCCCCTGATCGTCGATCCGGCATCGCTTGGCCTTTCGTCGATCAGGGAGAAGCACCTGGGAACATTGGCGGGGGTTGACTGCTATTTCGCCGAGGTCTCAGAGCCTGCTGCTCTCCCGCCGAAATCGGGTTTTTACGGATTGCGTGAACTCCACGGGTTTCTCAGCGAACCCTTGTTTGCTGTTGCCATGAAGGCCCTGCATCTGCTGGAGTGGGAAGAAACGGCCCGATACTGCGGTTGCTGCGGCAGAAAGATGTCCCCCACGAAGGATACAATCGCCCGTCAATGTCCAGGCTGCGGGATGGTGGTTTTCCCCCGCATCTCACCGGCCGTAATTATGCTGGTGGAAAAGGACGGCCAGGTACTTCTGGCCCGCGGCACAAGATTCAAGGTGGACATGTACAGCGTTCTTGCCGGCTTTGTGGAACCGGGTGAAACCCTTGAAAATGCCGTTCACCGTGAAATCGAGGAAGAGGTGGGAATCAAAGTCCGGGATGTCCGTTATTTCGGCAGCCAGCCATGGCCTTTTCCCGATTCCCTGATGATCGGCTTTACCGCGACATATGCCGGCGGCGAACTTAGAATCGACCCAACGGAAATTGCCGATGCCGGCTGGTTTCATCCGGGCAATTTGCCGAACATCCCCGGAAAGATCAGCATCGCCCGCCGGTTGATCGACTGGTTCGTCGAAACGAGTCGGCAGAAAAACGCACCGACTGGACCTTAGGGGACTGGTGATGAAACGTAAGACCCTGATGGCTTTTTGTTTGGCCCTTGCCTGCCTGGCGTTTTTTGAACCGATGCCGGCCATGGCATCGCTGCCCGTTCCGGTTGAAACGGTTACGGGTTGCGTAAAGAATGGAAATATGCTCATCCGGGACCCGGAACAGTTTCGCCATGAGCGGCCTCTCCGGATCAACCCCTGCAGCAATATCCCTTTCGATTTCTCAGGCTGTGACGGGAAACTGATCCGGGCCACGGGAGGAATCGATCTCTACAACGGAACCTTTGTGTGCCCGACGGATATGGAAATCATCGGGGACTGCCCTTCAGCAGATGAAACGGCTCTGCAAAATAAAGCCACGCACCCCGGGATGCTCACCGAAGCAGAGGCAGAAAAGATCGTCTGGGATCTTCCCGAGGTGAAAGCCTTTGCGACCCGGCTGAATGGAACGGAGGTACATCCCTTTACCATGATCACCGGCAAGCCTGACGCAAAGGCAAAACCGGGAGAACCGGCCGCCGCCTATGAGGTGTACGTGGGGGAAGACCAGGGAACACACACCGTCCGCGTCATGACGTTCCTTGTCGATGCCTTCGACGGAAAGGTCTCCTTTTACGACGCCGTAACGGACCGGGTGATCCCCATCGAAGAATACAGAAGACAGGTGAAACAATGAACGCATCCGGCCATATCCTTTCCCTGAGATCGGCAATTCCCATGAAAGCAGAATCCCTTGTTGAGCCCGGGGTTCCGAAGCGGGGCCTCTTTACAGAGATCCGCAGAAGCCGTCTTTTTTTTCTGCTGGTGGTGCTGGCAACGGCTGCTTCCATCGCCTTGATGGCCGGAACCTCCATGGCGGAGGATTCCGCCGCCGAAACCGTCGCCTTTGTCCGCCAGGGCAACATCTGGATCGCCAAGGTGGACGGTACCGGTCAGCGCCGGCTGACGGATATCGGGGACTGCGGCGGGCCGGCCCTTTCAGCCGACGCCAGGCAGGTGGCCTTTTTCTGCCGCACCGAGAAGGACCTCTACCCCGATACGGGCTTCGGGCAGATCTACCTGGTTGAAGCCGTAGGCGGAAAACCTCGCAGAATGAAATTCGACGGGATTCTCGCGGCAGAGCATCCGGGATTTTCCTCTGATAGGAAGAGCCTGGTCTTCGTGGGTCTCTCGGAAGTCCGGAAAGATGGAATCAAGGATGAGGCCCGGATCTACGCCACCATGTCGGTCAGCATCGCCGACCTCAAGACGGGAAGCACCCTGAACGTGCTGCGCCATCCGGGGACGATGCTCGATGTGGGATACATCTACAGCAACCCGTCCTTTTCACCGGACGGGCGGCTGATCCTCTGGCAGGAAAGCGGAAGCGACGTCTCGGGCGGTTTTGCCCTATCGGATCTGAAGGGGAAGACCCTGTTCCGGTTCCCTCCCAAAGCCGAGGACTTGACTCCTTACTGGCGCCCGAGCCTCGCCCCCGACGGGCAGACGGTGCTCTGCTATTCGCCTGCAACATCGGAAGGCTCGGAGGACACAATCCACCTGGTTGACCGGAAAACGGGTAGGCTGGTCGATGTAACGACCGGGGCCAACCCCGTTTTTGTCCGCGGCGGGACGGCGATCGTTTTTGAACGCTGGGTCAACCGCTGGAGCGAAAAGGCTTCCTCACATCTCTTGATCCTGGAGCTGAAACCGGGTGCAACTCCGAAGGAGATCATTCCAAACGCCTCCGAACCCGCCGGGGCGGTGCTGATGCCTGAAAACTCGACGGGCTCTACCGCAGTCCCGTCGTCAGAGAACGCATCCCAAAAGGGTTCGAACCGTTAAAGCTAACAACGGGAACCCTGTCGGCGGGCGCTGGCCACAATCGTTCCTCCATGCCCCACCTTGAAGGTGACTCCCCCTTCAGTTCCAAGACGGACGTTGACGTTCCTCTCTTCCCCAGGCTTCAGCCGGTTGGGGGGCGAGCAGGATTCTCCCTCCGTAAAGATATGAACATTTTCCCGGGATGCGTTTTTATACACCGCCTTCACGGAAGAGGCAGACGCCATCCCGGAAACCGGCGGCGGTGCGGCCTTCAGGCTGCCGACAGCTGAAGAGCCAGAAGGATACCCGTCAACGCGGGTGAATCCCCTGCCACCGGACTGGCTGTTGTGCGCCCAGGTCGATGGTTCGGAATCGACGACCGTGTACGAACCCGCCGGAATGGTGATATTGGGATAGCAGATCCAGCTGGCATTTTTGACACCGCCCTGGCCATCCATTCCCTCCGTCTGCCAGGGTCCGTACAGAACGCCGGCGGAACTGCGAAGAGCTATCGTGCCGGGACGTGATCCCCTGGCGTTGTTCCAGTGGTAATTCTGAATAAGGGTGACGACATGCGGGGTCGAAACAGTTATGACGGTCGGTTTCGTGGGGTTGTTGTAAACGCCGCCGATATTTCCACTGTCAAAAATCACCTTTGCCTTCGAGCTGTTGACAGGCGTCGTCTTAATGGGCGACTGCACTGTTTTCTGCACCGGCGGTTTATTCGCGGCCGACTGAAGTTGCGCTATGTGGCTGTTCAAAGCCGGGTCGGGCCAGTAGTTCAGGCTTTCCCGGTACTTTGAGATTGCCTCTGCCAACCTCCGCTGCTGCTGAAGGGAAGCACCCTCAGTCCTCAGGCGCTTGGCCTGCGCCTTGCGCCCCTCCAGATCCGCCACGTAGGCGGAGCGGGTCGGATCGGACCAGGCCCTCACGCTTTCTCTGAATTTCGAAAGGGCCTCTTCCGGCTTTGCGGCGTTCAGGGACGCCGTCGCTTCTCTCCAGAGCCGGTCGGCGAGGGTTTTCTGTTCCGCCTGCTTCGATAATTCGCGCTCCAGAAGGGCAACATGATCGGAAAGGGCCTTGTCCGGCACAAGGGAAAGGCTCTGCTTGTACCTGGCAATCGCTTCCGGATAACGCTTTGAGCTCTGGAGCTGCTCGCCTTCCGCGCGCAGCTGCCTGGCGCGAGCAGCGTTCGCCTTGATGTCGGACTGCTTTTTCATCTCGGCTTCAATCTGTCGGATGTACTCTTCCAGCTTCGCGTCGGGCTGGCAGCGCAGGCTCTCGCGGTATTTGCCCACGGCTTCCGGATACTGCTTCCTGGCGACGAAGGCATCCCCCTGCCGGCGCAGTTCCAGGCATGCCTGTTTCGCTGCGGCCTGCCTGTTCAGCGTGTCCACGAGCTTTTGAACATAGGCTTCCCGTTCCCGGTTGCCCGGTGCACAGGCGATGTTCTCCCTGAACTTCGCAGCCGCCTCCGCATGCTTCCCTGCATTGTACAGTGCCGTTCCCTCAACCCATTTCGCCTCGCATTTCCGCACGGCCTCCTGCTGCTGCGCCTTTGTCCGCTGGAGCTCTCCGAGCTTCCACTTCAGCTTGTTCCAGTGAATCTCCATGTCGCTGTTTCGCGGACGGATCTTCAGCCCCTCTTCCGATGCGCCGATCCCTTTCTGGATCGTCTCTTCATCCAGGGGCTTGTCCGTCATGGCAAGACCGGCGGCATAAGCATACAGCTCCTTGAACCGCTTTTCCTTGGCCGAGGCATCCTCAAGAAGTTTATAATACTTGGCATAGTCGGGGTCGGAGATGTCGCCGTTTTCCTTGATCGCCTTCAGCCCTTCCGCATACTGCCTGGCGGCGGGTTCGAAATCATGGGCTTGGTAATAGCGGTCTCCGTTGGCGAAAAACGTCTTTGCATATTCCTTGGCATTGCGGCCTTTCTGTCCCTTTTCCATGGCTGCGGCAAGTTCTTCGAGCTGCCCTCGGCGCGGATCGCCCTGTTTGAAACGCGCGGCGCGGTTCTTCAATTCCTTCGCCACTGCGCCAAGGCCGTTGGCGTCGGCCGAACTTCCCTTTGCAAAATTCGCCTTTGCACTCTCGTAATACTGCATCGCTTCGCGCCGCTCGGCCAATCTGGTATTGACCAGTTGCAGCGACGAAGTGTACTGCTTTATATCGGCCGGAGAAAGCTCCTGGACCATCACCTGCTTCAGGTGCGTTTCCGCCTGCTCCCATTCCTGCTCCTTAAACAGGCGCGTCCACTCTGCAAAGCTCTTCTTCGAGAACTCGGTGTACCAGGCAAGCCCCTTGTTCAGATCGTCATTGACCCGCTTCCAGACGGGGTTTCCCGTCGACTGGCCGGCCGCCAGAGGACGCAGGATGTCCTGTAGCTCCAGCATGGCTTTATGAGCGGACCAGACCTTCTTCTGCCCGATGTAGCCGTCGAACTCCCTGGCCTTCGCATCGATCCGGGGCCACTGCGCCGCATAGGCCTTCGCATCGCTCAGCTTCTTCTTCGCGTCGGCATCCGCAGGATTCAGCTTGACGGCCTGCTCCAGCCGTTTGATTGCAGTCGTATAATCGGCCTTGTGCAGGGCGTCCCAGCCGTTCTTCTTGGCTGCGCCCCCCAGTTCGGCCAGCACGGGTGCGGCAAGGGCGGCGTCCGTTTTTGCAGCCTCCTCGGCAAGGGCGACCGCCTCATCGAGTTTTCCCTCCTTGGATAGCTGTCTGGCCTGGGCCAGCTTCTGGGTTTGCTGATTCTTCGCCTTCGCGATCTCCTCCTGCTTCTTTTTCAGAAGATCCCCGACTTCAAGAACCGGCTTGTACTTTCCGTGGAGTTTAGCCGCCTCGTCGAATTCCTTTTTCGCTTCGGAAATTTTACTCGACCCGATGAACTTCCTGCACGACCCCACATGGGTCAGGACTTTCTGCTTTTCCGCCGTCCAATTCCGGACCAGGGTGGCCGCCTCCGTATTTTTCGGATTCAGAGCCGCGGCTTCCCCGGCCAGCGCAATCCCCTCATCGAGACTCCCCTGAGCGACGAGACCCTTTGCCTTCACAAGTTTTTCCGCAGCCTGCCTGGCCTTGTCCGACCCATCCAGGGCTTCTTTGGAGATGGAGATGTTCACCGATTGGGCCGCGTCACCAAGCTTCACCCCCTCGGCATCGGTAACCTCCAGTTTCACGGTATAGCTGCCGGTGTTGCTGCAATTGATGCGGATTTCGCTGCCGCTGCCCGGCATGCCGCAGCTCCCCGCCGGGTCGACCGACCAGCGGTAGCGGGGAGATTCCGGCTGGGGGGTAATGGTCGCCTTCAGGAAGATATCTCGAAACACGGTAAATTCATTTGGTTTAACCGTCACCATTCCGCATTGCTGAGCCTGACCGAGCTGCGTATCGCATTTCCAGATCTGCGGCGGCGATTCCAGGTACCGCGGTTCGCTGATGGAGACATTATAGGCCTGGGCGGTGATCGTCACGTCCTTGGTGCCGACCTCATCTCCGCCGTCCTTGGTTTTGGCGTGGACCGTTACTTTAACCGGCTTGCTGTCCTTGGGTTTGAAGGACGCCTTGTCTCCGGTGCCGCTCCAGTATCCCGGAATGTCCCACCAGAAGCCGATCATGTCCTCACCCATGGCCGGTTGGGACTGGACCTGAAGTTTGACTTCCTGTCCGATGCTCGGCTTTTCCGGTGTTACCGTCACCGTCAGTTCGGGATTGACGACGGAAAGGGGAATCTGTTCCGATTCGCCGACGGTAACCTTGCCGCCCTCCATTTCCCTCTGCACCGTCACCCAGACGGGGGTTGTCCCCGACCTTCTGAAGATGGCCGTATTTCGTGACTGGGACCCTCCTGAGGTCTCGTAGCTCGGATTCTTCGGATCGCCGAAGATGGCGTCGGGATTTCTTTCCCAGAGATAGAAGAGCGTCGATCCCGTATAGGGTTTGTCTCCCGAGAAGACCTCGGCAAGAAATGTCGCCTTTCCGCCCACGGGAACGCTGTCTTCCTTGGGGCTCTCCTTGGTGAGTTTCACTGTCAAGGTGTTGCACTGGAGGGTCAGGGAATCCGAGGCGCTGTCGCCGTCCATGTCGGTAACCGTGACGCTTGCCGTGCAGGCCTTGCATTCCCTGGTGTTGGCGACCTTCGCCTGGGCCTCTTTCGCATCCTGGGCGCAGCCGCTCCAGACAAAGGAGTAACCGCCACTTCCTTCAGCAGCCTCAGCCTGCAGGGTAATAATGTCGCCGAAATCGGCGGGGTTTTTCGACGGTTTGATTTTGACCGTCAGAGGCTTTTTGTATTTCTTGTTCTCCTTCTTCCTCAGGGAATCCGCTTTTTTCAGATCGTAGGTATCCTTGCCGAAAGCGCCTTCCCAGCACCTCCTGGCACAGTCACTCGGTCCACCGAAGAAATGGCGCCTTGTGCAGCCGAAGGCCCCGGCACCGCCAAAGCAGGGACCGCTGCTATCGCATTCCGGAACGGACTTTCCCTGCGGATCATACCAGACGCCGATGTGGCCCGCCCATCCGCTTGAACAGCGGCAAAGGCAATTGAAATACAGGTTCTTTTTTTCTTCATCCGTCGGCGGAGGGGTGCAGCCCTGCTCCAGCGAAGGCTTGGACGTTTCAACGCACCCGGCCGGGCTCTTCGCAATGACGGTCCGTGTCTGCTTCTTGGTCGCCCTGCTGCACTCGCCCCATTCGGAATACTCGTAGGAGCAGGATGGCGGCGGCGCCTTGTTTCCGTCCGCTCCATCCGTCGCGGAAGCCTTGCCGTCATTGGCTTCACCGACATCATCCTTTTTCGGCTCATCCTTTTTCTGAGCCCTGGCGGTCAGCATCGACCGGGATGACGTCCCGACCGTCTTTCTCCCCGCCGTGGTGTCCGTCACCGCCGCGGCGGAGATGGTATAGGATCCGGGTTCCTTGGGAGAGAAGGAAAGTGAGCTGTCGTTTCCGCCCACGGGATAGTTGTTGACGCGCCACTCGATTCGTGATTTGGCGAGCAGATTCTGCTGGGCCCGGTCCCTTGCGGCGGCCGAAACGGTGTAGGTGACCGGTTTGCCGACCTCCGTTTCCGAGGGACCCGAAACGATAAGGGTCAATGCCGCCGTTTCCTTGGGTGCGATATCCACGGATTTCTCTTTCAGAACCTTGCCGTATTTTCCTGTCGCCGGGTTCCACCAGTCGTAGAGCCGAACCGTCAACCGCCCTTTTCCGGAAACGATAAAGGACGCAGAATCGGCATGAATCTCTTTTTTCTTTAAACCGCCGTCAAACCGCCAATCCCAGATCACGTCCCGATGAAGCTTGCCCGCAACCACCTTCGCGGTCGCCGAGACCTCCTCGTCCTGTTCGGGTGTGGCATTACTCAGCAGGAGATCGATTTGCAGCTCGCCAACCAGGCAGGCTTGAAGAGCGCGATAGGCCTTTCCTCCCTCTCCTTTCGCGATTTCGAAATCCTTCCGGGCGCTAACCAGGCGAACCTCGAAATCCCGGGCCGTGCTCTCGTAAAGGGCAGCCTCTCCGGAGGCAAGCCCGTAGGGAAGAGAAAAGATGAAGGTCATGAAGGCGTCCTGCATGGCGGCATTTTCCATGGCGGCCCGCATCGAAAAGTCCGGCGCTCGAGCCGCACGGTCGCGGGCTTCGGCATACCGCCGCTGAGCCGCCTCATAAGAACTTCCCCATGTCGATGTTCCCCCCGCCAGGTGATCGTAGTATTCGATCAGGTTCTCGATGAAGGCCACCTTGTAGCGCAGCGGAGCCAGGAGATCGAAAACCGTTTTGTGGCATTCGTTGTTCCTGTCGTAGCGGGTTTCCGAATAATTCATATCCTTCAGGAAAAGTTCGATCTGCTCGATAATCCCCTTTCTGCCGGCTTCCATCATGGCGAGCATCTTGGAAATGCGCCCCTTGTCGAACTCCGGATAACCGGTAAGGTACCAGTTGGAGGGAATGTAGGGCGATGAAGCTTCACTGAGCAGGTCCGTCACACGGCGGAGCTTTCCGGCCATTTCTCCATAGCTCTTCACATAGTGCTCATAGATGCGCATTTTCGACAGCGGCAGGCTTTCCTGCTCCCAGACATTCTTGAGAACGCGGGAGTAGGCCTCCACCGAGGCATCGGCATTGCTCACCAGGTTGTATGCCTTAAGCTCTTCCTGAAGACTCTTCAGCTCGTCGCGCAGGCGCGTCACTTCGGTATCGTAGTCTTTCGCAGCACGCAGTTCGTCCTCCGACCATTTCTTCAGATGGGACAGGGTCTGATTCAGGGCGGCGGTCCGGACCCGGTTGTAGGAGGCGAAGAGGATCTTGCTCCCCTTGCCGCCCCGGACGTCGATCTTGATCTTCACCATGAACTCGTCGTCCCACTCCTTGTCGTTGAAGTCCGGATAGACACTTTTCAGCGCGTCACGCAGCGCCTTGACGGACGGATACTGCGGCATGATGTTCTTTTCGGCGTAGTCGCGGATGGAGTCATTGATGGTCACCTCTCCGAATTTCGTGGAGGAGTAGGCGACGTTCGCCTTGTCGGTAAGAAGCCATTCATAGGTAATGGGGTGACGCAGCCCCTGGCGGTCGAAGAGTCCCTGCAGTTCCCTGGGCTTCGAATTCGTCCAGAGTCCCGATTCCACCCAGGCCTGGATCAGGTTCTGGGCCTGGCGGGCCTCGTAGGCCGCCGTCGCAACCGGTTTGGTCGCCATCAGAATGCCGGTCACCACCGCCGGCAACTGCCCGCCCGGGACACAGCCCATGATGCCGATGGTCACCCAGAGGCCCGCATCCAGGGCCTTTGAGGCGTCGCCTTCATAGTATGCCTGACCACCCGATATCAGCCCCTGGGCAAAATCGCCCACAATGGGAAGGGAGGTGACCCAAGCGTTTTCCAGGGCCAGGGCCTCATCCGCAGGGCTCATCGCGGGACCGTTCAGGATGTCGTAGGATTGATAGAGCGCAGCGGCCACACCCACGACCGCGTCGAAAGCGCCGACGCTGATCGACGGGTCTCCCAATTTCGTGTAGGCCGGATTGAACATCAGATCCCGCACCTTGGACTGCAACTGGCGCAGCGTCCCTCCCCCCTTTGCAATGCGCAGCTGCGCCTTGGCGCAGAATCCCTTCATCTTAGCCATCTGCTCTTCGGGGCTGAGGCTGGCCCGGATCTTGTTCTGGACGGCGATTTCCTCGGTACGCCAGCCGATCTTCTTGAGGTCGCCCTCAG
>JAVETB010000070.1:0-13842 GCA_034006265.1 Syntrophus sp. (in: bacteria) | reverse complement strand
AAGGCGGCCTTGAAGTTTTATGGACCGGGGGATCCAAAAAGGGTGGAGATTGAAGAGGAAATTGAGGCTATTGAGAAAGGAAAACCTTCAAAACCAAGCTCCCCGGACGATTCCGAGAAAACAATGGGCTATTCTTCCTAGGTTGAAGGTCGTATGATGACAGAATCAATCTTTTTCCCAAGTTGCCCCCGGATCCTTCCAAGAGTTTCAAGAGAAAGAGACTTTGCTTCCAGATACTGAGGACGAAGCGCTTTTGACGGAACGAATGGCTGAAGTGCATAGCGCCTTGATCGAGCGATCAGATCTCCGACGTTAAGCAGATCCTCTTCCGTCAGGAGCGAGTCCACGACAGTCGTTCGAAACTCATAGTTTACATTCGACGACAGGATCAATCGCACGGATTCGGCAATCTGTTCTGAAACACCCACCATTCCGGTAATATTCCCGTACTTTTCCAGGGGTCCCTTGATGTCCATGGCGATGTAGTCCACAAGATGTTCAGCCATCAACACTTCAAGAACCCCCGGCATCGAACCGTTGGTGTCGAGCTTGATCTGATAGCCCATTGCTTTCAAGCGCGTCAGGAAGCTCGCAAGATCCTGCTGAATCGTCGGCTCGCCTCCTGTCACGGTCACGGCATCGAGCATGCCGATCCGGCTGCGGTGAAAAGAGAGAATGGAATCTTCGGAAAGGCAGGCGGAAAAAAGCTCCGGATCGACCAATTCCGGATTATGGCAGTAGGGACAACGGAAATTGCAGCCCTGACAGAAAACGACGGAAGAGATTTCGCCGGGATAATCGATGAGGGATACCTTCTGAAAGCCTCCGATCTTCATTTAAACAGCATACTCCCTTCTCAGGGAAAATTCCTGCTGCTTTCCCTTGTTCCACTGCTTTACCGGCCTAAGATAACCTACGACCCGTGAATAAATTTCGCAGGGCTCCTGACATTCCGGACAGGTAGCCTGCTCTCCACGCAGATATCCATGGGATGGGCATACACTGAATGTCGGTGTAAAGGTCAGATAAGGGATACGATACTGAGAGCAGATTCGGTGAATCAGTTTTTTTATGATATCCGGATCTTCGATTCTTTCCCCGGCAAAGATATGGAAAACGGTTCCGCCTGTGTACTTTGTCTGAATTTCATCCTGAAGCTCGAGGGCCTCAAAGAGATCGTCCGTGTAATTAACGGGCAACTGGGTTGAATTGGTATAGAACGGCTCACCCTTTTGTGCCCCGTCCTGATCAGACGCAGCCACTAGGATGTCCGGGTATTTTTTCCGGTCTATCTGGGCCAGGCGGTATGAGGTCCCTTCAGCCGGCGTCGATTCAAGATTGTAGTTGTTTCCCGTCTCGTTCTGAAACTCCACAAGCCGGTCCCTCATGAAATCCAGAACCCTCTTCGCAAATTCCTGTCCCTCCTGTGTCCCTATGCTTCTGCCGAAAAGATTCAGGCAGGCTTCATTCATCCCTACAAGACCGATGGTGGAGAAGTGGTTTTTCCAATATTCACCGAACCGCTCCTTCACGCCTCTCAGATAGTACTTCGTGTAGGGATAGAGATTTCGGTCCGTGAAATTTTCCAGGACTTTTCTTTTGGTCTCAAGACTTTCACGGGCCAAAGCCATCAGACGGTCCAGCCGATCCAGAAAATGACGTTCCGAATTGGAGAGGTAGCCGATGCGGGGCATATTCATGGTGATAACCCCGATAGAGCCGGTCAGCGGATTGGAGCCGAAAAGCCCCCCACCCCGAACCTGCAGCTGACGATTGTCGATTCTCAACCGGCAGCACATGCTCCTAGCGTCTTCGGGATTCATATCGGAATTGATGAAGTTGGAGAAATAGGGAACGCCGTATTTTGCCGTCATTTCCCAGAGGTCTTTTAAATTCGGATCATCCCAGTTGAAATTCCGGGTGATGTTGTATGTGGGAATCGGAAAGGTGAAGACCCTCCCTTTCGCATCGCCCGCAGCCATCACCTGCAGAAAGGCCGAGTTAAACAGGTTCATTTCTTCCTGGAATTCGGAATAGGTTTCCCCGCGGGGCTCTCCGCCGATGATTACATTCTGGCCGGCGTAGTAACGGGGCACCGTCACATCAAGGGTCACGTTGGTAAAGGGCGTCTGAAAACCGACTCGTGTCGGCACATTGATGTTGAAGATAAATTCCTGCAGCGCCTGCTTCACTTCGTCGAACGTCAGGCCGTCATAGCGGATGAAAGGGGCCAAGAGGGTGTCGAAGTTTGAAAAGGCCTGCGCTCCGGCGGCTTCACCCTGGAGGGTGTAGAAAAAGTTGACCACCTGCCCCAGGGCACTGCGAAGATGCCTGGCCGGCCTGCTTTCAACCTTGCCGGATACCCCCTTGAAACCATTCATCAGGAGATCGAGAAGATCCCAGCCGACACAGTACACGGATAACAGGCTCAGATCATGGATGTGGAAATCTCCATCGTTGTGCGCCTTTCGGACTTCCGGAGAATAGACTTCGTTGAGCCAGTATATTTTGCTGACTTCGGATGATATGTAGTTGTTCAATCCCTGCAGGGAATAATCCATATTGCTGTTTTCGTTGATCTTCCAGTCTTTTTTCGTGAGATAGGAATCAACCAGCTCAACTTCCATACGGTTCGTAATATCCCTCAGCCGGGCATGCTGATCCCGATAAATGATATAGGCTTTTGCCGTTCGCCGATAGGAAGTCGACAGGAGAACTTCCTCAACAATGTCCTGAATTTCCTCAACAGAAGGCGTACAATCTCCAAAAAGCTTTTCTGCCAGGCTCAACGTTCTGATGGTTAACTTCCGAGCCGTTTTGCCGTCGAATTCTCCCGAGGCGAGCCCCGCCTTTGCAATGGCGGAGGTAATCTTTTCTGCGTCAAATTTAACCCGCCTTCCATCCCTTTTGATGATCTCCGAATACATCAGAACGCTCCTTTTGCAATCAGCACTTGACCTTAAATAATGTTTTCATGCTGTCCACCAACAAGATATTGGGCATTATTGCGATACACCATACCAGATATTGATTTATTATCAAGAGATAAATTTTATAAAAGTTGACGGCAGGAATGCTGAAATGGAACGTTCCAAGGACTTAGAAAATTCGCAGGCAATCCTTCGGATGGCAGAGTGTTGTTCTGAAGAATTTTTAGGGAGGCTTTTGGCTGCTTCCTATCTGGACTCCAGCGCTTTTTTCACAAGAATTTCTGAATTTTTAAAAAGGGTGGGAATGTCTTGTTCGTTCATTCCTGCACCCCTGGCAATTTTCACGGCCATGGCCCGCGAGGTGAGATTACTCGATTCATGACTGTCCGTATTGATCACCAGAGGAAAATGATACTGACTGGCCATCTTCACAAGATGGCCGTTCGAAAGAGAGTGCCCCTTTCGTGTCGTTAGCTCCAGGCAGATGTTGCTTTTTGCCGCCATGAGAGCCTCCTCTTCTCCAATCAGCCCGGGATGGGCAAGGATGTCGATGGGCGCCGACAGTGCGGCCCGGTTCGTTCCCTCCATGACCGGTTCCACCATAGTCTCACCGTGGACGACAATGATTTTAGCCCCTAGTCCTCTGGCTTCCACGGCAAGTTCTCTGATGTACATGGGCGGGACGTGGGTCAGTTCGATTCCGGGCAGAACGGGAATGCCATGGGCTATTGAAAGTTTTTTGCAGACGGCTACAATACCGGGCAGGATCGAAGGAATATTCGAATGATCTCCATGATCGGTCAAGGCTATGGCGCGATATCCGACAACGATCGCGCGCCTGACGAGTTCGGACGGAATAAGTTGGCCGTCGCTGAAAAACGTATGGGTATGCAGATCAATCACGGGATCCTCCTTATTTCCAGAAATTCAGAAGAATGACCCTGAAGAGCGCCTCTTTCGACCAGGGCGATTTCTTTGTAACATCCTCCGCATTCCGGGTCAATCATGATCTGCCGTCATTTGAAATTGACAAATCGTCAATCTTCTTTTAACTGAAGGAGTTTATTCTACCGGTACAGGAAAGAGGACTGTTTCAATGAAGAAACGGTTTAAATTGAAAATCATCGATCGCTACCTGATTATAGAGGTCCTGCAGCCCTTTGGCATCGTGCTGTTTGTGATGACCTTTGTTCTGCTGATGGGAAAGATTCTTCAGTTGATGGATCTGATGATCAACAAAGGGGTCGGCCTCATCGCCATCGTGCAGCTGATCCTTTTCCTGCTGCCTTCGTTCTTTGTCTTTACGATTCCCATAGCCCTGCTCATCTCCATTCTCATCGCCCTGGGAAGAATTTCCAGCGACAGCGAATTCACCGTCTTAAAGGCTTCCGGGGTAAGCCTGTACAGGCTTACCCCGCCGATACTTCTGATCGCTTTTGCGGCCCTTCTGCTTACCGCCTTTTCTACTTTCTTTCTCGCACCCTACAGTAACATGGCAACGAAGAACCTTCTGTACAGCGTTGCGAGGAGCAAGGCAGGCATCGGTATCAAGGAGAAGGTGTTTATGGCGGACTTTAAAGGCATTCTTTTGTACGCAGACACGATTTCCGACAGGGGCTTTTCCATGGAGGGGGTCCTTGTTTCAGACCAGCGAACCGACGAGGAGCAGGCGATCATTATTGCCAAAAACGCGTTTCTGATCTCTGATCCGAAATCCATGGACGTCACCTTGAGGCTTGAAAACGGAAGCACCTATTCCGTTTCCAAGGATAAAAAAAATTTCCGCAAGATGGACTTCCGGTATTACGACATCAATCTCGATCTTTCCTCTGCGCTGAGCGAAGCTCGGAAAGAACGTTCGAAGTCGACCAAAGAAATGACTCCGCAGGAATTGATTCTAAATATCAAGAATAGCCGGCAGGTGGATAAAAATTATCGGGAATATGTTCTCGAACTGAACAAAAAATTCACCATCCCTTTCTCATGCCTGATGTTCGGCATTCTCGCCATTCCTCTCGGCATCAAAAGCCGACACCGTTCCGTAAAGGCAAGGGGGTTTACCCTCGGGCTTATGACGGTTTTGCTCTACTATCTTCTGCAGCTGGGTTGCGATGCACTGGTCACTGCGGGGAAATGGCCCCCGCTGCTCGGCTCATGGATGCCGACACTCCTTTTCTTCATTGTTGCTCTTTATCTTTACTTTGCCGCGGCAGCAGAACGGCAGATTGAATGGATGTCCCTATCCACGCTTTATAAATTTTTGAACCGCAACAAGGTCCGGCGGAGTCAGGAACGTTCATGATCACCCTCGATCGCTATATTACAAAAGAATTTCTCAGAATTTTTTTTCTGGTCATGGTCTCTTTTCTCTCGCTTTTTCTCATCGTCGAGTTTTTTGACCAGCTCAGGATCCTCGCCAGAAAAAGCGCCTCCTTTGATCAGGTGGCCGCTTATTTCTTCTTCCGCATTCCCATGATGCTTTCGTTAACCATTCCTGCAGCCGTTCTTCTATCGGCCTTGCTGACCTTCGGATCCCTTTCGAGAAACAGTGAAATTGTGGCCATGAAGGCCAACGGCATCAGCATCTACCGTTCGTCCGTTCCAGTCGTGATCCTTTCTTTCCTGATCACGCTTTTCTCTTTTCTGTTCAGTGAATTGATCACTCCCTATGCAAACGAAAAAGCTGAATACATCATGAGGGTGGACATCCAGAAGAAGGAACTCCACGGGGCCTTCAAAAAGGAACAGATCTGGTATCGAGGCGCCAGGGGGATTTACAGCTTCAAGCTTTTTGATCCGAAAAATAACATCCTTCAGGGAATCACCCTCAATTACCTGGATCGCAGGATGAATCTCGTCATGCGCGTGGATGCGGATCGGGCCGTGTGGGACAGGGATCACTGGATCTTTTACAACCTTCTGATCGTTCGCTTTGACACGGCGGGATTTCCCCTCATGGAGCGCTTTGATGAAAAAATCCTGGATCTACCCGAAAAGCCGTCGGATTTTCGGGTAGTCCAGAAAGATTCAGAGCAGATGGGATATTTTGAATTAAGAAAGTATGTACGGAAAATTCGTTCCGAAGGCTATGACGCGACGAGATACCTGGCCGATCTGCACGGAAAGATTGCCTTTCCCTTCGTGTGCGTCATCCTGGCCATTCTCGGAATCTCCTTCTCCGTGAAAACAGAACGAAGTGGAGGGCTTGCGGGAAGCATCTTCGTCGGCGTCACCATTGGATTTTCCTACTGGATTCTTTACGCCTTCGCCATGTCTCTGGGAAGATCGGGAAACCTCCCTCCCCTTCTCGCGGCCTGGCTGGCAAACCTCCTCTTCGGAGCGGCTGCGCTGTATCGTTTCAAACACGTCAGAACATAAGGGAAGGCTTTCTCAGTATCGATAGTGCTCCGCCTTATAGGGGCCTTCAACGGGAACCCCCAGATAGTTCGCCTGCTTTGGGGACAGCGTTGACAGGTGGACTCCCAGGCGTCCCAGGTGCAGACGGGCGACTTCCTCGTCCAGCTTCTTGGGCAGGGTATAGACTCCAGGCTTGTATTTTTTCGAAGCGAGTTCGATCTGCGCCAGGCACTGATTGGTAAAACTGTTGCTCATGACAAAGCTGGGATGGCCTGTCGCACAGCCCAGATTCACCAGGCGTCCTTCCGCCAGAACAATGATGGACCGCCCCGAAGACAGGGTCCATTTGTCTACCTGTGGTTTTATGGTTTCCTTCTTACATTCCCGGTTTTCTTCCAGGTAATGCATGGCGATTTCACTGTCGAAATGGCCGATGTTGCATATGATCGCCTCATTTTTCATGCGCTCCATATGATTTCCGGTAATGACGTCGCAGCACCCGGTGGCCGTCACGAAAATATCCCCTTCGCCGACGACGTCATCCAGCCTCTTGACCTCATACCCTTCCATCGCTGCCTGAAGGGCGCAGATGGGATCAATTTCTGTGACAATGACCCTCGCACCGAATCCGCGCATCGACTGGGCGCAGCCCTTTCCGACGTCTCCATAGCCGCAGACGACAACCACCTTTCCAGCGACCATGATGTCCGTTGCCCGCTTGATCCCGTCGGCCAGCGATTCCCGGCAGCCATATAGGTTGTCAAACTTCGACTTTGTGACGGAATCATTAACATTGATGGCCGGGAAGAGAAGCTCTCCCTCCCGGGCCATCGCATAAAGGCGATGTACACCCGTCGTCGTTTCTTCCGAGACCCCGAGAATACCGTCAGCTATGCATGTCCAGCGATTCCTGTCCCTCGATAGAGATTTCTTCATCCGCTCCATGATAATCTGCATCTCTTTGTTGTCCTGCTTTTTCTCCAGGAGACCGGGATCTTTTTCGACGCGGGCCCCCAAATGGACAAACAGGGTTGCATCACCCCCATCGTCGACAAGGAGATCGGGGCCGCTGCCGTCGGGCCAGGTCAGTGCCTGCTCCGTACACCACCAGTACTCTTCCAGGCTTTCGCCCTTCCAGGCAAAGACAGCCGCCGTGCCCGCTTCTGCAATCGCAGCGGCGGCATGGTCCTGCGTGGAAAAAATATTGCACGAAGACCATCGGATGTCCGCGCCGAGAATTTTCAGAGTCTCAATCAGCATGGCCGTTTGAATAGTCATGTGCAGGCTGCCCATCACCTTCAGGCCCGCCAGGGGCTTCTGCCGGCCGTATTTTTCCCGCACGGCCATCAGCCCCGGCATTTCGTTTTCCGCCAGAGCCATCTCCTTTCTTCCCCACTCTGCAAGGTACAGATCCGCTACCCGGTATGGCAGTGAAGCGTCAATCTCCAGGATACTCATCTCTTCCTCCTGTTCTGCGGACAATGTCATTGTTCCTGTTTATATGTTGGCTGCCCCTTTTAACGGCTCCACCATATCCGTATTTTCCCAGAGATAATCGTCCAGGAAGAGCGACTTGGGCAGTTTTCTGTAGATCTCTCCGTCGAGAAGGTTAAACCGTTCGATCATCCCCCGCGGCGAAAGATCGAAGTATTCCCGGATGAGGGTTCCGATTTTCTGATCTGAAACGATTCCCGTCCCGAAGGTGTGCACATAGATGGAGATCGGTCGGGCAATGCCGATGGCATAGGACAGCTGAATGGCGCATTTCCGCGCCAGCCCAGCGGCAACGATATTCTTGGCTACATATCGAGCGCCAAGCGCTGCGGAACAGTCCACCTTTTCCGGAGTTTTATTTACAACGGAGCCGCCTCCGATCTGAGCACCGGGGTAGCCCCCATACAGCTGTACCACCAGTTTTCTGCCCGTCACACCGGAGTCTGCGGAGCTGCAGGAATTGATGGCCTGCCATTCGCCCGTCGGATTGAACAGGAAATCCGTCTGTTCATCCACCCAATCCTTCAAACAGTTCATGGCAATCTGCTTGGCGAGAGGTTCGATGCTGTTGCGGAACCCGGCCGGTACGTGGCGATAATCAATTGCGTTGGACATTAATACGGTGGCAACCCGCTCCGGCTTTCCTTCATTGTCATATTCCACGGTCACCTGTCCTTTTCCATCCGGAGCAAAGACAGGATTGTCCGCTTCCTCGAAGGCCCTCATCATCTTGGTAGCCAGCACATAGGGCAGGGGAAGCAGTTCCGGGGTCTCATCACAGGCGAATCCGAAAATAATCCCCTGGTCGCCCGCCCCGATTTCCTTGTACTTTCCCAAATCAGCCCGCGTGCCGATGTTGATGTCAGGCGACTGAGGAATAATCGTATTCAGGATTCCCATGGAGTTCCCGTTGAGACCCAGTTCATAGTCGCAATATCCGAGCCTCAGAACGGTGTCACGGACGCATCGTTCGATGTCCACATAAATGCGGGTTGCCACTTCGCCGCCCACGATACAAAGCCCCTTTCCCAGGAAGACTTCAATTCCGCAATGGGGCATGTTGTCCACCGTTAATCCTCTTTCGTTTTCTCTGTCAAGAATGGCTGCAATGATATTTGCTGCAATGCAATCCGCAACAATGTCAGGATGCCCCACCTTGACGCTTTCAGAAGTAATGCGCATCTATTTTTCTCCTTTTGTTCACTTTTTTCGTATCGATCAGATTTTCGTATCTCCCTTGGTCATTCGCATGCATTACACGTCCGCCATGACGACCCCGGTTTCCCTTTTGGAAAGAGTCCGGCTGCCCGATCGGTTCGGCGGCGTGGCGATTCCACCGGATATGATGAGCGTAAAGGCGGCCTCGACAGTCATATCCAGTTCAATGAGATCATCGCTGCGGGCCATGATAAAAAATCCCGCGGTCGGGTTGGGTGTTTTGGGAATAAAGACATGGAGGGCCTCTTCACCCATCCTGCTGGAAAATTCTTTCCCCGTTATTCCGGTAACAAATACAAGACTATATACCCCCTTCCGGGGAAATTCAACAAGAACAACTTTTTTAAACAAGGGCAAGTCATCTAAATTCGTAATACATTGTATTTATTGAATAAAGAGCGAAAGGCGCTTTATTTTGTAAGTGCATGATATTTATATTAAATTTCCGAACTTTGACGGGACCTTGCTTTTTTAAAGCTCTGATTCTTATTGATGAAAAGATGTTCGAAAATCTGTTTGGTTGCCTGATAAATACTGCGGACTACTGGAATCTTATCCAGAAGGGATTCTCCAAACGTCACGAGCTTAGTTCCCAGATAACTTTGCGTCAGAAGTCCACAAACAAAAATGACCGCCAGGGTGACGATCATCCCCAACCCTGGAATGTGCATACCCAGAAGCGTTCCCGGCTGGTAAGGCCGGGGTATGATCTCCAGGAGGCTGTCCATGATCCTGACGAGAAAGGACAGGATATAAATCGTCAATCCCAGAGGAACAGTGACGGCAAGTCCGGTTAAAAAAATCCCTCTCAGTTTTTTCCCCAAGGATGTCATGCTATCGAAATGCTGCCGCTTTCAATGAAGTCAATCCTTTTTTTTATAATTCTGCAAAAAAGGAACCATGAATAGTTATCTTCAGGACAGAAACAACAAAACAGGGGCATGACGCTTCCCCCATGCCCCTGGCCACAGTTCCCTTGCCATATTTCACATAAGAATAAAAAAAACAAAAAAATCCTTCCGAACAAGTGGATCACCACTGTCCATATAAACATGCCGCTGTGA
This sequence comes from Syntrophus sp. (in: bacteria), assembly GCA_034006265.1. Lineage (GTDB taxonomy): Bacteria > Desulfobacterota > Syntrophia > Syntrophales > Syntrophaceae > Syntrophus. Next base: position 3,779 of record JAVETB010000070.1, on the reverse strand, counting down.
ACGGCTTTAATGTTTGATGCGGTTATCCTCGTCAACGAAGATTGCGGCAGGCCTCCAGCCTTTCGCTTCATCGCCGTCGACAAAAACGTAACTTGCAATAATGACCAGGTCCCCTCTTGCAACTTTTCTTGCCGCAGCCCCGTTGAGGCAGATCGTCCCTGAATCCCGTTTGCCTGTTATCACATATGTGGAAAAACGCTCACCATTATTCACATCATAAATAGACACTTTTTCATAGGGCAAAAGTCCGGCAGCGTCCATCAGATTTTCATCAATGGTGATGCTGCCCTCGTAATGAAGATCTGCATCCGTTACAGTCGCTCTGTGAATTTTGGATTTAAGCATCATCCTTTGCATGGATTCACCTTCCCGCCGAGCCAGGAGCAGCTCCCTGCCCGATCTCGTATTTTCTTTTTTATTCGATGTTCAGTTCTTCACCGAACACGTAATTGTCTATAAGCCTTGTGGAGCCGACAAAGACAGCAAGGGCCAGAACGGATTCTTCCTCCAGGCGTTCGATATCCTTCATCGTGGTCGTGCTGCAAATCCTTGCGTAATCAATCCGGGTCGAGGGGACTCCTTCGATGTAACCCGTGATCGATTCCAGTATCCGGCCGGCGTCCCTCTCACCCTGATCGAACAGCTCTTTGGCGTTCTTCAAGGATCGGCTCAAACAAAGGGCCGATTGCCGTTCTTCGGGGCCCAGATAAACATTACGGGAACTCATGGCGAGTCCGTCTTGCTCCCTTGTCGTCGTCATACCGACAATCTCGAGATCCATGTTCAAATCAGCAACCATCCGCTTGATCGTGACCAGTTGCTGAAAATCTTTCTTTCCGAAAATGGCCAGGTGCGGTTTCACCATATTGAACAGCTTGGCGCATACCGTGGCTACGCCGCGAAAATGACCCGGTCGTGACAGCCCGCAGAGATTTTTCGTGACTTCCTCGACGGTCACATAGGTCTGGTAGTGCTCGGGATACATCTCTGCATTACTTGGAAAAAAAATGACATCCACACCGGCCTCTTCCGCTAATTGCCTGTCCCTTTCGAAGTTACGCGGATATTTGTCCAGGTCCTCCGAAGGCCCGAACTGGGTGGGATTGACATAGATGCTGACAACGACACAGTCTCCTCTTTTTCTCGCTTCGCGCATCAGGTTGAGATGGCCGTCGTGAAAATAGCCCATGGTCGGCACGAACGCGACCCTTTTCCCGGAATTTCTCAGGGCTTCCGAATAGCGCTGCATCTCCTGAACCGTACCAACGATGTTCATCGGTTGTTATTCTCCATAAAAAAAACCTCACCGTCCTGGACGGGGAGGCTCTTATCCCTAGACAAATCAGCTTCATGCGCCTTCCGTCTCAGTCCTTTTGCGGATCCAAGCGGTTAAAATTTCTATACAGACAGACCTCTTGCTTGTCAAGAATATTTATTGTGTTTTTTTATCTCGAAAAGGGCGTTGCACAGCGCCGCATATTGCTGGATTGACAGCTCTTCCGCCCTTTTCGTTTCACCGATCCCCAGGGAGACCAGCAGATCCTTCAGATTTTTATTATCCGGGCCCTGCGCCGTGAGGCTCTTCAAGTTATTTAACAGGGTTTTACGCCGCTTCGCAAAAGCGGTTCTTACCAGGAGGAAAAACAGGGTGACGTCACGGACGGGAAACAGCGGTTCGTCGGAAAATGAAATCTTCAATACCGATGAGGTTACCTCGGGTTTCGGGTAAAAGCTGCCGGGGGCCACGTCCCGTTCCATCGAGATTCGGGTGAACAGTCCGAACAGGACGGATGGAATGCCGTATGCCTTCGTCCCGGGGATGGCACGGAGGCGCTCCGCCACTTCCTTCTGCATCATCAAAACGGCCGTCGAGAGATGCTTCCGGTTACTCAGAAGATGAAACAGGATCGGAGAAGAAATGCCGTACGGAATATTTCCGATCACCTTGATCTTCTGTTCTGGATTGCCCCCTTTTGCCTCCGCAAAATCATAGTCAAGGATATCTTTCTGAATGATTTCCACATTGCGGTAGTCTGCAAGCTGCTCTTCGAGGATGGGAATCAGCCTCCCATCGATTTCCACTGCTGTCACCCGCCTGGCCCGCCCGGCAATGAGAGCCGTCATGAGCCCCAACCCGGAACCGATCTCCACGACGGTTTCCATGTCTTGAATGTCGGCCGCTTCTACGATTGTTTCCATGATGGAAGCATCGGCAAGAAACGATTGGCTCAGTCGCTTTGACGGTCGGACAGCGTGATCAGAGAGAATCTGCCGGATGGATTTCATGGGGTCTCTTTTCCCGGATCGCACAGATAAGCCGGTAAGAAAGGAAATAAGCCGGAACGGAAAGGAAGGCTGCCAGAACGACTCCCCCGACAAGCAGGGGCACGATAACAGCCCAACCCAGCTGGAGAAGAGCCGTGAGGGAATATTCAGTCAGGACGAGATCCCCCGTCCCACGCCCAAGGATCAACAGACCGATCCGGTACTCGGTGATATAAAGCAGGGGTATCGTCAGCGGGTTGGATACCAGCCACGAACCGAGGCAGGCAGAAGACACGTTGGTTTTGAAAAGAAACCCGCATAGAACGACCAGGACGGTATGCAGCGGGATGGTCGGCGTGGCGCCGACAAAGACACCCATGGCGGCCCCCCGGGCCAGAGAGCCCGGATCCCCTTTGAGGCTTATGAACTGCTGATAAATTCCCTGTATCCGTTTATTCAAGACCATGACCTACCGGCACGAAAGGGTGGCATCTAGCGGCCATCGCGATACGGCATTCAGGCTGAATTCATCGGTGACCCCTCTGCCGAGAAGGTTGTTTCCCACAACGGCAACCATGGCGGCGTTATCCGTACAAAGGATGGGAGGCGGTACAAAGAGATCCATCCCGCATTCTGCGGCTCTTTCCGCAAAATGTTCCCGCAGGCGGCTGTTGGAGGCCACACCTCCGCAAACGACGACCTGGCTGACCGATTTCAGTTCGGCGGCCTTCAGGGTCTTTTCAACAAGGACATCAACAATGGCCTCCTGGTATCCGGCGGCCAGATGGGCAAGTTCTTCCCGGGTTGACGGCTTTCCATGCTTTTTGACATGGACGACAAGAGATGTTTTGACCCCGCTGAAGCTGAAGTCGAGGCTGTCTCTCATGGCCCTGGGAAAGGACAGCCGGGTCCTGTCGCCTTCCCGCGCAAGCCTGTCTATAATCGCACCTCCGGGATAGCCGATATCAAGGAGTTTCGCTGCCTTGTCAAAGGCTTCCCCGGCGGCGTCATCCCTCGTTTGCCCCAGAATGGCGAACACCCCGAAATTTTCCACGAAGTAGATGTTGGTATGCCCCCCGGATACGACGAGGGCCACAAAGGGGAAACGAGGAACGTTTTCGGAGAGAAAGACGGAGGCGATATGCGCTTCCAGGTGATTGACTCCGACCCAGGGAAGCTTCCGGGAAAAGGCCAGCGCCTTGGCCACGGAAAGGCCGACCAGGAGAGAGCCTACGAGCCCGGGCCCTCTGGTGACAGCGATCCCTTCGATATCGGACAATTCCATCCCTGAATCGTCAAGCGCTTGAAGAATGACGGGAATAATGGCCTCCATGTGTCTGCGCGACGCAATCTCGGGCACCACGCCCCCGTATTTTGAGTGTTCCTTGATCTGGGATGCAATGACATTGGAAAGCAGGACCCGTCCGTCGCGCACGACGGCCGCCGCTGTCTCATCACAGGAAGATTCGATTCCTAAAACGATCATGACTGAATAATTTCCTTTTACAAATACT
>JAVETB010000041.1:0-23163 GCA_034006265.1 Syntrophus sp. (in: bacteria) | reverse complement strand
GAGGAACTTGTGGCCATTAACCGTAAAGATGTCATCTATTTTGTCCTGACAGACCGGTTTCATGGAGTCGAGAACCCAAGGCCGGAACTTCGGGAGAAGATCGACAAGGCCAATCCGAAGTCTTATCATGGCGGAAATTTTGACGGGATTGTTGAAAAAATTCCCTACCTGAAGAAGCTGGGCATAACGGCTTTGTGGATCACCCCGGTTTACCTGCAGATTGATCTTGAACATAGTCATGGATACCATGGATACTGGGCTCTGGATTTTAACGCCGTCAACCCGTTCCTTTACATCGACAACGGCCGCTACCCCGAGGGGAGCAAGCGCTATCTCAAGGATCTTGTCGACCGGCTTCACGCCGGCGGAATCAAAGTCATTCTGGATATCGTCGTCAATCATACGGGATATCGTCATCCCGGCATCAACGGCTCTTCCGGCAATCCAACCCCCATCGGACCCTCCTGGTTCAACAGGATGAACATCAGCCTGGAATCCAGCGTAACGGAGGGGCAGCTGTCGGGCCTTCCGGATATGGACCTGGATTCTCCCGACGTGTGCGATTATCATGCGCAGAGCATCCTTTCCTGGATCCGGGAAACGGGAATCGACGGAATCCGCATGGACACGGTCAGGCATGTGGAACGAAACTTCTGGACCTATTTCAAGACGCAGGTCAAGGGTCAGTTTCCCGAAGTGACCCTCCTGGGTGAAGTCCTCGTTTTTGATATTGACGCCCTGTCCCAGTACCAGAAGTTCGACGCCATCGACCAGCTCTTCGATTTTCCGCTGCAGCAGGCCATGACGAATGTCTTCGTCTATGACCATGCCATGACCGATTTCGTTTCTCCCTACAATCTCGGTACAGGCATCCTGGAGCGCGACCTGTCCTACACCAACCATAATCAGCTTGTGACCCTTCTGGACAATCATGACCTCAGCGCCAGGTTCATGACCAGAATCCTTGATGCTCAGATGGGTGACTATCGCAAGGCGACGGATGTCATGAAACTGTCCCTGACCTTTCTGTTTGCCATACGGGGTATCCCACAGATTTACTACGGAACGGAATTGGGCCTTGAAGGCCGTTCAGATCCCGATAATCGGATGGACTTCCCCTGGGGGAAACTGGATTCGGACTATGAGGTGAAGGAAGCATATCCCTTCGAAAAGGAAATCTATGACCATACCCGGAATATGATCCGGATTCGGCGGACAAACGACTCCCTCTCAGCCGGCCATTTCGTCTGCCTGTACGTGGACTATTTTCTGCTGGTTTTCCTGAGGTACATCGACGAAAACATCATCATTGCCGGATTTCATAACGGATGGCTGGACATGCCGTCGGATATCTCCGTCGATATCGGAAACAATCCAAATCTGCCTCGGCGAATCAAGGAAAAGCTGGCGGATGCGCATTTGGTACCCCTGCTGGGCGGTCCTTCGTATTCCCTCCGTGAGGGGCGGCTCAACCTCCAGCTGGGCGGAAAGTCCGGAGTGATTCTGACGCCGGGTGAGGAGTAGCCGGCTTCCTTTCCCGTGATCACAGGGAACCCGGGCTTCGAAGAGATGCCCGGAGCCGGCGGCAGACGTGCCGCCGGGCACGCAGGCTCCGTAACGAGGCAGCGGAGGCGGTCCGGCGCAGCCCGGGAGGCTGTGAGACCAGAAATGCTCTATTGACACTTCAACGTGAACCCGATAAGTTGAAGGTCAATGACCAAAGTTTGGAATGTCCCTCGGGTGTTGTCTCCAGCCGGAGAAAGGAAGAGAGCGCTTTCCTGCCTGAAGAGCCTAGTGAGGGAGAGAAGCCGGGAGAATCCAGTAGATCGGAAGGATCGCGAAACGCCGGGGAACTGGCGCGGAGACCGGAGGCTCCAGAGGGGATCTCATCGGGGATATTCAGCAAAAATACCATTATTGAACGAATGAACAGAAGTTCTACCAAGTCCCCGGACGTCCGGACATCGCAGCCCCCATGGGGAAGTTCTTTCGGGACGATGTTGCGCCGTACGGCCCCCTTTCCCATTTTTTTCCTCCGACGAAGAATCTTCGGCCAGAGGATTCCCCTTCTGGCCAGCTTCAAAGTAACCTATCGCTGCAATCTCTCCTGCCTTGCCTGTCCGTTTTTTCGCAGGGCTGACGAAGAGCGGGCCAGCATGAGCCGGGCGACGGCCCTGGCCTGCCTGGATGCCCTGAAGCGCTTCGGGGCGCTGATCGTCGTCTTTGAAGGAGGAGAGCCCCTCCTGTGGCGGGATGGCAGCTACAGCTTCCATGATCTCGTGGAATACGCCAAGCGGCGCTTTGCCCGTGTTGCCGTAACCACCAACGGGACCGTTGCGTTGGATGTTCCGGCGGACGTTCTGTGGGTCAGCGTGGACGGCTTGAAGGAAGCCCATGACCGCCTCCGTTCCGGCTCTTTCGACAGAGTCTGGTCGAATCTGCGCGCCTCGCGACATCCGCGTCTCTTTGTTCACTTCACGATCAACCGCGAGAACCGGCACGATATCCGGCCGCTGCTGAATCAGTTGAGGGAAATACCGGCCTTCCGCGGCATGACGGTGCAGCTCTTCTACCCTGACGGCCAGGGAGAAGCGCCCCTGGCCTTGTCCGACAAAGAGCGGAAGGAAGCTTTGGAGGAGGTGATCGCACTGAAGAGGCAGGGGGTTCCCATCCTCAACTCCCCCGGCCGTCTGAGGGCCATGATCCTGAACAGCTGGCGCTGCCACGATGACATCCTCATCAATGTCGATCCCGACGGCACCATTACAAAGGGCTGCTATGTCAAAAGCCGGGGCCGGATCAATTGTCGGGAGTGCGGGTTTTCTCCCGTCTCGGAAGCGTCCGGCGCCCTGGACCTTCATCCAGGATCCCTGAAGGCGGGATGGTCGATTTTTCTGAAATGAGCCGTGTCCACCAGGAGGAAAATCCATGGCTGAACATTCCAATCCCGAGAAAAAAAAGGGCAAGGCCCCGGCAGAGGGATTTCCCCACACCCTCTATGTCCCGGAGGACCAGTTGTTCGAGCGCATTCCCCTGTGCCGATATCTCGGGGATCTGTCCGAACTCTTCGAAACGGATGAGCCGGCGGACAGGGCCGTGAACGATGAGGAAAAAGGGGAGGGATCTTGAAGGGGGGCAACGTCCAGGCGCAATGTCCGAGTTTCCGGATTACGAGATGTCCTCTGGCCAATCTCTTTAAAAGAGATATAAAGAGACAGGACCCCTATCCGGCCCGGGTTCTTTGCTGCAAACTATGTGATTGAATGCCGATTTACGCCTGTTTGATGATTCTTCCTCTAAGAGCCGCCAGGCCGGCAAGACCTGAACCCAGGAACAGAATAGGCAGCGGAAGCGGCACCGGGGCCGGGGGCAGTTTAACATTATCAAGGCCTTCGCTGTCACCGCCGCTGACATACTCTCCCCGGATCCAGAGGACGGTTACATTGCTTAAAATCCCATCAAAGGTCCCTGATGAAACGACAAAATTTGCCGAAGTCAGATCGACGCTGTACGTTGTCCAGGTGTTCAAGGCGGGTTGATGGACTGCCGCAGGAGCCCAGCTCATTGAGGATGATCCGTTCTTGATGATCACTTCATCGTTGTCAAAATAGCTTCCGGATCTGGATATGAACTTGATGTCGTAGGAAAGAGTTCCGCCTTTATAGGAACTCATATCGCCAAGCGAAGGAGAGACAAAATACCAGGTGCTTCCATAACCCTTATCTGTTGCCTTGATATAACCGTCAGGATTGCCTCCGGAACTCTTATATCCATCTGGCGGAAGATCGAGGGGCGCACCGTTTTGATCGATGCCCTGCTGAACATTACGACAGAGTGCGACTGCTGGCCGGGGGACAATCCCACGAGCCACCCCGATCAGGGTTTTGTAGACGCGTATCACCCGATCCGGATCGACGAGGAATCGATGCGGATCGGGGGTGAGAAACCCTTCGATTCGGCCCATCCAGATGTCCCCTGGAAGCGCCAGTTTTCCTATGCCCGGGAAATCGGGTTTTGAGGGATTCTGCCACAATCGGTTGGCACCGTGAACACGAATTGGATTCTTGCTTAACACGGCAAAAACGGTATAATAACCTTCGTCAATTAATCGGTATATTCTGGGATCGTTTCCTCGACGAAAGAACGAGGAATGAATCCTCCGGCTATGAAGCCAAATTTATTCGAACCAGAACAGCCATTACTCGGCAGGGATGGCTGGATTCCATTTCTTATTCATCAATTAAAAACTTGGGTGTTGTTGGAGACCACTGGAAGGGCAGGAAAACCCCAATAAGCAAAAGCAGGAGTTCAAGATGCAGATGCTTACAGACGCCGGTATAAGACTGAACACTGAGATGAAGAAGAGGAAACAGGCTGAGCAAAGCCTGAGAGAACGGTTGCTTTTTGAAGAGCTGTTCTCTGCACTTTCGGCGCGATTCATTTATCTGCCCATCGAACGGGTCGATGAGGAAATCCATGAGGCCATGACGGAAGTTCTGGAATTCTTCAAGGTGGACCGTTTTGTCCTGCTTCAAACGCTTCCGGACAAGAAATCGTGGAAGATCACCCATTCCGTTGCCGTTGCGGGTGTGCCTTCCGTCCCTGTTGGTTCGGAACTCCCTATCGCAATCAATCCATGGGCTTATGAAAAACTGGTTCTTAAGCGAGAAGTCCTTTCGTTTTCAAAGATAGAGGATTTGCCGGTTGAAGCCGAGGTTGACAAAAAAACCTGGGTGAGTTGGGGTATCCAATCCAATCTGAACATTCCCATCATGCTCGGTGAACCCATTGATCACATTCTCGCCATTAACTCGGTGAATCGTGAGCGAATCTGGCCGGAGGAATTGGTCCAGCGGCTTCGGCTGCTGGGAGAAATATTCGTCAATGCCCTGGAACGGAATAAAGCCCAGAAAGCCCTGCAGGAAAGTGAAGAGCGTCTGAATCTTGCGACCTCGGCGGCGGAAGCAGGCCTCTGGATGCTGGACAAGGATACAGGTTCCGTATGGGCGACGCTCATTCTCAGAAATTTGTTCGGATTTACCCCTGACGAGGAGCTGAATTTAGCGCGATTCAGGCAGGCCCTTCATCCTGGCGACCGCGACAGGGTTCTTGAGCTGGCCCATCAAAGTATGGAAAAGCATAAATTCCTGCACGTCGAATATCGTGTCCAAAAACCCGATGGAAAGGTCCGCTGGATCGTGACACGCGGACGACCTTACGGCGGCACACAAGAACATCCCTTGCGTCTGATGGGCGTGTCCATGGACATCACCGAGAGAAAGCAGGCAGAGTTGCAGCTGAACTGGTCAGAGGCTTTGCACGATACTTTGATCAACAGTACATCCGACATGATCTGGTCGGTCGATTCGGAGCGCTTTGGCCTTCTGACCTTCAATCGGGCGCTTTCTGAATATTTCCTCCATAAGCGCGGATTTCCCATTGAAATGGGCATGAGTCCTGAAGATCTCTTTCCGGACGAGGAAGTTTTACAACAGAAATGGCATTCATTCTATTTGCGGGTGCTGGAGGAAGGATCTTTCACGATAGAATATCCGGTTTCCGCGGACGATCGGATTCTTCGATTGAATTTCAACATCCTCAGCAACGAGGGCAGAGTGTTTGGAATATCGGTGTTCGGTCAGGACATTACGGAACGGAAGTCAATGGAAAACAAACTCCGGGAGCAGCTGGCGGAGATTGAGAAACTGAGGATTCGACTGGAGAAGGAGAACATCTATCTCCGAGAGGAGAGAATTACGGAACTGGGCTTCTGCAAGATGATCGGAAGCAGTTCCACCCTTCAGTATGTCCTCTTTCGGGCCAATCAGGTCGCCCCAACCGACGCCACCGTTCTGATCCTCGGCGAGACCGGCGTCGGCAAGGGTATGGTCGCCCATGCCATCCATGAAATGAGTGTCCGCAGGGATAAACCGATGGTTACGGTAAACTGTGCCGCCCTTCCGGCAAACCTCATCGAGAGCGAGCTCTTTGGACGGGAGAGGGGCGCCTTTACGGGCGCTCATGCCAGACAGATCGGTCGCTTCGAGGTGGCGGACGGGGGAACGATCTTCCTCGACGAAATCGGCGAGCTGCCGCTCGAACTCCAGGCAAAGCTCCTTAGGGTGCTACAGGATGGGGAATTCGAACGCCTTGGTTCACCCAGGACGGTCAAGGTGGATGTGAGGATCATCGCCTCGACAAGCCGGGATCTGAAGCAAGAAATGCGAAAAAGGCTGTTCCGCGAGGATCTCTATTATCGGCTGAATACCTTTCCCGTCACGCTTCCGCCCCTGAGGATGCGGATCGAGGATATTCCCGAGCTTGCCCGATATTTTCTCGGCAAGTACGCCCGTAAACTGGGCAAACGATTTGATCCGATTTCAAAGAGTGTCATTGGCAGACTCTCAGAGTACTCCTGGCCCGGAAATGTGAGGGAGTTGGAGCATATCATAGAAAGGGCCGTCATCACCAGCATGGAACCGGACTTTCAACTGACCGATCCGTTCGAGCCTGCCTCCGTAAAAAGGGAGGAAGGGGTGCTTAAAGAATTTGACGCAATGGCCCGGGAGCATATTCAAAAAGTTTTAAAAGAAACGAGGTGGAAAATTGAAGGGAAAGAGGGAGCCGCCGCATTCCTTGGACTTCATCCCAGTACCCTTCGATTCCGGATCAAGAAGCTCGGCCTCAAGCGACCCTGATGATCGAATGCCCACAACAAAAACCCTCAACATCCTGCAGATCCGCAAGATATTGAGGGCATGTCATCATCCATAAACAGCCAAAATTCCACGATAAAACAATAGTATAAAGTAATATCAGATCGTTGTCCTCATACGGCCAACCGGTCGTCTTCTGGAATGCTTTTTGGACTAAGTGAAAAGAAGAAACCGAAAAGTTATAGAGGACCATGCACCCAGAATTCCTGAAATAACCAGTTCCTTAATGAGGTACAACACTGCGGTCGAAGTTGGCCATTGAAATATGATCCGTTCCAACCTGTGATCCGATCATGCAATCGCACGTCAATTGAACAAAAAATCATTTGGAGAGATCAGGATGAGCAGAGACAAAAAGGATGAGTCGAAAAACTGCAGAAAAAGTGAACCTGCCCGGAAAACGGAAGAATCCGGAAGCCTTGCCGATCTCCTGAAACAGTACGGCTGCGGCCCGATTCAGTTTACCGGTGAAGACGGACTTTACGAACGTCACCTCATTTTCGACAATGTCTCCGCTCCGCAATCCGCTGGTTGCCGCGAGCGTTTTGAGGCTGCTGCCCGGTCGGTGCGGGATGTCCTCTCACAGCGCTGGATGGCGACAGAAGCGACGTACGGGCTGAAAAATCCCAAACGAGTCTATTATTTGTCCATGGAGTTCCTCATAGGTCGATCCTTGTCCAATAACATAACCAATCTCCTGCTGGATCCTGTTGTGAAGCAACTCGTGGAGAAGAAGAAAATCGATCCCATCGAATTTCTCGAACAGGAGCCCGATGCAGGTCTCGGCAATGGGGGACTCGGGCGCCTGGCGGCGTGCTTTCTCGACTCTCTGGCCACGATGCAGCTCCCGGCCATGGGCTACGGTCTTCGTTATGAATATGGCATCTTCCGTCAGTCCATCAAGGATGGCTGGCAGCAGGAGCAGCCGGACAACTGGCTCCGCAGGCCTGATCCCTGGGAGGTCGAACGGCTCTCCGAGGCCGTAGAGGTGAAGCTTAACGCTTCCTTCGAGCTGTCCGGGGGGAGTCTCCGTGTGATTCCCGGCCAACCGTCCAGCCTGCTGGGTATTCCCTTTGACCGCCCCATCGTGGGATTTGGCGGGAAGACCATCAATACGCTCCGTCTCTGGTCGGCGGCTGTGCCCAATTACTTTGATTTTGCGAAATTCAGCGGCGGTGATTTCGTGGCGGCCCTGGCGGGCACATTGGCAGGCGAATCTCTGACCCGGGTGCTTTATCCCGATGACTCCACGAGCTTGGGACAGGGACTGCGGTTCATGCAGGAATACTTTCTCGTCGCCTGCTCACTGGCCGATCTCGTGAGGCGCTTCCGGCAGAGCAATGCCGATTGGAACAACCTCCCTGCGAAGGTTGCCATTCAGATGAACGACACGCATCCATCGCTCGCCGTGCCCGAGCTGATGCGGATCCTCCTGGACGAAGCACAATTGGAATGGGATCAGGCCTGGGAACTGACCCAACGGACGCTTGCCTACACCAACCACACCCTTCTGCCTGAAGCGCTGGAAAAATGGCCGGTCGCGTGGTTCGAGATTTTGCAGCCCCGTCTTTTGGAGATCATCTACGAGATCAACCGCCGGTTTCTTGATGAGGCTCGAAGGCGGTTTCCCGGCGACGAGGAACGGATCGCCCGGGTGAGTCTCGTCGAAGAAGTAGAGACACGGAAAATCCGCATGGCCAACCTGGCCATTGTCGGCTCACACAGTACCAATGGAGTCGCCGCCATTCACTCGAACCTGCTGCGCACGATCACGGTTCGGGATCTGGCTGAGATATTTCCCGAGCGCTTCAACAACAAGACCAACGGGGTGACGCCGCGACGCTGGCTGCGCCTGGCGAACCCCGCCCTTTCCCGGATCATTACAGAGGCCATCGGTAAAGGCTGGATCACCGACCTTGGTCAATTGCGGAAGCTTCAGCCCCTCGCTGAGGACCGGGGCTTTCAGGAGGCCTTTCTAAGGGCCAAGGGCGAGGCCAAGTCGGCCTTTGCCGATTGGCTCAAGGCCACGACCGGCCAGGAAGTGGACCCGGAGACCCTTTTTGATTGTCAGGTGAAGCGTATCCACGAATACAAGCGGCAACTGCTCAATGTCCTTCGGATCATCGTGCTTTACCATCGCTGGCGGGATGACCCCGGCCTCGATCTCCTGCCCCGGACGTTCTTCTTCGCCGGCAAGGCGGCGCCGGCCTACCGCCTGGCCAAGCTGATCATCAAGCTGATTAACAATCTTGCCGGAACGATCGACGGGGATCAGGCCGTGGCGGGACGACTCAAGGTGGTGTTCCTGCCCGATTACTGCGTTTCTCTGGCAGAGCGCTTGATTCCTGCCTGTGACGTCTCAAACCAGATATCGACGGCGGGCTATGAAGCCAGTGGGACGAGCAACATGAAATTTATGATGAACGGAGCCCTGACCCTGGGGACACGCGATGGTGCGACGATCGAAATGGCTGAGGAGGCAGGCGAGGAGAACTTCTTCTTCTTCGGTCTGACGGCGGATCAGGTCGCCGGCAGCAGCGGCTGGTATGACCCTTGGTGGCACTATGAGAATGAGCCGGAAACCCGTACAGCCTTGGACAGGATCGCTTCGGACGGCTTCAGCCGTTATGAGCCGGGGGTCTTCAGGCCGATCTGCGAGGCACTGCTGAAAAATGGGGATTTCTATCGTCACCTGGCCGACCTTGCCTCATATCTCGAAGCAGACCGGCGGCTCTGTGAACTGTACCGGAATCCGCATGGATGGGCGCGCATGGCCATCCTGAACATTGCCGGCTCCGGGAAGTTCTCAAGCGATCGGACGATCGCAGAGTATGCGGCGGACATCTGGGGAGTAAAACCGTGCCCGGTGTCTTTACCAAAAAAGTGAGAAGGAAAAGGTAAAGACGCCTTATCTGAAGTTTTTCAAGGCAAAGGAGAGACCAGATGAGCCGCACGAAGAAAGAACCGCCCCCCGGCTGCGGCAGGAGCTATCCCCTCGGCGCCGCGGTCTTTCAGGAAGGCGTGAACTTCAGCGTCTTTTCCAAAGGGAGTGAGGCGGTACAGTTGCTTTTCTTCGATTCCGTCGACACCCCGAAACCATCCCGGGTTATCGAACTGGATCGACGGACCAATCGCACCTACCACTACTGGCATGTCTTTGTGCCCGGGATCTCCGCGGGACAGCTTTATGCCTATCGGGTGACCGGTCCATTCCATCCGGAGCAGGGGCTTCGCTTTGACCCGGACAAGGTACTGCTCGACCCATACGGCAGGTGCATTGACCTCCCAGCCAGTTACAGCCGCACTGCCGCGTGCAAACCCGGAGACAATGCAGCAACTGCTATGAAAAGCGTCGTTGCAGACGTCCGTTCCTATGACTGGGAAGGCGATGCCCCTTTGAGAACACCATTCGCCAAGACGATCATCTACGAGCTGCATATCGGGGGGTTCACGAAGCATCCCAGTTCAGGGATCGCCTCCGCCAGAAGCGGCACCTACGCGGGACTGGTAGAAAAAATTCCCTATCTGTGTGACCTCGGGGTCAGTGCCGTTGAACTGCTGCCCGTATTCGCCTTCGACGAGCAGGATGGTCCCCCCGGTTTGTGCAATTACTGGGGGTATTCTCCGGTCTCCTTTTTCGCCCCTCATCCCGGTTACAGCTCGCGTCTGGATCCGTTGGGCGCACTGGACGAGTTCCGGGACATGGTAAAGGCCCTTCACCGTGCCGGGATAGAGGTCCTTCTGGATGTAGTCTACAATCATACCGCCGAGATTGGAGCCGACGGCCCGACCTTCTGTTTTCGAGGTCTGTCCAACGAAGAGTATTATATCCTTGAATCGGATAAATCCAGGTACAGCGATTATTCCGGTTGCGGCAACACCATGAATACGAATGAACCGATCTGTCGGCGATTGATTCTAGACAGTCTCCATTACTGGGTTCGCGAGATGCATATCGACGGTTTTCGCTTCGATCTGGCGTCCATCCTTTCCCGGGACAAAAGCGGCCATCCCATGCCTTCCCCGCCCATTCTCTGGGACATTGAATCCGATCCCGTCCTGGCGAATGTCAAGATGATCGCCGAGGCCTGGGATGCGGCAGGTCTCTATCAGGTGGGCACCTTTATCGGCGACAGTTGGAAAGAGTGGAACGGACGGTTTCGCGACGATATTCGAGCCTTTCTGAAGGGCGATAATGGCAGGGTATGGGCTGTCGCCCAACGGCTGCTCGGCAGTCCGGATATTTACGGCCACGAAGAACGGGAGCCGGAACAGAGCATTAATTTCGTTACCTGCCATGACGGCTTTACCCTGAATGATCTCGTTTCCTACAACGTCAAGCACAATGAAGGAAACAACCAGCAAAACCGTGACGGATCGGATGACAACCTCAGCTGGAACTGTGGAGTTGAAGGACCCACCGATGAGCCGGAGATTGAGCGGCTGAGAAATCGCCAGGTGAAAAATTTTCTCACCCTCGCCCTCCTGTCGGTCGGTACGCCCATGCTGCTCATGGGCGACGAGATGCGGCGCAGCCAGGGTGGGAATAACAATCCCTTCTGTCAGGACAACGAAATCAGTTGGCTGAACTGGGAGCTGGTCGAAAAGCACGCAGATATCCATCGTTTTGCGAAACAGCTGATTACCGTGCGCAGGAATCGTGAATTGCCTACGGAACGGCTGAATATCACGCTGAACGAACTGCTTCACAACCAGCCTGTTTTCTGGCACGGGGTCGGGCTCAATGCGCCGGACTGGGGTTATGAGTCCCATGCCATCGCGGCAACAGTCACTGTTCCGGGAAACAGCCTTTTGCTTTCCATCATGATCAATGCCTATTGGGATACCCTTTCCTTCGAGATCCCATTCCGGGGAGATGCGTACGAGCCCTGGAGACGGTGCATCGATACCTATCTGGATGCTCCCGATGATATCCTCACCTGGCCGCAGGCGCCCCCTGTCGAAGGTCATACCTATGAAGTGCGGCCCAGATCGATCGTGCTTCTGATAACCAGAGCCCTTAATCCTGAAACCAACCTGACAACATAGAAAAGGAGGGAGTTATGCCAGTAGCCGGCTATGAGATTTTTTGTGAAATGCTCGAAAGGGCCCGGAAGAATTCCTTCGCTTATCCCGCCATCAACGTGACCTCGCTGACCACAGCCAATGCGGTTCTGGAAGGCCTTGCCGAGAGCAGAAGTGACGGAATCATCCAGGTTTCCACGGGTGGAGCCGCCTTTGCCTCCGGTTCCGCTGTGAAGGACATAGCCCTCGGCGCCATCTCGATTGCTGAACATGTCCACCGTGTTGCGGATCGCTATCCCATTTATGTGGCTTTGAATACGGACCACTGCACGGCGGGCAATCTCGATAAATTTGTGATCCCCCTGGTAGAAGAGACCGAAAAAAGGCGTGGAGCGGGAAAACCCAATCTCTTCACCGCTCATATGTTCGATGGAAGCGTCCTTCCCCTGAAAGAGAATCTGGATATTGCGGTGAAACTCCTCGAACGTTTCCGGAAAAGTGACCTGGTTCTCGAAATCGAAGCGGGGGTCGTGGGCGGAGAGGAGGATGGAATCAAGGCCAGCGCCGATGCAAAGCTGTATACCACTCCGGCGGACACCCTCGAGGTCGCCCGCCGGTTGAATGTGATTAATGGTGCACGGTACCTGCTCGCAGCAAGCTTCGGCAATGTTCACGGCGTCTATAAGCCGGGACATGTTCAATTGAAACCTTCCATTCTGAAGGATTGCCAGGACGCGGTTGTAAAGGCCTACGGCGAGGAGGACCGTTTCTATCTCGTCTTCCACGGCGGGTCGGGATCATCGATCGAGGATATCCATGCCGCCTTGGATTACGGCGTGGTTAAGATGAATATTGATACGGACACGCAGTATGCCTTTACCCGGGCCATCGCCGATCATCTGTTCCGGAATTACAGCGGCGCCCTGAAGGTAGACGGCGAGGTGGGAGACAAGAAGGTGTACGATCCGCGGGTCTATCTGGGCCTGGCAGAGAACGCCATGGCGCAACGGGTTCGGGATGCAGCGAAACAGCTGCGGAGTGCCGGGACGACACTGATGAAATAAGACGGATATTTCCGGAATAAATGAAAACAGGAGGATCCCATGGAGAAGAGTGAGCTCGATTTTTCAATAGAACGGCTTGGAGAGTGCCGTATTCCGTCCCCCGTACAGGGTATCCGCTTTATGGATGATGACGGACGCGTCCTCTATTTCTCCTGTCTTGAGGAAATGCAGCCTTGGCTTGATTCGGGCAGCCCCCCGCCCGCGATGGAAGCCGCCGGGCCGAGCGGAAAGATCTTCTTCGATCCGTCTCGGATCGCCTGCGGTATCGTGACCTGCGGCGGGATCTGTCCCGGTCTGAACGACGTGATCCGGGCAATCGTTCTGAGTCTCCACCACCATTACGGCTTGCAGAAGGTTTATGGCTTCCGCTTCGGGTATGCCGGGCTCGTGGAACGGCTTGGTCTTCCCCCCCTCGACCTGACGCCGGATTCCGTTTCCCGTATCCATGAGATCGGCGGGACGATCCTGGGTTCGTCCCGGGGGCCTCAGGAGCCTGCAGAGATGGTGACAACCATGGAGAAGCTCAAGATCGGCATTCTCTTCGCCATCGGGGGCGACGGGACACTGCGCGGGGCACAGAAGATCGCCGAGGAGGCAAGAAGGCGGGGCCTCCAGATCAGCGTGATCGGCATTCCGAAGACAATAGATAATGACATTTCCTATATCAAGACCACCTTCGGATTCGAAACGGCAGTGGCCGAGGCCAGACGGGCCACCTACGCGGCCAACACCGAGGCGGATGCCGCGCGCAACAGCATCGGACTGGTGAAGCTCATGGGGCGTGACTCCGGGTTCATCGCCGCCTATTCGGTCCTCGTGAACAGCCACGTGAACTTCTGTCTCGTTCCGGAAGTCCCCTTTTCCCTCAGTGGTTTTCTCGAAGCCCTGAAGCGGCGTCTCGAACGGAAGAGTCATGCAGTGATCGTTGTGGCCGAGGGCGCAGGCCAGGACCTGATGGCGAAGACGGGCGAGCAGGATGCCTCCGGAAACATCAAATATGGGGACATCGGCATTTTTCTGAGGGAGGCGATTTCGGATTATTTCAAGCAGGTCCGGATGGAGATCAACCTCAAATACATCGACCCCAGTTACATGATCCGGAGTGTGCCGGCCAATCCACGCGATGCGGCCTTCTGCCTTCTCCTCGGCCAGAGTGCCGTGCATGCGGGGATGAGCGGGCGGACGAACATGGTGGTCAGCTTCTGGAACCACCAGTTCACCCATGTTCCCATAACCCTCGCCGTGTCGCAACGCAAAAAGATAGACCCCCGGAGCATGCTGTGGAACAGCGTCCTGGCGGTGACGGGACAACCCGATATGCTGTGAGAAAGGGAGTCTGGATCCTATTTTCAAGAAAAGGAGGAAGAAGATGAACCGTAAGCGATTGATCAAAACCATGGCATGGTTGCTTGTTTTTCTGCTGGCCATGCCGATCGGTGGCTGGGCGCAGGGAGTAGGTCCTTCATCCGGCTTTAAACAGGAAGAACTGGAACAGATCCTGGCGCCCATTGCCCTCTATCCGGATGATCTCCTTGCTCAGATATTCATGGCTTCCACCTACCCCCTGGAGATTGTAGAGGCGGATCGGTTTGTAAAGGCAAATGCCAATCTGAAAGGGGATTCGTTAACTCGCGCCCTGGAACAGAAAAACTGGGACCCCAGCGTAAAGTCCCTGGTCAACTTTCCCCAGGTTCTGGCTATGATGAGCGAAAAGCTTGAGTGGACACAGAAACTGGGCGATGCATTCCTCTCTCAGCAAAAGGATGTTATGGCGACGGTCCAGAAGCTGCGGGCAAAGGCACAGGCGTCGGGTAACCTGAAAACGACCAGGGAACAGGTCGTCAAGGTCGAACAGCAGACCATCATCATCGAACCTGCCAGCCCGCAGGTCATCTATGTGCCTGCCTACAACCCCACGGTCGTTTACGGAACCTGGGCCTATCCTTCCTATCCGCCCTATCCGGTCTATCCTCCGGGATACGTGGCCACAACGGCCGCCTTCTCCTTTATGGCCGGCGCTGCTGTCGGTGCGGCATGGGGCTATGCCTGGGGCCATTCAGACTGGCACGGGGGAGATGTAGACATCGATGTCGACCACAATTACAATGTCAACCGCAACATCGATCGAAGCAAATATAAGAATCAGGTTACGGGCGGACAGGGCGGCCGGGGAAAATGGCAGCACAATCCGCAGCATCGCAAAGGCGTTGCTTATCGAGATCAGAACACGCGGCAGAAATACGGTCAATCAAGACCCGGTGCTGAGAACCGGAAAGATTTCCGGGGGAGGACTCCCGATACAAGAGAAGCTGCCGGCAGGAGGGATCTTTCCGCCAGCGATGCTACCGGGCGCCAGCGACCGGCAACGACTGAACAAGGTGTCAGAGGCACTGGTCAGCGCGGAGCTCAGGCAGCACAGCAGCCCAGACAATCAAATGCCTTTGAGGGGATGGATCGAGGGGGAAGAGACGCCAGAATGAACAGTGATCGGGGAAGCTCCAGTCGCCAGAGCATGTCTGCATCCCGGAGTAGCGGTGGAGGAGGTTTCGGAGGCGGCCGGAGCGGAGGATTTTCCGGCGGTGGTCGTGGAGGAGGACGTGGCGGTCGAAGGTAAATAACCCGGCAGGAAGAAACCTGTCTATCCAAACCTATATGAGGAGGTAAGGAGTATGTTCCACACTTTCTTGAAAATAAAAGATTCTCTGCGCGGGAATTTTTCCGTTGCCGTTCTCGCTGTTCTGTTTGTGATCTGTGCTGTGGGCGTTCCTGGACAGGCGGCGGGCAAGGGGATTCAGCAAATAACCTATGGTTCCCCGGAGGATGCTGTCCAGGCGCTGATTGACGCCATGAAGTCAAACGATGCGAAACAAATGGGAATGGTCCTTGGTCCGCTCAGCAGGGATATTTTCTTGTCCGGGGATGAAGTTGCAGACAGGGAAATTCTCGAAAGCTTTCTCAACCTGTACAACGAAAAGAACAACATAGAAAAGAAAGGCAATTCAGAAGCCATCCTCCTGGTTGGAAAGAAGGACTGGCCTATGCCTATCCCGATTGTGAAGAAGGGCAATCGGTGGCTCTTCGATACAGGAAGGGGAAGGGAGGAGATCCTGAATCGGAGAATCGGCAGAAATGAACTGGCCGTCATTAACGTTTGCGAAGCCTATGTCGATGCCCAGCAGGAATTTGCCTTGCTGGATAGCGACGGCGATGGTTTGTTCGAGTATGCCCAGAAGTTCTGGAGTTCGCCGGGGAAAAAAGACGGGCTGTATTGGGAAACGAAGGAAGACGAAACACCAAGCCCCTTTGGTCCTTTTGCGGCCAAGGCAAAGGCCGAGGGTTATGTAAAAACGTCAGCGTCTGATCAGCCCCAGCCTTACCATGGGTATTTCTATAAAATACTGAAAGGTCAGGGAAAAAGTGCGAAAGGCGGGGCCTACGATTACGTCGTGAACGGCAACATGATCGGCGGATTTGCCCTGGTTGCCTATCCTGCGCAATATGGCAATTCCGGGATTATGACTTTTATCGTGAATCAGGATGGCGTCGTGTATCAGAAGAATCTCGGGAGGGACACAGCGAAAAAAGCCCAGGCAATGAGCATTTTTGATCCGGATAAGACCTGGAAGAAAGTCGAAACAACCGTTGAGGCGACCTCGACAAAGACGGATTCCGATCTTCCTGAGGTGCAAGGAGAAAAAGAATGAAAATCCTTTCCCCCAAGACGAAGATCGTCTGCACCATCGGGCCTGCGTCCGAGTCTGTCGACGTGATGAAATCGATGATTGAAGCGGGAATGAACGTTGCCCGGCTCAATTTCTCTCATGGCGACTTTGCGGCCCACCAAAGAATCATCGAGAACCTGCGCACCGCGTCGGCATCCCTGGGGCGAAGGATCGCGATTCTGGCCGATCTCTCCGGTCCGAAAATGCGGATCGGAACGTTTGCCTTTGAGCCGATCACGATCCATCCGGGCGATCCTTTCATCTTGACCATCGATGACATCGTCGGGGACGGGAATCGTGTGTCCGTTTCCTTTGGAGGGCTCCCCAAGGTTGTAAAATCGGGCGATACGCTCTTTCTCAATGATGGCTACATCGAGCTCCGAGTGGACGAGGTCAGGGGGAACGATGTCCTCTGCACGGTGCTGGTGGGCGGGGAACTTCGCTCCCGCAAGGGACTCAACCTGCCGGGCATCGATCTCGGGATGAGCACCTTCACCGAGCGTGATCGAGAGTGTCTGCAGTTTGCCCTCGATAATGGTGTGGACGCCGTGAGCCAGTCCTTCGTGGACGGCCCGGCGGATATCGAGGCCGTGCGCAATGCAGCTGTGGAGATGGGGCATGATCCCTTCATTATTGCGAAAATTGAACGGTCCGGGGCGCTCGACCGGATTGAAGAGATTCTCGAGGCAGCGGATGGCATCATGATCGCCCGGGGGGATCTGGGAGTTGAAGTCCCCATCGAAAAAATTACCGGAATTCAGAAGCGGCTGATGCGGCTTGCCAACAGGCGTGCGAAACCGGTCATTACGGCCACGCAGATGCTCGAATCGATGATAAACAACCGCCGGCCCACCCGCGCAGAGGCTACCGACGTAGCAAACGCCATCCTTGACGGGACCGATTGCGTCATGCTGTCGGGAGAGTCCGCCATGGGGAATTATCCTGTGGATGCGGTTGCAATGCTGGCCAAGATCGCTGCGTCCGTGGAAGCGGATCGGCCCATGACGGACGTTCAGGTGATGTTCCAGGGGGTTGACCTTCGAGGATACATTCGCCTAGAGCATCTCATCGCCATCAGCGTAGAGGCCTGCCTCAAATTCGTCATCCCGGCGGCCGTGTTTGTCCCGACAAGAAGCGGAGCGACGGCGCAGAGCATGGCCCGCTTCCGTCTTCCCGTCTGGACCGTGGCCGTCAGTTCCGAGGAAACGACCTGCCGTCGACTCCAGTTCAGCTCAGGCGTCTATCCGTTGCATGAGTCACCCCTTCCGGGGAACTGGAACGACTACGTCAAAAGGCAGGTTGCCGAACTGGGCCTTGAGGGCAAACTGGCGATTCTGACCCAGGGGCCATCGCGGGAGCATTCCGAGACAAATCACCGCGTCGAGATCATCGATCTCACCCTCTAATCGCTGAGAGCAGATGCAATCCGGAAAGTGCGGAGGGCCGAGGGAAGGGGGCATCCTTGGATCAACCAAGACAGGAGGCAGGAGTATGAAAAAACTCGTGTTGCTGCGGCATGGAGAAAGCACCTGGAACAGGGAGAACCGTTTTACCGGCTGGACGGACGTGCCCCTTTCGGAAAAGGGAATCGAGGAGGCCCGGGAGGCCGGACGGCTTCTGCGGGAGGGAGGGTACGTCTTCGACATCGCCTTCACCTCTAAGCTCAAGCGGGCGATCAAGACCCTCTGGATTGTTCTCGAAGAGATGGACCTCATGTGGATTCCCGTATTGCAGAGTTGGCGCTTGAACGAGCGCCATTATGGCGCGCTTCAGGGGCTCGACAAGAGCGAGTCCGCCGCCCAGCTCGGCGAGGAGCAGGTGAAACTCTGGCGTCGCAGCTATGATGTGCCTCCTCCTGCGCTGAACTGGGACGATCCGCGTCATCCCCGCCATGACACGAAGTATGCCGGCCTCCATCCCTGGGACCTCCCGGCGACGGAGTGTCTGAAGGATACCTTGGAACGCTTTACGCCCTATGCCCAGGAAAAGATCGGGCCGGCCATCCGTGCGGGGAAGCGGGTGCTTCTCGTGGCCCACGGAAACACCCTGCGGGGGCTGATCAAATATGCCGATCGTATTCCCGACGAGGAGATTGCGGAACTCAACATTCCCACCGGGGTACCCCTGGTGTACGAGCTTGAAGACGATATGCAGCCGATTCGAAGATACTACCTCGGGGATGAGGAAGCAGCAAAAAAATCGGCGCAATCCGTCGCAAATCAACTGAAAAAAAGCATAGCTTGAGGTGGAGTTATGAAAATCTTGACGACACCGAGGATGGAGCGCTGCATCGGCTGCCATTCCTGTTCTCTTGCCTGCGCCAGGCTTGTGCACAGGAACCTCTCCTGGGATACCGCCGGTATCCGCATTCGGTCATCGGGTGGACTTTCGACGGGCTTTGAGGCGAGGATCTGCCTCGCCTGCGACCCGGCTCCCTGCGCCGATGCCTGCCCGACAGGCGCTTACTCGCACCGCAAAGGCGGAGGCGTCATCGTCCGAAAGAACCTCTGTATCCGCTGCGGGGCCTGTGCGCACGCCTGTCCCGTGGATGCCGTCTATCTCGATACGACCGGCGAGCCCTTTGTATGTATCCATTGCGGCCGGTGTGTCCCCTTCTGCCCCCATGACTGCCTTGAGCTTGCCGAGGTTTCAGGCGTGCAGGCGACAAAGGAAGGAGGCGCATCATGATCCGAGATTTTTTCAGAGTGCTTATCGTTGATCTGGTTGCCGGCCGTGGCACCGTGGCAACTCTGGAAGGGAGAGACACGGTTGCCGGCGGCAGTGGACTTGCCGCCTTCCTGTTCAACAAGTATGGCCATCCCGACCGACCGTGGAACGATCCGGATCAGCCCCTCATCTTCGCCATCGGGCCGCTTACCGGCTACTTTCCGTTGATGAGCAAAACCGTCTGCGCCTTCAAATCTCCCTACCACGATCAGTATGCGGAGAGTCACGGAGGAGGGCGGTCCGCGCTTGCCCTTCGCTTTGCGAACCTCGACGCCCTAATCATTACGGGCAAGGCGTCAAAACCTTCCTGTGTGAATGTCGGATCCCGCCATCTGGAGATAAGAGACGTCTCTTACCTTTGGGGCAAGGACGTCTTTGAGACAGGGAAAATGCTGCGCGGGTTATTCAAAGGGGCGGGACATCGAAGCAACCTGCGCATCGGAACGGCAGGAGAGAAGGGAGTCGCCATCGCAGGAATCAACGTCGATACCTACCGGCATTTCGGAAGGCTCGGATGCGGGGCGGTGATGGGCAGTAAGAATCTCAAGGCCATCGTGATAAATGGCGACGCGGTATTTCCGCTCCCTGACTCCAAAGATTACTCGAAACTCTTTCAGGAAGTCTATGCAAAGCTCACCGATACCGACATGATGAGCAAGTACCACGACATCGGCACGCCGATAAACATGGCGGTGCTGAATGAACTGCGTATGCTGCCCATCCGGAACCTCCAGCGGACAAGCGATCCCGCGATCAGCAATATTACAGGAGAGCAGTTTGCTGAAAATACGCTGCTGCGAAACTCCGCCTGCGCAGGCTGTCCCGTGGGTTGCATCCATATCGGCTTCGTGCGGGAGCGCTTTCAGAAGGAGCATCGCTACCTCTACCGCCAGGTTTCCTATGACCACGAGCCGATCTTTGCCGTGGGATCGATGCTCTCGGTGGATAATAGCTTCGCAGTCCTGGCGATCATCGACATCGCCGAGAAGATGGGGCTCGATGTCATGTCGGCGGGCGTAGCCCTTGCCTGGGCCACTGAAGCTACGGAGAAGGCAATTCTTTCGGAAAAGGAGACGATCGTTCCCCTCTCCTTCGGCGACAGCGAAGGATACAGGAAAGCGATGGAGTTCCTCGGAAAAGGTTCGAATGAATTCTACCGTCTCCTTGGACAGGGCACACTGAAGGCGGCGGAACATTACGGCGGGAAGGATTATGCCTGCGTGCTCGGCCAGGAGATGGCGGGGTATGCGACGGGCGAAGTTTTCTTTACCTCGCAGGCCCTCGGGCTTCGCCACTCCCACCTGGATAGCGGCGGTTATGCTTTCGACCAGAAGGAAAAGGGCAAAGACCTGGCCAAGGCTGTGGATTTTCTAGTCAAGGATGAACAGGGAAGGGTCCTTCTCACCTCCATGGTCGCCTGTCTCTTTGCCCGCAACGTCTATTCGGACGAATTGCTCGCCACATGCCTGAAGACGGTGGGCTACAGCTTCCTTGCCGAGAACCTCCCAACTATTTCCAGGAGAATTCAGCAGCTGCGCTGGGAAAACCGCTTTGCCTGCGGATTTCGACCAGAGGATATAACCATCCCCAAGCGATTCTATGAGATAGAAACCTTGAAAGGACCGGTGGACCCTGCCTTCTTTGACCTTCTCATCCAGGAGTACGGAAAGGCCATCCGTCAACTTGCCGGCACAGACAAGGCAGAATAAAAAAACAGCCGGTCTTTCCGGTGGCATCGTCCGGTAACGTTGGATAAGATGAAAAAGGTAAGCCTTCTGTTCCCGAAAATTTCCTTTCAGTTCAAAAAAAATGTTGGTCCAATTGTGTTTCTAATGTTGTCTCTATACATGAAATGCGCAATTCTCGTCATTCTTAGCGCTACTGTGGTTGTCATGCTGACACCAACGATGTCTTTGGCGGAATCTGACTCTGTGGGAGCAGCCGAGCAGACCATCATGGAGGAGATGAAAGCGCAGGAAGACCCGACTATTCTCAAGCGTCGAGTCTGGTCCGACACGGAATGGAACAAATATAACGACGGTCGCCACGATATTGAAGAGACGCTGGGCGCATTATGGGCATGGCGCGTCTCGGACAGTCAGGACTGGGGGGTGCGGCTTAAAGTACCGTACAAGTTCCACATCGCCGGCGATGCAGCCGGGGATTCGAACGAGCAGGGGCTGGGTGACATTAAGCTGGCGATGGGCACTGCCTTCCGGTTCAACAAGTCGTGGCGCACTGCTGTCGGTGTTGAAATGCGTTTCCCTTCCGCCGACGATGATCTGGGCAGCAACGCGTGGCGCCCCCAACTGTTTGGGACCGTTGCGTGGGATGTGACACAACGGCTGACGCTCAGCCCTTCCTTTGAGTACAACAAGTCGGTCGCCGAGGTACATGGCGCTGCGCCGCAGAACTTTCTGGAGATGTACTTTCCCGCAACGTACGTGCTGCCGCGTTACTGGGCCGTAACAGCACGATACGAAGCCAAGGTGGATTTTGAGAACGACGATTATTGGACACACTCGGCAAAGCTTTCCATTGCCAAGCAGTTTAAACGGCAGCCGTTGGGCTTCTCAATCTCGATGAAAAGGTCATTCGATGGAGGTGATAAGGAATTTCAGATCAATTTCGTAACCACATACTATTTCCGGTAATGAAAGAACAACCTCCGGAAACCCGGGCTCCTTTTTACGAAATTATGATTCCCTGAAACCGGGCCACAAGGAACGTCTCGATGCCCTGATGCAGGCCAATCAGCCACTATTCGTCATGCATTCCATGAAAGAGCAACTCAGACTCTTCTGGGAAATACCGGGGTATGTCCAGGCAGTAACCTTGGTTGATACCTGGTGTAAAGACGCCATACTGTCCGGAATCAAAGAACTCGTCAAAGTAGCCAAAACGCTCTCCGGATACAGGACTGCGATCCTCAATTATTTCAAGCATCACATTACAAACGCCGCCCTTGAGGGCACAAACAACAAGATTAAAACTTTAAAAAGGCAGGCCTATGGATTCCGGGATATGGAATACTTCAAACTCCGCCTCTATCACCTGCATACTCAGAGGTCCTCATTATCCGATTGAACCGTATTTCTGTGGTTAATTTCTCGGAATTCATTTTGATCTTTCTCCAGAAAGCGTCTTCGCGGGTGAAAAAGAATCTGCAAAGGGTTCATTCATCGGATCATGAGGACGTTTTCTTCCTGCCGGCGAAGACATACGCAACAATCGTCACGGCTGACACAAGGACCAACTTCATAATCAGCATGAACACCTCGAAAATGACCCCGGGGAATTCGATGGGAAGGGCATCCCACACAATCAGGGCCGAACAGATCAGGGCAACGATCAGAATAATGACTTGGAGCAGATTCATAAGGCACCTCCACGTTGATATGATAGAGCGGTAAAAGCTGTCTATTCCTTTTCCCTCTTGAGCTTGCGGTAGCGGCGGATCAGGGCGTTCGTTGAACTGTCATGGCCGAGCAGGGGTTCATCCCTGTCTTTCAATTCCGGGATGATGAGCTGGGCGAGAGCCTTTCCCAGCTCGACGCCCCACTGGTCAAAGGGATTGATGTTCCAGATTGCGCCCTGGGAAAAGACGCTGTGCTCATGGAGGGCGACCAGTTTGCCCAATGCGTCCGGCGTCAACCGCTGGGCAAGGATTGTGGTGGAAGGCCGGTTGCCCTCGAAAACCTTGTGGGGTGCCAGCCACACCGGAACGCCCTCGGACAAAACTTCATGGGCTTGCCGCTGTGCCCTTTCCCGGAGCCGCTCTGAACCTGGTCGGCAAAAAGGGCCATCTTGTCCAGGACGGCATGGACCACGGGGACGACGTTTTCTCCGTCCACGATCATGGATGCCCCTCTCGGGGCATGCAGAGCCATGCGGAGAACGGCGCGGTAT
>JAVETB010000013.1:0-46437 GCA_034006265.1 Syntrophus sp. (in: bacteria) | reverse complement strand
GGGCTATTCGGGCGTCGCTCTGTCCCTGCTGGAGCAGATCGCCTCCTTTTTGAACAAGGGCAGCATTACGCCAGTTGTTCCGTGCGAAGGATCTGTCGGGGCCTCCGGTGACCTGACGCCCATGTCTTACATCGCCGCCGCGCTGGCCGGAGATCGGGAGGTCTTCTACCGCGGTTGGCGAATGCCGGCTTTGTAGGCAATCGAAAAAGCCAATCTGCCCCCCTATGCCTTCCAGATGAAAGAGCACCTCTCCATGATGAATGGCACATCCGTCATGACGGGAATTGCGGTCATCGCCGTGGAAAGGGCGGTTCGAATCCTGGACGCCCCAGTCTGCGCGGCGGCTCTGGTCGTCCATGCCCCGATAGGGAAAGGCCCATCATTTCCACGAGGAAATCGCAAGGGCCAAATCATTTTCCGGCCAAATCCGGATTGCATGGAAAATGCGGGAGCTTCTGGAAGCGGAGGCCGACCTGTCCGACCGCCAGGTGATGCTCCTCGCGGCACCCCAGTACAACCGGGGGCTTCCGGCCGACCTCGTTGGCATGCAGGGACCGGAATCCCACAACCAGGACAAGGTCAGCATGGGGACGATTGCCGCACGTGATGCCGCACGGATCTGTACGCTGTCGGAAAGGGTGGTGGCCATTCATGACTGGGCAACCACGGCGGTGGTTTAAAGGGCAATGAAGGGGGCGCCGCAGAGAAAAACAGAGTTGAAAGAATGGAGAGAATGGGTGCCTATGGAGTCGCCATGGCGCTGATCCGCAGAGGGAGGCTGATCAGGGGAAGAAGCAGGAAGAGCAAGTGCCAGGCTCCCAGTTTCCGGACGAGAAGATGGGCGTAGAGATACCCGAGCAGAAGCATGGCCTGAAAGAACATGAGGCAGGTCAGCCAGACATGGGCAGCGCCGCTGAAATAGGGGGTCAACAGGCAACCGAGTCGATCAAATCCGGGAAAATGACAACCGGTTTTTTGAGACAACGATTGCATACCGTCCAATACCCTCAACGGGAAGCCTCAATATCTTGCAGGCCCGCAATATGTTGAGGGTAAATTTTCACTCTCCCGCACAGGGAATGATCTCTTTAATTATAAATAATCACCATATATCAAATGCTTGCAGTTATTCCGCAAGGTCCGACCTTTAAGGTATGTTTTGTGGAATATATTAAAGGGAAAGCCCCGAAAGCCTCAACCCAATAAGAATAAGAAAACCATTATTTCAGAACACACCACAGGAATGGAATGGAGGAGAACGGATATGCAGAGCATCCCGGCACAGCGTTATCCATGGCAACATCCAGGGAATGTAATCCGGATCGTCTCGATCTTCGCGATCCTCATTCTGATCTTCATCGCGGCGGCAGGGTGCTCGAAGGAAGCCAAGGAGGCGCCGAAACCGCCTGTCGTGGAGGTGATGACGGTTCTCCAGAAGGACGTGCCCATCTACAGAGAGTGGATCGGGACGCTCGACGGCATGGTGAACGCCACGATCCGGGCTCAAATCCAGGGGTATCTGATAAAACAGAACTACCGCGAAGGCGACCTTGTGAAAAAGGGCCAGATCCTCTTCGAAATCGACCCGCGCACCTTCCAGGCATCGCTGGAGCAGGCAAGAGGGCAACTGGAAGCCCAGCAGGCCCGCTGGAATACGGCCAAGGCAACTCTGGCCCGAATCAAACCCCTTGCCGCTGTCAACGCCGTCAGCAAGAAGGATCTTGATGACGCCATAGGTGCGGAACAGGCGGCCCGTGCGGCGGTGCTCGCCGCTCAGGCCAGTGTCGACAAGGCCAAACTCGATCTGGGATTTACAAAAATAGTTTCACCTATTGACGGGATTGCCGGTCTTGCCAAGGCCCAGCTTGGAAATCTCGTGGGTCCAGGAGCAATGGAAGAACTGACCACGGTTTCAACGGTCAATCCGATCAAGTTCTTCTTTCAGATAAGCGAACAGGAATACCTCCAGACGGCACAAAACTCAGCCGCAGTCGCAGAGAAAAAAGTAGGGGAACTGATCCTTGCGGATGGGAGCGTCTATCCTGAAAAAGGGCGTTTCGCCTTTGCCGATCGACAGGTAAATATCACGACCGGGACCATAAAAGTGGCGGCTGTATTTCCCAACACGAACAATTTCCTGCGACCCGGGCAGTATGGGAGGATCAGAGTTGCCACGTCTGTCCGCAAGGATGCCCTCCTCGTGCCTCAGCGGTCCGTGTCTGAAGTCCAGGGGAAATACATGGTGGCGGTTGTTGGAGCCGACAACAAGGTCGATATCCGGCCGGTGAAGGCGGCTGAACGCGTCGACAACCTCTGGGTCGTCCTTGAAGGCCTCCAACCCGGGGAGCGCATCATCGTCGAGGGGATCCAGAAGGTACGCCCCGGAATGCCGGTGACGCCGAAGGCCTATGTCGAAGCGCCGGTGAAGAACGAAGCGAAGCCGGCAGCACCTCCCGAAGCGAAACAGGGGGAGAAGCCCCAGGCCCCCTCGAAACCAGCCGAGCCGGCGCAGGTCGGGACGAGGTAGATCGCCATGTCAAAATTCTTCATCAACCGTCCCATCGTGGCCATGGTCATCGCCATCCTTATGGTCATCGTCGGCCTTGTGGCCATGTCGGGCCTGCCCACGGCGCAGTTTCCCAACATCGTCCCGCCGGAAATGAAGGTCACCGGCACCTACCCCGGCGCCGATGCGCTGACCATGGAACAGTCCGTGGCCACCCCCATCGAGCAGCAGATGTCGGGCGTGGACAACATGAACTACATGTACTCCCTCAACTCCAACGACGGCAAGATGGTCCTGACGGTGAACTTCGACATCAAGACGGACCCCAGCACAGACCAGATCCTTGCCCAGATGAGGACAAACCAGGCCAACTCGCAGCTCCCCACCGATGTGATCAACCAGGGCGTCACAGTGCAGAAATCGACATCGGCCCCGCTGATCGTCTTCGCCCTCTTTTCCCCCAAGGGGACTTATGACAATGTCTTTCTGGCGAACTACTGCTACATCAACATCAATGACCAGATGACCCGCGTCCCCGGCATCGCCAGCGTCACCATCTTCGGCGCCGGGCAGTACGCCATGCGTCTCTGGGTGAAACCGGATCAGCTCGCCAAACTGGCGATCACCATTCCCGAAATCGTCAGCGCCGTTCAGAAACAGAACGCCGTGAACCCGGCCGGCCAGATCGGCGGCGAACCGATGCCGCCGGGTCAGGAATTCACCTATGCCGTTCGGTCTCAGGGCCGCCTCCAGAACGAGGAAGAGTTCGGCAACATCGTGATCCGGGCAAATTCCGACGGTTCCCTTGTCCATGTCAAGGATGTGGGACGAATCGAGCTGGGGGCCCAGTCGTACAATATGATCGGTCGCCTCAACGGCAAGCCTGCGGCCATCATCGCCCTCTACCAGCTGCCGGGCACCAATGCGATCCAGGCAGCCGACGGGTCCAAGAAGCTCATGGCGCAACTCAAGGAGAAATTCCCCGCCGATCTGGATTACGTGGTCGCCCTGGACACGACGCTCGCCGTTACGGAGGGCATCAAGGAGATCATCCATACCCTCTTCGAGGCCCTCGTTCTCGTCCTCATCGTCGTCTTCATCTTCCTGCAGGGCTGGCGGGCAACCCTCATCCCGCTGCTGGCCGTGCCCGTGTCGCTGATCGGGACTTTCATGCTCTTTCCCCTCTTCGGGTTTTCCATCAATACCCTCTCACTTTTTGGGCTGGTGCTCGCCATCGGGCTTGTCGTCGACGACGCCATCGTCGTCGTCGAGGCCGTGGAGCACCACATCGAGCACGGAATGTCCCCGAAAGAGGCAACCCTGAAGGCCATGGAGGAGGTCTCGGGACCGGTTATCGCCATCGCCGTCATCCTGGCGGCCGTCTTTGTCCCGACGGCCTTCATCCCGGGGATCACGGGACGCCTCTACCAGCAGTTCGCCGTGACGATCGCCGTGTCCGTCATCATCTCGGCTTTCAACGCCCTGACCCTTTCGCCTGCCCTGTCGGCCCTCCTTCTTCGACCGAAGAAGAAATCCTGGGGACCGCTGCAGAAATTCTACGATGGGTTCAACCGCATCTTCGGCCGTTCGACGGACGGGTATGTGAACTGGTGCGATCATTTCATCCGCAAGAGCAAGATGAGTCTCCTGTTCCTTCTCGGGACCGTTCTGCTGGCCGGATTCTTCGGGAAAGCCCTGCCGACCTCCTTCCTCCCCGATGAGGACCAGGGTTACCTCTACGCAGGGGTTCAGCTTCCCGACGCGGCCTCGCTGCAGAGGACCGACAGTGTGACGAAAAAGGCCGAGGAGATCATCTCAAAGACTCCCGGCGTGAAGTACTGCACCTCCGTTGTCGGCTACAGCATGCTGAGCGGCGTTGCCAACACCTACAGCTCATTTTTCTTCATTACGCTGGAGGACTGGGCCGAAAGGAAAAAGCCGGAGGAGAAATACGAGGCCATCAAGGCCAACCTGACCAAGGGACTGGGGTCTCTGACGGAGGCCATCGGATTTGCCTTTCCGCCCCCGGCCATCCCCGGCATCGGGACTTCGGGCGGCTTCACGTTCGTTCTGGAGGACCGGGCAGGCAATGACATCAAATTTCTTGCCGAGCAAACGAACCGTTTTCTCGAAGCGGCCCGGAAGCGGCCGGAACTTGCCGGCCTCAGCACAACCTTCCGCCCCAACGTGCCCCAGGTCTTCGTGAACGTGGACCGCGACAAGGTCCTCAAACAGGGGGTGGACCTCTCGGATACCTACAAAACCCTGCAGTGCTTCATGGGGGGTGCCTTCGTAAACTACTTCAACCGATTCGGTCGTCAGTGGCAAATATATGTTCAGGCCGAGGGCGAGTACAGGACGAAGGCAGAGAACCTTGGGCAGTTCTATGTCCGGAACAGCAACGGAGTGATGGTCCCCCTCTCGGCTATAACCAGTACCAGCCCCCTTGCGGGGCCCGAGTTCACCATGCGCTACAACCTCTACCGCAGCGCCCAGATCAACGGGTCGGCGGCGCCGGGATACAGCTCGACACAGGCCATGGAAGCCCTTGAACAGGTCTTTGCCCAGACGATGCCTCGGGAGATGGGCTATGATTATCTCGGGATGAGCTATCAGGAAAAGAAGGCCCAGGAAGGGGTGTCGCCCGCCGTCATCTTCGGTTTCTCGCTGCTGTGCGTCTTCCTGATTTTGGCCGCTCAGTACGAGAGCTGGTCCCTTCCCTTCAGCGTGCTCCTTGGAACACCCATCGCCGTCATGGGGGCCTTCGGCGCGCTGTGGCTGTTGAGGTTCGAGAACAACGTCTACGCCCAGATCGGCCTCGTCATGCTCATCGGGCTGGCGGCAAAAAATGCGATCCTCATCGTCGAGTTCGCCAAGATGGAATACGACAAGGGCAAACCCGTCATCGAGGCGGCCTTGACCGGGGCAAAGCTTCGGTTGCGGCCAATCCTGATGACCTCCTTCGCCTTCATCCTGGGCTGCGTGCCACTGGCGCTTGCAAGCGGCGCCGGGGCCATCTCGCGGCGCGTGATGGGATGGGCCGTCATCGGCGGGATGCTGGCGGCAAGTTTTATCGCCATCTTCCTCATTCCCGTTACGTTCTATGTCGTGGAGAAACTGTCGCATCGGGGTGGGGAGGGTGCTCATCTCCCTGGTGAAGAGACAAAGAAGGAGGAGGAAGGCCATGAATAAGAAAACGATCTTCTCCTTGCTGACGGCACTTTTTTTAACCGGCTGTATGGTCGGTCCGGATTACCGGCGCCCGGCGATCGAAAGCCCTCCCGCCTGGAACATCGAAGAAAAAGAGGCGAAGGATACAGCAAATTCATCGTGGTGGCAACAGTTCAACGACCCGGTTTTGAACGCCCTGATCGAGGAGTCCTTGAAGAATAACGTCGATCTACGGATCGCCACGGCACGAATCGACGAGTATGTCGGACGGTACTGGGTCTGGCGGTCCGGCCTCTTCCCGCAGATTGGAGGGTATGCTGAAGCCGGACGAAGTCGTGTCTCTGAAGAGGGATCGGCCCCTCTTTCTCCGCAGGTAAAAAATCCGGCGGATTTTTATCAGGGTGTCTTAAACGGAAGTTGGGAAATCGACCTCTGGGGAAAATTGAGAAGGGCTACCGAGGCAGGACGGGCGGATCTGCTCGCAACCGAGGAGGCTCGGCAGGGAGTTATACTGTCTTTGGTCAGTGCTGTCGCAAACGGCTACATCTCTCTGCGCAATTTCGACAAGCAGAGGGAAATTGCCGTGCGGACGGCTAAAGTAAGAGAGGAATCCTACAAACTCTTCAATCAGCGTTTTGAAGGCGGAGTCATTTCAGAGCTTGAACTCAATCAGGTCAAATCCGAGTATGAACAGGCCTTGGCTACCATTCCGCAGATAGAAAAACAGATTGTCTTCCAGGAGAATGGATTGAGTCAATTGATCGGCAAGAATCCCGGGCCTATTGCCCGGGGAAAGAGCATGGACGAACTGATTCTCCCGGTTGTACCCGCGGGTCTCCCCTCGGATCTGCTTGAAAAGCGACCCGACATCCGTCAGGCAGAGCAGAGCCTTGTCGCTGCAAATGCCCGTATCGGTGTGGCAAGGGCGCAGTACTTTCCGACTCTTTCCTTGACAGGATTTTTCGGCTGGGCAAGCGAGGACCTTTCGAATCTCTTTGCCGGACCGGCGAAGATCTGGAACTGGGGAGGCATGATGACCGCTCCGATCTTTACGGGAGGGGCTGTTCGAGGGCAGGTCATGAGTGCGGAGGCGATCCGGCAGCAGGCCCTGTTCAATTACCGGAACACCATCCAGACGGCCTTCCGGGAAGTGGAAGACTCCCTGATTGATCAGAGGCGTACCAGGGAACAGCTTGAGGCGCAGCAGCGGCAGGTTGATGCCCTGCGTGAGACCGCACGCTTTGCCCGGATACGCTATGATAATGGCTATACCAGCTACATCGAGGTCCTCGATGCCGAGCGGAGTCTCTTTTCTGCGGAGCTGACCTACGCCCAAACCCAGGGAATCCTCTTTTCTGCCCTGGTAAACCTCTACAAGGCCATGGGCGGTGGATGGGTTGTAGAGGCGGATAAGCTGACAGCAGCGCCGGTAGAAGGAAAACCATAGCATCCGTTTATTCAGCACGCCTGACAGGTGGAGAAAAGACCATGCGTCAACCCATTAAAAGAATGATCCATGGAATTCTGCAGGCCAGGTTTTCCTATCTTTTCTTTACGGTTGTGTTGTTTTTTCTGCTCCGGCCCTTTGTTATGATCCCCAGGGCCGTTACCGTCGTGACCTCGATGTTTGTCTGGTTCCTTATGATTTCCTGTGTCTGGGCGGTTCACGAAAAACATAAACAACGGTTGCTGGTCGTCGTCATGGCCGTCATGGCCATCCTGACTGATCTTCTCGGTTTCACCCTGAAAAACGAGGTGATGGCGTGGACGAGCCAGATTATGATCATTCTCTTCCTTTGCTATGCCGTCATTACCATTTTATTTTACCTTGCCCAGGAGAAAAATGTAACAGCGGACATGCTCATGGCGGGGGCCAGCGAATACGTGCTCATTGGCGTCTTGTGGGCTTTTCTTTACAGCCTCATCGAGACGGCATATCCGGGCTCCTTCAACTTTGCGGGACCGAAGGATCGGTCCGGATTCCTCTATTTCAGCTTTGTGACGCTGACGACAACAGGTTATGGGGACTTCCTGCCAGTATCGGTGCAGGCGCGGTCGCTGGCTATATTAAAGCAGCTGACCGGTCAGCTTTTTATCGCCATTACCGTAGCGCGACTTGTGAGTCTCTATACGGTTTCCGGTAATAAGCAGGAAACTGTATGAGAGACTGTGCATTGCTGGAACTCTTCAACTCCTATTTAAGGAGAGTTCGATGAATCTCACCCTTGAATTTCGGGCCAAAGCGGAAAAGTTTCAGGAACTCTATCAGTCACTGCAGGCGCTTCTGCCCACGATGCGCAAGGAAGAAGGATGCTGTGAATCCCACATCTACCGGGATATAGAGGATGGAGAGGTCTTCTTCCTCTCAATCGCCTGGGAGGATGAAACGAAATGTGAGAACTATATGCGATCGACAAGCGGGAGCGCGCTTCTCGGGGCGGTCGATCTGCTGAGTAAGTCGGTCAGGGTTCGAGTGGGGGACAATACTTCCTGGGAAGGGATTGACGTCCTCAAGAGGATGAGGAAGGGAAGCTGACTCGGAAGAAAGATAAAGGTAAATGTTAAAGGTGGATCTTCTCCAAGGTCCTTAAGAAAAAACAATATGACGATGTCAGGAGGTATTTATGAAAGCATTGGCAAAAATACTGTTGGTCATTGGAATCGGTATCGTGTTCAGCGTATCCGCCGCATTTGCCGAAGAGCCGCCTTTTTCCGGTTTTCTGGGCAGTCCCGATGTCTACAAGCAATTGAAGCCGGGACCGGAAGGGGGGGCCAAACTGCGGTGGGTGAAGGACGGATTGGATTTCAGCAAGTACAACCGTTTTATGGTGGACAGCGTGATCTTCTACCTGGCTGACGAGTCTGAATACAAGGGCATTGATCCCCAGGTGCTGAAAGACCTCGCCGACACCTTCAACAAAGAGCTGGTGGCGGCCTTCAAGGACAAGTACCCGATTGTAGCCGATCCCGGTCCCGATGTGGCGCGAATCAAAATTGCCATCACCAATATCGAGAGGAGTAGCCCGGGTGTCAGTGCCGTCACCTCGATTATTCCCGTCGGAATTGCCATCAGCGTCGTTAAGAGGGGTGCAACGGGGGGCTGGGCAGGAAGCGGCGAGACGTGCGCCGAGCTGATGATGGTCGACTCCGAGAGCAACGAGCCGCTCGTCATGGCGGTGGATCAGCAACAGGCGGCCTTCGCTTCGCGCTTTTCCAGCTATGGATCAGCCGAGGACGCCTTCAAATTCTGGTCGGAGAGGATCGTAAAGGTTCTGGATGAAGCCAGGGGCATCAAAAGAGAACCGGCAAAGTAGTGGGATTATGTCCTGGATTATAGAGGAATAATCGATATCGGACATCCGTCATCAGTGACATGCTTTTGCCGATGACGGATGACCGACTTCTCATCCCATGCGGCTAAGGAAAAGAAATTATAAACGAGGAGGATTCTCATGACAAAAAAAGCAGGGACACTATTTTTGACGTTGGTACTGTCCATATTATTTCTGGGTATTGGAATTACCGGGATGGCGGATGAACCATCCGGCGACAACATGCAGATCCTGCAGGAGAAGATCAAGGCAGACAAAAAGTTGCTCGTAGCTGAAAACATGCAGCTTACCGAGAAGGAGGCCAAAGCTTTCTGGCCCGTCTACGAAAATTATCAAAATGAGCAGTTTCTGCTTCGCATGCGTGTTGTTAAATTAATCAGGGATTATGGAGATGCCTATGGAACGATGAACGACAAAATCGCAAAGCAGCTGCTTGATGAATTGATGACCATTGAGACGTTGGGGCTGGAATTGCGCAAAGCATATCTGCCGAAGTTCCGGAAAGTCCTGCCCGACATGAAGGTTGTGCGCTATTATCAGATCGAGAACAAGATAAAAGCGGTCATCGACTATGAACTGGCTGCCAGGATCCCTCTGATCAAAGCAGAAAAGAAGTAAGACCTTAAGGAAAAAGGAGAAGATAATAATGAAAGGCTTACATTTTAAAATTTTTCTCTGTGTTCTTGTCCTGTTCGTCGTGATCTCCATGCCCACGGGACGAGCCGTGGCGGCGACCGCAGAAGAAATCAACCGCAATGTCCAGATCGCTCTGCTGAAGCTGTATGAAAAATCAGCACCAGCGCGGGAAATGGGGCAGAAGGCGAAGGCCATCCTTGTCTTTCCCAATATCGTGAAAGGAGGATTTATTGTGGGGGGGCAATACGGTGAGGGCGCCCTGATAAAGGATGGGAAGATTGCCGGTTTCTACAGTACCATTTCGGCATCGTACGGTTTGCAGGCCGGCATCCAGAAGTACGGCTATGCGTTGTTCCTGATGTCGGATTCCGCTTTGAGATTTTTGGACAGAAGTGAAGGCTGGGAACTGGGCTTGACCCCGAACATTGTCGTCGTTGATGTGGGAGCAGCAGGAGGCATATCGACCACCACGGCGAAATCCGATATTTATGCCTTCTTCTTTGACCAGAAAGGGCTTATGGCTGGAATCGGCCTACAGGGGACGAAGATTACGAGGATCGTAAGATAAAATGGAAATAAAAATATAGAAAACGACTTAAGAAACAACTATCTGGAGGTCCCAGGCAGAACTAGGTGACGGCCACGGTGAAAGCAATGGACAAGAAGGCGGGAACGATCTCCCTCATGGGGCCCAGTGGCAAGACTGTGAAAGTGGACTTTATTGATCCAACAAATCTGGATAAGGTCAATGTAGGAGATGAGCTATTGATTACGTTTACAGAAGCGGAGGCCATTTCCGTGGAGCGTCCTTAGGAAAAATTTCGTTGTTCAGCAGGATTCTGGAGGCGTTATGTCTCAGACAAAGCAGGTGCGGCAGGGTGAGGAAAACAGGAAGAATCCGGAGGCAACCAACAAAAAAGAGCTCGTCCGGTATTCTCTGCGCACCTTTCTGGCCATGCTGGTCCTGTTGATCGTGATCTTCCCCTTCGTTGAGCTGATGCCCCATGGCATCCTGATTCTGTCTCTTCTCCTGACCCTGGTGCTGTTGTCGGCGCTGATGGCCATCGGTGGCCGGCGCGGCACACTGGTCTGGGGTTTTGTTCTGGCAACACCGGCGCTTATCGGAAAATGGATGAATTATTTTCGGCCGGACCTGATGCCGCCTGAAATATTTCTCGTGGCCGCTGCGCTCTTCTGTGGCTTTGTCGTGGTGAACCTCCTGAGTTTCATCCTCCGCACGCCCAAGGTCAGCCTGGATGTACTCTGCGCCGCTATTGCCGACTATCTGATGCTGGGGTTGCTCTGGTCCTTTGCCTATCAGCTTGTCGCGCAAATATTGCCCGATTCATTTTATTACACCCTTGGATCCGCTCCCAGGCACGTGCCGACAGGATTCGAGGCTTTTTATTTCAGTTTCGCCACCCTCATGACCGTGGGCTACGGCGACATCATCCCGGTATCCAATTTTTCCCGAATGCTGGCAGTAACGGAGTCCATAGCCGGTGTGTTTTATGTCACCATCCTGGTCGCCCGGCTGGTTGCGATCTACTCCTCTGAGGGCAAGATAGGCCAGTAAGATCATGCCCGAGCGATGGACAGACATCATGGAGAATACGAAGTGATCTCTTTTTCGGAAAACATCGTCGCCTGCCCTGATTGTGACCTGCTGCAGCGCATCCCTATGCTGACGTCAGGTGGGACGGTGAGCTGTCTGCGCTGCGGTCATACACTTGCCTCCAGTAAGCCCGATTCCCTGGATCGCACCCTGGCCCTTACGGTTGCCGCGTTGATTGTCCTGATCATCGCCAATGTAATGCCCCTCATGGGGCTGTCGGCTGTTGGTCGTCAGGCTAGTACGACGATAGTGGGCGGGGTTCTGAAGCTGTGGCAGCAGGGGCATCAGATTGCGGCCGTACTGGTGGCCTTCTGTACGGTGGTTGCTCCAACGGTCCATATCGGGTTTACGCTGACCGTCCTGCTCGCCCTGAGACAGACTTCGGCACCCATCTGGGTAGGAACTCTTCTGCGGATGGCAGAGTTCAACCAGCCCTGGGCAATGCTTGAGGTGATGATGCTCGGCATCCTGGTTGCCCTGATAAAAATCGCCGATCTGGCGACGGTGATTCCCGGTATCGGAATGTTTGCCGTTGGTGCGCTTATTGTGCTGATCGCGGCGATGACGGTCAGCTTCGACAAGCACGAGGTATGGTCACGAGTCCGGTGGGTCTATGGCGAAGGTCCGCACAGGGCGGCATTTCCGGAAGTCGAGGAAAAGGCAGAAGGGGAGGGGGAAATGGAAGGAAAAGAAACTCCGGGAGAACTGACCGGCATCAAGATGGGGCTAGTCCTGTGCGAGGGCTGCGGCCTGTTGACAAAGCCGACAGATCTTGAGAAGCCGGGGCATTGTCCCCGTTGCGGTCAGGAACTTGA
This sequence comes from Syntrophus sp. (in: bacteria), assembly GCA_034006265.1. Lineage (GTDB taxonomy): Bacteria > Desulfobacterota > Syntrophia > Syntrophales > Syntrophaceae > Syntrophus. The sequence continues at coordinate 34,362 of JAVETB010000013.1, read as the reverse complement.
GCTGCGCCGTCCAAACTCGATCCAGCGCACCTGGGCCCTGCTCATCGCTGCTTCGATCTGCTACATCCCGGCAAACCTGCTGCCGGTGATGGGTACCATGACGCCGACCTACGCAGAGAAGGACACCATCATGAGCGGAGTCGTTCTGCTTTACGTGCATGGATCCTGGCCGCTCGCCCTGATCGTCTTTGTTGCCAGCGTGGTGATTCCCATGGCCAAGATTGTTGCTCTGGCCTATCTGCTGATTTCTATCCAATTTCGCTCTGCGCGGAGAAAGGAAGAGCGAATCCGGCTCTATCGGCTGGTCGAGTTTGTCGGTCGATGGTCCATGCTCGATGTCTTCGTCGTGACTTTCGTCGTCGCCCTTGTCCAGCTCCAGCCGCTCATGTCCGTCGAACCTGGCGCCGGAGTGGTGTTTTTCGCGGCCGTCGTTGTGCTGACCATGCTCGCGGCAGAAACGTTCGATCCCCGTCTGATATGGGATTCTCGTAAAAACAAGGAGGAACAACATGACGAAATCTGCTGATTTAAACAATCTTCCTCAGGCCACCGCCAAAGAGAAAAAGAAAATGCAATTCTCTGTGGTCTGGATCATCCCCATCGTGGCGGCACTCGTCGGTCTCGGGATAGCTGTTCAGCAGATTCTGAGTAAAGGTCCGACGATCACGATCGTTTTCAAAAAGGCAGAGGGGATTGAAGAGGGTAAGACCCTTGTCAAGTATAAGGACGTCAACATCGGCCGGGTGGAGAAGGTGGAACTCTCCAAGGACTTCACAAAGGTCGTGGTGACGGCGAAGATCAACAAGAGCGCCGAAGGATTGATTGTCGATGATGCAAAATTCTGGGTTGAACAGCCGCGTGTTACCCTCAGCGGGGTATCCGGAATCGGTACGTTGTTGTCCGGCAATCATATTGGAGTGGAACTCGGAAACTCCACCAAGGTGCGGCGGCAATTCGTCGGTCTCGATGCGCCACCGGAGGTTACCGTCGATCAGCCGGGCAGGCAGTTTGTTCTTCAGGCGGACAACCTGGGATCTGTGGGGATCGGCTCTCCTCTGTATTACCGCCGTCTGAACGTGGGACGGGTCATCGGTTATGGCCTTGCAAAGGATGGGCGATCGATCGATATCAAGGTCTTCGTAAATTCTCCCTACGACAAGTATGTTTTGCAGCAGACCCATTTCTGGCACGCCAGCGGGATCGATTTATCCCTGGAGGCAGACGGATTGTCACTGCAGACCCAGTCGGTGGTTTCCATGCTGATCGGCGGTATCGCCTTCGAAACCTTTTCATTGACCCCAGACACAACACCCGCAGCGGAGGATGCCGTCTTCAAAGTCTATGAAAACTATGCTGCCGCAGCAAAGGAGCCTGAACCGGTCGTTATGGAATACGTCCTCTACTTCCAGGAGTCGTTGAGGGGACTTTCCATGGGTGCACCCGTCACGTACCTCGGCTTGCCCGTCGGGGAGGTGACCCGCGTTGGTCTTGAATACAATCCGAAGACGGAAGGACTCCGTCCAAGGGTGGCAATCTCAATCTACCAGGCCCGCTTCATGGGGCATCTGGCAACGTCGGACACGGTCAAAGAGAAGGTCAGGAACGAGACAGAACGTCGCGCCTTTGTCCAGCGCCTGGTTGATCTGGGACTCCGGGCGCAATTGAGAAGCGGCAATCTCGTGACAGGGCAGCTCTATGTCGCCCTTGAGCGCTTTCCCAACGCCCCTCAAGTCAGGATAGACTGGACGAAGCCCCCATATGTCATTCCCGTGATGCCTAGCAGTCTGCAGGACCTGGAAACCAAGGTAAACGGCATTATCGCCAAGATCGATAAAGTGCCCTTTGACGCCATCGGAGAAGAGACGAAAAAGACGCTCAAAACACTCAACTCGGCGATGAAGACCGCCGAAAGAACGCTGAACTCCATCGACGGCGAGATTGTACCCGAAGTAAAGACGACTGTTCAAGACCTGCGAAAAGCGATTTCGAAAGCCGAGCAGGTGCTGGCAAGCACGGATAAGACCCTCGTCGGAAAGGAGGCGCCGGCGCAGCAGGAGCTGCGAGTCGCCTTGCAGGAAATTTCACGGGCGGCACGGGCAATCAGCGAGTTGGCTGAATATCTCGAACGCCATCCCGATGCCCTTATCCGTGGAAAGGTTCAGGAGGTGCCTAAATGAAAAAGATCGAAATCTTCATCCTTGTGACGCTCGCTTTGCTCCTGGCGAATTGCGCTTCAACCAGGACCACGCAGTTCTATACGCTGAGCCCGTCATTGACAGGGATTGGGGCGACGTCGACAAATATCTCCGTCTCCGTCGGTCCGATCTCGATTCCCGACGACGTTGACCGGCCGCAGATCGTTGTGCGAACCGGTCCGAATCAGGTTCTTCTGGCCGAATTCGACCGCTGGGCTTCACCACTTAAGAGTAACATCGCAAGGGTAACCGCTGAAAACCTTTCTGCGATGCTCGGGACGGCTCAAGTCAGTGTGTTTCCCCAATCCTTCGCTGCAGAAGCGGCTTACCGGGTTGGAATCGACGTCATCCGGTTTGAATCGGAACTTGGCAAAGGGGTTGTCCTGGATGTCCTCTGGACGGTGAGTTCCAGAAAGAGCGGCCAGACTCAAAGCCGCCGTGCAGCGATGACCGAGAAGGTACAAAGACAGGGGTATGCCGAAGTAGTTGCGGCGCATAGTCGGGCACTGGGAAGGTTGAGCAGCGAGATTACTGAAGCGATCCGGGTTTTGGAAGCGGAGAAGCCTTGATCCGGGAAGAAGAAATCGCGGGGTAGTGCAAAAGAAGGACATATTTATTTCAGCCGTCATAAAGATTGGCTTCGTGAGTTGGATTTACAGGCGAAATAAGTTTTAAGGACCCACACCCATAAATTCTCTCTTAGGGAAGAAAAGGATGACGATACATAGAATTTCGGCGCCGGACCCGACCCGAATTACCCTGCAGGTCCTTTGGATCGGGATCCTGATTGCCGCAACATTCTGGATTATGAGGCCGTTTTTGCTGTCGCTCATCTGGGCCATCATGATCGTTGTGGCCACCTGGCCGTTCATGTTGAAGGTGGAGGGCCGGCTGTGGAAAAAGCGGGGCCTTGCTGTTACAGCCATGACGATTGTCATGCTGATTCTGTTTATCGTCCCCTTTTTACTGGCCATTGTTGCCATCATAGAGAACGCGGACGACATCACTGCCTGGGTGAAGTCCTTTCAGACTCAGACCCTGCCGACGCTGCCGGGCTGGTTGTCAGGACTTCCCATCGTGGGTCCGAAGCTGACTACCGCCTGGGAAAGCATCAGGATGGGACCGGAAGGGATATCGGCACGCCTGGTCCCCTATGCAGGAAAACTCCTGACCTGGTTTCTGTCCCAGGCGGGAAGTGTCGGGATCATTGCGGTACAGCTTCTCCTGACGGTGATCATTGCCGCGATCTGCTATGCCAACGGCGAGACGGCTGCGGTGGGTGTTCTTCGCTTTGCGCACCGATTGGGAGGAAATCGCGGCGAGGAAGCCGTTGATCTGGCGGCAAGAACCATCCGGGGCGTTGCCCTGGGTGTGGTCGGTACGGCCCTGATACAGTCGCTTCTCGGCGGCATCGGGCTGGCCGTTTCCGGAGTGCCCGCCGCTGCGATATTGACAGCGGTGATGTTCATGCTCTGCATCGCCCAACTTGGGCCGGGGCTTGTTCTTATCCCCTCGGTGATCTGGCTTTACTGGAGCGGTCAGACGACCTGGGGAACGGTATTGCTCGTGGTGACCATATTCGTCGGCACTTTTGACAATTTTCTGCGTCCAATTCTCATCAAAAAGGGTGCAGACCTGCCGCTGCTCCTGATCTTTGCCGGCGTTATCGGTGGTCTTGTTGCCTTTGGCATCATCGGGCTTTTTATCGGTCCGGTAGTGCTCGCCGTTACCTTCAGACTGGTAGGAGTATGGGTTGCCGACACTGAAGCGAGTCCAACTCCGGAGACTGCAGGAGAAAAGAAATGAAAGCTGTACCTTAGAAGCTGAAAGGAAGGAGTACAAGATGCTGCCCAAGAGGAAAAAGGAACATCATCCAATTGAATACAGCCGGAGGAGGGGCTTGCTATGAAGAGGGCCGGGCTTTTGGTTGCCATCTTGATTTTACTTCCTTTGACGGGGTGCACCCGCCTCGGGGGACCGGCCATCGTCCGTGATCGTTTCGATTACAGCGTCGCGATTTCCGAATCCTGGAAAAGCCAGATGCTCCTCAATATCGTGAAGGTCCGCTACTCCGACACGCCTGTTTTCATGGATGTGACCTCGGTCATCAATCTGGTGGGCGTCCAGAGCACGGTGAATCTTGCCGCCGGATGGTCCTTTCCTCCCAGCGCAAATTCGCAGGCCGTCGGGGGGACGACCACGTGGGGGGAAAAACCGACGATCACCTATGCGCCGCTTACCGGAGAAAAATTTACCCGGAGTCTCCTGACGCCGATCACACCCTATGCCCTGCTCTCCCTGGTTCAGGCGGGCTGGCCCGTCAGAACGCTGTTCAGTCTGTGCGTCAAGTCGATCAATGATATGGACAACCAGTCCTCGGCACCAGGCTTTGCACGCACCGAGGACCCCCAGTTTCGGAAACTGCTCGGGATGCTGGAACAGACTCAGAAGTCCGGGGCCGTTGGGACACGTATTGAACGGAAGGACAAACAGGATACGGCCGTTGTCGTATTTCGCCGGAAAACGGATCGGGAAACCGAGCAGAGAATCTTGGAGACTCGACGAATGCTGGGCCTGAAAACCGGCGCGGAAGAATTCAAGGTCATCTACGGAGCGACCCCGACGCAGGAAGGAGAAGTTGCCATTCTGACCCGTTCGATCATGGACATCATCATCGAATTATGCTCCCAGATCGATGTCCCCCCTGAGCACGCAGCGGAAGGCCGCACCTATGCCACTTCCCTTGAAATCGGGGAAGGAAAAGGACAGGCGCCGCCTCTTATCCGGGTCCACTGCAGCAAGGATAAACCGTCCGACAGCTTCGTCGCCGTCAACAACCGGGGTTTCTGGTTCTGGATCGATGACCGGGATCGAAAATCCAAGACGATTTTTACCTTTCTCATGATCCTTCTCAGTCTGGCAGAGACCGGTCCGGCGCCTCCGGGGCCCACGGTTACAGTGCCCATCAGCTAGCACGGTGGATTTCGAAACTTCTGTAAAGAGGTTGGAGAACCCGTCGTCGCAACATTTAACGGGACGGCCATAATGAGCATATCGCAATTCATAACTGCAATAAAACTAGAAGGATGAACTGGTTCCCCGACTAGGGGAAGATCGTTGAACACTCAAGGAGATAAACATCATGAAACCAAAACCTTCAAGAATCTTCTCCAATATGCTCTCTCTCATCGGTCTGCTCATTGTGGTCGTCAATATCGGCTTGATTGTCTTTTTGTCGATTGTCGACGCTATGTCCGCCGGTACCCATCCGTATGCGGATCTCATCATCTGGATCTTGCTTCCGGCCATCGTCCTCATAGGCGTCGTCCTGATTATTGTCGGAGTCCGGCGGGAGCGTCGGAAAGAGCTTGCCGGCGGCCCTGAAGCGCGCCACTTTCCGGTCATTGACTTCAACGATCCGAAGCTACGCAAGAAGGGTCTCGTACTACTGATGTCTCTCCTCCTGCTGTTGCTGCTCTATGCCTTTTCGGGCTATAAGTTCTATGAGTTCTCGGAATCAAAGACGTTCTGTGGAAGCTGCCACCGCGTCATGGGGCCCGAAACCCGTTCCAGCGACTACTCGGCTCACGCCAAGCTCTCCTGTACCGCCTGTCACGTGGGACCCGGGGCCAAGTATTATTTCGTCGCCCATCTGAGAGGAGCGAAAGAGGGTGTCAGCTATCTGCTCAACCGGTATTCGAGGCCCATTTCCACACCGATCAATGACCTGAGACCATCCCAGGATATCTGCGAGAATTGTCATGGGCCGAAGTACCAGTTAAACCAGCGCCTCGAAAGCAGGACCTACTTTATGTCCGACAAGGAAAATTCCCGAAAGAAGATCGCCCTGCTGCTAAAGATGGGCAAGGCGGAGACCACCATGGAGCGGCCGCCGAAGATGCACTGGCATTCCAGTACCACGGAAGAGATCGTCTATTCCGTGAAGGACCCGAAGCGCACGGATATCCCGTGGATCCGCGTCAAACGTCTTGACGGAAAGGTGCGGATATACCGCAGCACCGAATTGAAACTATCGGACTACGAGGTGGCCAAGGCCGGGACAAGACGGATGGATTGCATGGACTGCCACAACCGGTCCGGTCATCCCACCAACCCGCCGGCTCTCATCCTGAATGCCATGCTTTCCGCCGGGCTCATCGATCCGGGCCTGCCGGAGATCAAACATCTCGCCGTTCAGACGATCGAGGCATCCTATGCGTCACGGAATGAGGCTCATAAGGGAATCGACAAGGCGATTAGGGACTTCTATCAAAAGACATATCCTGCCGTGGCCAAGAACAAGGAAGCAGCCATCGCGGCAGCGAGCAGGGCACTCCAGGGGGCCTATGACCGGAACTACGACGCGTACATGAAAGTGAGCTGGAGGCACTATGGGAACAATCAGGGGCATGTGTTCACTCAGGGATGCTTCCGATGTCACGACGGCAAGCACCGGAGCGACGACGGGGCCGTTCTTTCCCGGGACTGCAGCCTCTGCCACCTTTTGATCGAGCGTACCCCCGGACAGAATAATACCGGGAATGAACAGGCTATATTCCGTGTGATGGAGTATCCCCATCCTGTGAACATTGGTGATTCATGGAAGCAGATGATGTGCGTCAAATGCCACGGTTCGTCGTCGTGAACGGCAAAACAAACATAGAGTCAGAAATGGGCCTATCCGAAATCCTAGATGAGAGGAAACGAACATGAAACGAGGCCAAAGATTGTGTTACATTGCCATCGCAGCCCTTGTGGGACTGCTGGCCGGCGGTCTCTTCCCGGCAGTTGCCTTGGCGGCAGAGCAGTCGAGTTGTTTAACCTGTCACCTTTACGAGTCCATGCTCGTCAAGAACCGCAGCGTGGCTACGCCCAATGTTTCAGCCATGCAGTCGGGCTCCGGTTGAGGCGGTGCGGTGGCTCCGTTGGAGCCGCAAAAGAAGGTTCTTGTTTCCAGAGAGTTTCTTTCCACCGCGCACGGCAGAAATTCCTGCGAAAGCTGCCACGGCGGCGATTCTGCAAGGATGAACAAGGCGGCCGCCCACAAGGGGATGGACCCATTCCCCTCCATTACCAGCCCGCAGAAGTCGTGCGGTTCATGCAAGGACATGAGGGCTGTCAAACACCGCGAAATCGCGGCCACGGCCAAAGATTCCCTGCACGCCACCCTTTCTACCTTCCCTGAGATTCTCAAAAGTCGGGCAAACATGGGCAAATGGAAGACCATAGATCAGGCGAGGAAGAACCACTGCTCAGCCTGCCACACGAGCTGCGGCGGTTGTCATGTGAGCCGGCCAAAGTTCGCCCAGAAGGGCTTTATCCAGGGACACATGTTCAAAAAGCGTCCGGACTCTCTCAACCAGTGCACCGCCTGCCACGGAAGCCGCGTAGGCAACGAGTTTTTCGGACAGCGCGGCCGGGGGGATGTTCATGCGTCAAAGGGCATGGAATGTTTCAACTGCCATAAGGCCGAAGAGATGCACGCAGCGGCGGCAAAGGACCTGAAGGGGCGTTACCACCTGAAAGAGACGGTACAGTGCACCGACTGTCACAAGAACCTGAAGAATGGAGGCGTACGGAGTCACGCCACTCATGTCGGCAAAGTGCAGTGCCAGGTCTGTCATTCCCAGACCTACGTGAACTGCTACAGCTGCCACGTTGGAAAGGACGGCGAGGGGAGGGCATTCTTCCAGAATCGGCGGGAAGTGGAGACTATGAAAATCGGGTTGAACTATGATAACAAGGCCCCCGGAGCCGGATACCAATACATGCTGGTCCGCCATGTGCCGGCCTACCCGGAGATGTTCGAGTTCTACGGCAAGGATCTATTCACCAACTTCGGCAACGTTCCCACCTGGAAGCGGACTTCGCCCCACAACATTCAGAGGCGCACGTGGCAGGCGGCCAACTGCAATCACTGCCACGGAAACCGCGGGTTGTTTCTTGCCAGTGCCGATCTTCTGGACTACGAGAAGAAAGCCAACCAAAAGGTGATCGTCCCCGACGGCAGCCTGCCGAAAGCAGTGGCAAATATCAAGAAGTTGGACATCGACACAACCAGGGTTCGAAACGGCATGGTGGTGAACGCACGGTGGCTCCATGACAATTTCAGGCAGAAGAACCTGGTGGTGATCGACGCCCGGGACCGGTCTGCTTACGATAAGGGACACATTGAAGGCGCTGTCTCGTTCGATCCCCTGATGAGCGGTCTACGTGCCGGTCCCGGCGCCGAGAAGCCCTTCGTACTCGTAGACCACAAGAAAGTAGCGGAAGTCCTCGGCAAAAAGGGGATCGCCGCCACCGATCATGTTGTGGTGTATGATCAGAATGGCGCGATGGCGGCGGCGTTGTTGTCGCTCCTGCAATGGGCCGGAGCCACCCATGTCTCCTATCTGAACGGAGGTATGGAAGGATGGCATCATGCTGGTTTCCATTCGAGCACCAAACCTTACACCCGTGGGGAACGCCTCTTCAATGGAACGGTCAAGCGGGAGCTTGTCGCGGACAGCGCGACGGTGGCCAGGCTTCTCAAGACGCGGAGTGCGGTGGTTATCGATTCCCGCCTCATTGATCGAGTCCTCGGCAAGACCAAACACGAACTAGCCAGTCGGGCTGGCGCCATTCCGGGGTCGATCAATATCCCCTTTGGCGCTTTCTACATGGAGAACGGTTTTCTGAAGTCGCCGGCGGAGCTCCTGTGGATGCTCAAAACCTACGGCATCACCCCGGGCAAGACCGTTATCACCACCTGTGACACCGGCCTTGCTGCCTCAGATGCCTTCTTCATCCTGCGTTACCTGGGATTTCCAGATGTCCGGGTACACGAAGAAGCCTGGGTGGTATGGTCCAAGACCCGGAAGATTGGGATCAAACGACCCTGATCGAATACTACTTTTTGGAGTGAGTTTCATTGATTGGTCGAAATGATCAATCTTATAGCGCTGATGTCTTTTGCCAAGTTGCCGTATTTGAGAACTATACACGGGTGTGCGCAAGCTTATAGTATGGGAAATATTCATCATGCAGTCTAAATCTAATCAGTATCCGACAGAAGCGAAGGCAGGCCAGTCCAACGCCACCGCACTGCGCTTCGACGTGATCGCCGGCCTTACGGCAGCGGCGGTTGTTCTTCCGAAGGCGATGGCCTACGCAACGGTTGCCGGCTTGCCCGTTGCAGTAGGTCTCTATACGGCCTTGGTCCCGATGATCCTCTACGCTTTGCTGGGGTCATCGCGCGTGCTCAGCGTCAGCTCCACCACAACCCTGGCAATCCTGGCCGGCACGCAGCTTGGCCTGGTAGTACCAGACGGTGACCCTGCGAAGCTGGGCACTGCAACGGCCACGCTGACCGCGCTGGTCGGCGTGATGCTAGTGCTGGCGAGGCTGGTGCGTCTAGGGTCTGTCGCCAACTTCATTTCCTTGCCGGTGCTGACAGGCTTCAAAGCGGGAATCGGCCTTGTGATCGTACTGGACCAAGTGCCGAAACTCTTTGGAATTCACATCATTAAGCAGGGATTCTTCATCGACATCCTCAGTGTCTTGCAACACATTCCCGAGACCTCGCTGATGACGCTCGCGGTGGCCGCTGCAACGTTTGCTATACTGATCGGCATGGAGAGCCTGTGGCCGAATTATCCGGCTCCCCTGGTTGCGGTGGGGGGCGCCATCGCAGCATCGTGGCTCTTCGGCCTGCAGGCAGTGGGAGTGTCGACGGTCGGCCTGATTCCAAAAGGTTTACCGGGACTCACGATGCCGGAACCAGCACTGATCGCGCAGTTGGTGCCAGGTGCGCTCGGGATCGCGCTGATGAGTTTCACGGAAACGATTGCAGCGGGTCGTGCCTTTGCCAGTCCTGGAGATCCTCCCCTCGATGCGAATCGAGAGTTGATCGCCACCGGGGTCGCCAATCTGGGGGGGGCGCTGCTTGGTGCGATGCCGGCGGGAGGGGGCACATCGCAGACCGCTGTCGTGCGCTCCGCGGGCGGGCGGACGCAGAAGGCATCGTTCGTTACCGCCAGTGTCTCGGCAGCAACCATGCTGCTGCTCGCTACTGTGATGGGCCTTCTGCCCCACGCAACGCTTGCGTCGATCGTCATTGTCTACTCGATTGGGTTGATCCAGCCTGCGGAGTTCAGCGCCATCCGCAAGGTGCGCACGTTGGAGTTTCGCTGGGCGCTGATCGCCTGTGCCGGTGTGCTGGTATTCGGCACGCTAAAGGGCATTATGGTGGCAATTGTTGTGTCGCTGATCAGTCTGGCCAACCAGACCGCCCACCCAAAAGTGTATGTCATTGGCCGCAAGCGAGGTGCCGACGTGCTGCGCCCGCTGTCATCCGAACACCCCGATGATGAGACATTCGAGGGCCTGTTAATCGTGCGGCCGGAGGGGCGCATCTTCTTCCTCAACGCGCAGTATGTGGCGGATCAGATCCGCGCACTGGCTACGCAGCACAAGCCACGCGTGCTTGTGCTGGACATGAGCCGGGTGCCGGATATCGAATATTCGGCGCTGCAAATGATAATAGAGGGCGAGAAGAGCGCGACTGAACGCGGCGCAGTGAGGTGGCTGGTTGGGCTGAACCCCGGTGTCCTCGATGTCATACGAAATGGCGGCCTGGCCGAGAAACTCGGCCGAGAGCGCATGTTGTTCAACGCGCGCGCGGCGATCGAGCGCTATCAGGCAATGCAGGCGGCTGCCGGGGAAACGCTAAGGCCTACAGCGTCCTGATCAGGGACGTCAAGTTATCTCCTCTTCAAAAAATTCGGGCATTACCTTCGTTGTTGCCTTTGTCCAACTCAGAAACCGGCAGGAGAAGATCGCATCCAAAAGGAGACATAATCAATCAGGTCAAGCCAATGGAGGCGCTGATTATGAAGAGACCCGGAATTTGGGTTGCCTTCTTGATTTTACTCAGCCTTTTTGAAACCGGACCGTCACCACAGGCACCCACGGTTAAAGTCCCCATCAGTTAGCACCTAGCACGATGAATTTTGTAACATCTGTAGCGAAGCATGGAAAGCAGTTTCAAGAAAGGGTGTAATATAAAAAGTCCAAAATGCGATGGGGAAAAATCAGGAGGCGAAACATGAACGCTGAAACAATACGGCTAACGGAAGCGCGTGAAGGAAGAAAAGAGTGGAAGAAATGGGGGCCGTACCTGAGTGAACGGCAGTGGGGAACGGTGCGCGAGGATTACAGTGAAAACGGCGATGCCTGGAATTTCTTCTCCCACGATCATGCGCGCTCGCGCGCCTACCGCTGGGGCGAGGACGGTATCGCCGGCATTTCCGATGACAAACAGCACCTGTGTTTCGCCCTTGCATTGTGGAATGGCAGGGACCCGATTCTTAAGGAGCGCCTCTTCGGAATCACGAACAGCGAGGGGAACCACGGCGAGGATGTAAAAGAATACTACTTTTACCTCGACAGCACTCCCACCCATTCCTACATGAAATACCTCTACAAATATCCCCAGGCAGCTTTTCCCTATGCGGACCTTGTGGAGACGAACCGGCGGCGCAGCCGGGAAGAGATGGAGTATGAACTGCTTGATGCCGGTGTTTTCAATGACGATCGATATTTCGACGTCTTCGTGGAGTATGCCAAGGCCGGCCCGGAAGACATCCTGGTGCAGATTACCGCCGCCAACCGTGGACCGGAAGCGGCCGAAGTGCACCTGTTGCCGACGCTGTGGTTCCGTAATGATTGGTCGTCTTGGATTGCCGAAACCAATCGATCTCCAGAGAAACCAAACCTGAACCAGATCAAGGCAGCGGAAGGTACGAGTGCAATCGCGGCAACACATCCGCTGCTGGGGGAATTCATCCTTTCTTGCGAAGGCGCGGCGTCACTGCTCTTCACTGAGAACGAGACGAACCACGAGCGGCTTTTCCCCGGGCAAAAGAACGAGAGCCCGTATGTCAAGGACGGCATCAACGACTTCGTGGTGCAGGGAAATCAGGCTGCGGTGAACCCGGAAAAGCAGGGCACCAAGGTCGCTGCGCACTATCGGCTGATGGTGGAGCCTGGCCGGTCGGCGACCGTGCGGCTGCGTCTAACCTCGCGCGGACCGGAAGGGAAACGAAAAACGAGCAAAGGCGCTGCCGCACCTTTCGGGCCGGCGTTTGACGCGACCCTGGCGGCACGTCTGCAGGAGGCAGACGAGTTCTATCGCTCCGTGACCCCATCCTCGGTCTCCCCGGACGCGGCCAACGTCATGCGCCAGGCTATTGCCGGAATGCTCTGGAGCAAACAGTTCTACTTCTTCGACGGGGATAACTGGCTGGACGAGCACCACTCCAATCCCCTCCATGCCGGTTATCGCAACGCCCGGAACTCGGAGTGGTTCCACATGCTCAACGAGGACATCATCTCCATGCCCGACAAGTGGGAGTATCCCTGGTATGCGGCCTGGGATCTGGCCTTTCACACGCTTCCGCTCTCGATCGTGGACCCGGATTTTGCCAAGGAGCAGCTGTCATTGATGCTTCGCGGGGTCTACCTGCACCCCAGCGGCCAGATGCCTGCGTACGAGTGGAACTTCAGTGACGTAAACCCCCCGGTCCACGCCTTTGCGACACTGTTCCTGCACCGCACCGAGCAGGCCCTGCGCGGCGAGACGGACCTGGATTTTCTCAAGGCGGCATTCAACAAGCTGCTGCTGAACTTCACCTGGTGGGTGAACCGCAAGGACCGCTTCGGCAAGAATGTGTTCGAGGGGGGATTCCTCGGCCTCGACAATATCGGCGTCTTTGACCGCAGCGCCCCGCTGCCCACCGGCGGCCACCTGGAGCAGGCGGACGGCACGGCCTGGATGGCCCTCTTCAGCCAGAATATGTTGGAACTTGCGGTGGAGATCGCCGCCCATGACCCTAACTATGAGGACATGGTCTTGAAGTTCCTTGAGCATTTCTATTATATCGCCGCGGCCATGAACCGTCCCGGTCAGGACGGCATGTGGGACGAGGAGGACGGCTTCTACTACGACCTGCTGCGGCTTCCCGACGGCAGTGCCCAGCGGCTCAAGGTGCGCTCCATGGTGGGGCTCCTGCCCCTGTGCGCCACAACGGTGACTGAGGTATGGCAGAGGGAGCGTATTCCACTGGCGATGGCCAATTTGATGAGACGCCTGAGCCGCATGCCCGAACTCCTGGAGTCTATCCACCCTACGGGCCCGGGTCATTTCGGCGTGGCAGAGCGCGGGATCATTGCCCTCATCAACGAGGAACGCCTGCGCCGGATCCTGTCCAAGATGCTTGACGAGAACGAGTTTCTGAGTCCCTGCGGTATCCGCTCGCTCTCGAAGTTTCATGAGAAGCACCCCTTCGTTTTCCACGTGCAGGGCCAGGAGTACCGGGTGGACTACCTGCCGGCAGAGTCGAATACGGGCATGTTCGGCGGCAACTCCAACTGGCGGGGCCCGGTCTGGATGCCAGTGAACGCGATGATCATCCGGGCGCTGCTGAATTTCTACCTGTACTACGGTGACAACTTCAAGATCGAGTGCCCGACCGGATCAGGCAAGATGATGAATCTGTTCGAGGTGTCCAAGGAAATCGCGGACCGGCTTACCCGGATCTTTTTGCGCGACGAGCAGGGTATGCGTCCTGTGTATGGAGGCACGGAGAAATTCCAGGCCGATCCTTTCTGGCGCGACCACATCCTCTTCTTCGAGTACTTCCACGGCGACAATGGTGCTGGACTCGGTGCAAGCCATCAGACGGGCTGGACCGGACTTGTGGCCAAGCTGATCCAGCTCTTTGGATTGCTCGATCCCCAGAAGGCGCTGGAGATTGGCAAAGGAGCGGCCTTTCTTCGGCGAAGGCCGGAAGGTGAAAAAAGGAAATGAACACAGGGCAAAATCATTCCGTTATCGATAAAATATATCCTTTCTGAGATTTCAGCGGGATTAATTTTTTTGCCTTGAAAAATAATGGAGATACGATGCCGGTTCTGGCAGGAGATATCGGGGGAACGTCCACGCGGCTTGCTTATTTCGATGCCGCCTGTGACAAGTTGACGCTGCTGGCAGAAGGACGTTTCCCGCACCGAGATCGAAGCGGAACTGCTCCTCTATCTGCGCGATGCGCACGGCCGGGTCAGTGCCGAACGGGTTCTCTCCGGTCCCGGGCTGCGCAACATTTACCGTTTCCTGCGAGATGCGCGGCATCTGTCCGAATCTCCGGCGATTGCAGAGGAGATGCTGGCGAATGACCCCGCGGCGGTCATCACCCGGTCGGCATTGTCCGGCAATTGTCCCCTCTGCCGCCAGGTTCTTGATCTCTTTGTCTCCCTGTACGAGGCCGAGGCGGGAAATGTGGCACTGCGTTACCTCGCCACCGGAGGCATCTATCTGGGAGGAGGGATTGTCCCGAAGATCATTGAGAAGCTCAAGGGACCCGGATTTCTGCTCGCCTTTACCAGCAAGGGACGCATGAGTCCCCTGTTGGAAGCGATTCCGGTGCAGGTTATCCTTAACGAGCGGAGCGCGCTGCTGGGCGCAGGCCGTTTCGTAGCTTGTTGAAATTGAAAAGCAGATGTTCTCATCCCCGTGCCGCTGGCGGGAGATCCGCCTTGCACGGAGACGCACCAACCCAACCCATTCCGCAGCGGCCTCAGACTTTTTATGACCTTAATATGCGGTATGACTTTCCCTCAAGAGGAGTTGAAAATGGACTTCATCATCAAACTGGATCGATTTCTGATCATACTGCTCATTGCAAGTATGGTTGCGATCCTGACACGGCGACTCAAAGTTCCCTACAGCGTGGGGCTGGTTTTTGTCGGAATTCTTCTGGCATTTTTTCCTTTGTTTTCAGGGATTCCCTTTACAAAAGAATTAATCTTCAATATATTCCTGCCACCCCTGGTTTTTGAAGCAGCCATACAAATTCGCTGGAGCAATCTGCGCAGTGAATTTTTCCTTATCCTGATCCTTGTCACCGCAGGGTTGTTCCTATCGGCAGCGGTAACAGCTGCAGGGATGCGGTATCTTGCCGATTGGGCTTGGATCAGCGCCCTGCTTTTCGGTGCGCTCATCGCAGCTACGGATCCCGTTTCCGTAATCGCCACGTTCAATGAAGCAGGAGTCCACAGCCGGATCCGTCTGCTGGTCGAAGCAGAAAGCCTCCTCAACGACGGTACGGCTGCCGTTGCCTTTGCCGTCATTCTTGCCGCTGCGGCAGGTGGGTCTATGACACTGATCGGCATTGCCGGAAAGCTGGCGCTTACCGTAGGGGGCGGCGTCCTCTGCGGCGCACTGGTTGCCGGGTTCATTATGATCCTTGAAAGACGGTCAGGTGATAATCTTGTTGAATTTACCTTAACAACCGTCACAGCCTATGGTTCTTTTCTCATCGCCGAGCACTTTCATTTTTCAGGGGTCCTCGCCACTTTGACGGCGGGCCTTCTGGTAGGGAATCTTCGCCTCATGAAAGCGGGTTCTGACGATGTCAGAAAAGCCATTACCGCCTATTGGGAGTATCTCGGTTTTCTTGCCAATTCGTTCATCTTTATTGGTATCGGGGTGCAGGTTTCGCTGCAGAACTTTAAAGCAGTCATTTTTCCGGCGATATTTGCAATACTCCTTGTACTGGTGGGAAGGGCGTGTGCAGTCTATCCTTTTTGCGCTCTGTTCAGCAGGTCCGAGCTTCGTGTACAGGGTAAGCACCAGCTTGTTCTGTTCTGGGGCGGTCTTCGAGGGGCCCTGGCTCTTGCCTTGGCAGTGGGGCTGCCGCTTTGGGTGCCTCACCGTGAAGAAATCATTTCGGTGACCTTTGCAGTGGTGGCCTTTTCCATTTTCATACAGGGAATGTCCATGACACCGCTACTGCGGCGGGTCGGTGAGATTCCTATGGAAGACGCAAGGTTGCTTAAAGGCTGAACGAATCCTTGATCCTGACATGGCATCCGGGAATGCGAAGATTTTTCCGGGGCAATGATATTGACACCTTCAAGGGGGGCTGCTATTTTTTTGTCCAAACTCATGATCCCGAAAAGAATGCTTCAAAAACAGACCTTACAAAGAGGCGGGGGAAAAAACTGTGAACGCTACGAACGTCGATGAATTCGGCTACGATCCCGGCATTCGAAGAATGCGGCGGGTTTTTTCTCAGATGGAAGCGGTGTCGACGAAACTGATCGGTGATGCGGGAATTTCACCCTTCGACCCCAGGCTCCGTCGATGGCGGGAAGCCGCACGGGTGCTCTTCGAACGGGGCTGGGCTGCGGCGGATCGGAGAAATCTGTCCTTGGCGGATGATGACGCGGGAATCCTCTACGGATTTGCCTTGAAACGGCTCATGGAACGGGACGGCGTTCCGGAGGAGAAGCTGCAGGTCATGGGAAGTCAGGACGCCCGGACCCGGGAAATTTCAGGGCTGGTGCCATGATGCGCCTTCGCCTGTTCGGAAGATGCCGCATCTACCACGATCCGGTCAGCCCGGTCCTCCGGGAGCCGGCGCAGATAGGATGGACCGCCTGGTTCAGGCAGATCGACCTAGTGACCCCGAGAAAATTAAAAGGTAAGGAGCTTCTGCAGCGGACGCGGGGATGGTGGACGGTTGAGCCCGACGATGTCGAGGCGGTCGTTGAGGTCCATGGCCGTCTCGTTGTGGGGGATGGCGGGGAGCTGATGGTTGAATGCTCCGACGAGCAGGCTGCCGCCCGCCTGGCTGCCGCACTTTCCGAGCATTTCGGCGACCAGGTCATGCTCGCGCCCTGAATATCAACAGGAGGAGAGGACCCACATCATGGAAGAAATCGTCTTTGAAAGGCTGTCAAACGCCCACCGCCCATACGTGGCCGAACTGCGGCGCCTGTTGGAGAAAATGGAGGCCCCCTTCCGCGGGGGAGACCGGGTGGGCATCAAGCTTCACTGGGGCGAAAGGGGGAACCGCAGTTTTCTCCCGCCCGACTATGCCCGGGAGATTGCCCACTGGCTGAAGGAGGCGGGCGCTTCCCCTTTCCTTTTCGATACGACGGTCCTGTATTCCGGGGGGCGGCGGAAGGCTGAAGATTCCCTGCAGACGGCGGCGGAGCATGGCTATACGGGGGACTTTCTGGGGTGCCCCGTCGTCATCGCCGACGGAATGGACGGCCGATCCGTTGTGGACCTGCAGACGAATTATGGACACTTTTCTTCCGTACAGGTGGCCGACATATTTGACCGGGCCGACGGGTATGTCATCTTTTCCCACTTCAAAGGGCACATGGAAGCGGGGTTCGGGGGGGCCATCAAAAACCTGTCCATGGGATTCGCCTCACGGGCACAGAAGCAGAGGATGCATGCCGACATCCGCCCGCTTCTCAAGCCCCAGAAGTGCATAAAATGCGGCGTCTGTGTCGATGTCTGTCCGACGGGCGCGGCGCAGTTCGGCGAGGACGGCTTCCCCACCTATGACCACGACGTCTGCATCGGCTGCGCGCAGTGCATCGGCCTCTGCCCTAACATGGCCCTGAAAATCGAGTGGGAAACGGACGCAACGGTTTTTCAGGAGAAGCTCGTGGAAACGGCGGCGGCCGTCTGGCGGAAGATCGAGGGGCGCACCGTTCTGATCAATGCCCTGCTGAACATTACGACAGAGTGCGACTGCTGGCCGGGGGACAATCCCACGATCCACCCCGATCAGGGTTTTGTAGGCGCCTATCATCCGATCCGGATCGATGAGGAATCGATGCGGATTGTGGGCGAGAAAACCTTCGATTCGGCCCATCCAGGTATCCCCTGGAAGCGCCAGTTCTCCTATGCCCGGGAAATCGGTTTTTAAAAACCGCCGCGGCAATCAAGCGGTTCAGACTTTTCAAGGGGCCGCGCAAACGGCATCCGCTTTGCCGATGCCAGCGGGCGGGTTCTTTATGACTCCTGTCTCGATGTGATCGAGTCAAGGCTTGACCAAGGGACAACGCCGCCTGCAATGGAAGCGGCGGGGCCAAGGGAAAAGATCTTTTTTGACCCGTCTCGGATCGCCTGCGGCATTGTAACCTGCGGAGGGATCTGTCCCGGCCTGAACGATGTGATCCGGGCCATCGTCATGAGCCTTTGTTGCCACTGCGGTGTGCAGAGGATCTATGGGTTCCGGTACGGGTACGCGGGGCTCGTGGAGAGGCTCGGGCACGAGCCCCTCAGCCTGACGCCGGACTCGGTGGCCCGCGTTCATGAGCTTGGCGGGTCGATCCTGGGAACGTCCCGGGGGCCCCAGGAACCTTCGGAACGGGTAATGTCAAATACGGAGACATCGGCATTTATCTGCGTGATGCCATCAGGGACTATTTCAAGAAAAACGCCATGGAGATCAACCTCAAATACATCGATCCCAGTTACATCATCCGGTGCATGCCGGCCAATTCCCGTGACGCGGCGTTCTGTCTCCTCCTCGGCCAGAGCGCCGTCCATGCCGGCAAGGATAGCCTGTCCGCCGAAGGGCATCGGCCCATGAATCGAGTTCCGGCCCTGTTTCAAGGAAGGGACCTTCGCGAGGAAATCCGGCCGGAGCATGGCGAGGCGAATCACAGCCTGGAAATGATCGAGCTGAACGGCTGACCGGACTTCGCGGGCCGCAGAAAAAAAGGATCCTGCAGCAGAGGAGGATGACAGCCGCCGAGGCAATCCCCATCCCGGCCTCAGTAGGTATATTCCATGGTTGTGAATTGTTTCAAAAGCCCCGTAGGTCCATAGGAGGAAACCTTCGTGATCATTCCCGCCGCATCGTAGAGGGTCGTGACATATCCTTTCAGCTGGTCCGTGAAATCGTAGGTGGACGTTTTGACCGGCATTCCCACGGCATTATATTCATAAACGGTGTATTCCGAGATGACGCCCGTGGCGCCGTATTCAGAAACTTTTATCTGTAATCCAGATGAGTTGTACTGATAGGTCGTGTATTTGAGCAAAAGCCCCGTAGGGCCGTATTTGGATACCTTGCTCTGTTTTCCGGCCTTATTGTATTCGTACGTGACATATCCTGTCAGCTCGTCGTCGAGATTGTATGTGGCAACCTTGACGGGCTTGCCCGCCTCGTTATATTCGTATACGGTGTATTTCGAGATGATGCCCGTGGCGCCGTACTCCGTGACCTTTGACGGTTTTCCCGGAGATTTGTATTCGGTGAGGACTTTGAGCATCAAAAGATTTGTGTAACCGTTATAAGTGGATACATTAACCGCGTCTCCGGACTTGTTGTAAGAGGTTTTGATGTATTGCATGAGTTGACCGGCAGCACTGTAATTGGAAACCTTAATGGGTTTTCCCTCTGAATTGTACTGGCTTTTCGTGTATCCCACCAGTAAGCCTGTTGCACTGTAGGAGGACATCTTGATCTGTCGTCCTCCCGCATCATACTCGTATGTGGAGTACCCCATGGACTGTCCGGCGGTACCGAAAATGGACTGCTTCGTGAGCTTCGGGATAGCAGGGGCCGGTATGAGGGCGAGCTCCGTTCCGGTGAAGAGAACCTTGTAGCTTTTCCGGGATCCATCGGCGTTTAAAAACCAGAGCACCGCCTGGCCCGTGGATGTGTTTCTCTTGATAAGATCGCAGATGCCGTCACCATTGTAATCACCGGTAGCCGCAACCGTGGATTTCGTGTCCGTAAAAAGCTCCTTTTCGCTTTTTTTGGTTCCGTCGGCGTTCATGAACCAGAGAACCGTCTGACCGGTGGAGGCGTTTCTCTTGATGAGATCGCAGATGCCGTTCTTGTCCACATCGCCCGTGGCCACGACGGTGGATTTTCGATCGGTGAAGAGGACCTTATAGTTCTTGCGTGTTCCGTCGGCGTTCATGAACCAGAGAACCGTCCGGCCGGTCGACGAGCTTCTTTTGATGAGATCGCAGATTCCGTTGTTGTTGAAATCCCCCGTGGCCGTGATGGTGGAATAGAGTTCGGTGAAGAGGACCTTGTAGCTTTTGCGAGTCCCGTCGGCGTTCATGAACCAGAGGACCATCTGCCCGGTGGTCATTTTTCTCTGGATAAGGTCGCAGATTCCGTCACCGTTGAAATCGCCCGTGCCCGCGATGGTCGTTTTCGGTTCGGTAAAGAGGACCTTGTAGCTTTTGCGTGTTCCGTCGGCGTTCATGAACCAGAGGACCGCCTGCCCGGTCGACGAGCTTCTTTTGATGAGATCGCAGATTCCGTTGTTGTTGAAGTCCCCCGTTCCTGCGACGGTGGAGTCCTTGCTCGTCCAGAGGGTCTTATCGCCGGAATGGGTTCCGTCGGCGTTCATGAACCACAGAACCGTTGAAGCGTTGGAGCTGTTCCTCAACAGCAGATCGGAGCGGCCGTCTTTGTTAAAATCAGAAAGGGCGGCGCGGGCCTGCCGGGCCGTCGACGGTGACAAAAGGACCAAGATGACCACAAAAAATAAAAAAGTCGAAAATTTTGAATGTCTTTTTTCCATTCTCCGCGCCTCCCCGTTATTCACTGAAAAAAAAGACGGTGTAAGATTCCGTCATCGCTTCAATAAGGACCTGCCGATGGTTGCAAAGGGTTGAACGATCTGCAAGCAGGGCGCTTATATCATTATCGCCCGCCTGTTTCCAGGTGAAATGCAGCGCCGTGTGACAGGCGTTGAACCACCAGACATACTGCACGCAGGATCAGGACCTTCGCTGCTGGCAAGGAATTCATCTATTCGGAAAGTTTCACCGGTGTGACAAAACCGGGGGGCTTGACGGCAAGGACTGAGCAGGCCAGCTGGTCAAGAATGGCCTCTGCGGTATTGCCGATGAACAATCCCGCGATGCCCGTTCGTGCAACCGTTCCCATGACGACCAAATCCGCCTCCAGTTGCGACGCCAATTCCGGGATCAGCTTTTTGGCCGGCCCTTTCAGAAGATGGAAGGTGGGGGAAAGATAATCATAGATATCCTCGCCGATCCGGTTTCGCAGGGTCTCGCCGAGCCTATAGAATGCCTGCTGGTGAAGCATGTGCTCCTTCTCGAGATAGTCGGCACCTCCCGCAACCGCGTCGACCCTGGAACGCAAGGTGCCTTCTGCAAATGGCTCCCAGGCGTGAACCAGGTGCAGCGACGCGAAATCGGACAGGGCCAGCGAAGTCGCCTGGTCCAGAATGTTCTTATTGAGGTCCTGCTCCGTCTCCGAGGAATTCAAGGGGTCAACATCCACGGCAGCCACGATGACCGAATATTTGGATCTCTCGGGAGTCTTCATCAGCCATACGGGGCACGGACATTTGCGCAGGAGATGCATGTCGTCGGTGCCGAAGAGCATTTTCATGAAAGGGGGATTTTCCGCCACCTTGATGACCAGATCGTGAGAATTGCGCAGCACGGTGCGAATGACCTCGAGAAAAACCGGACCCGAGAGCACTTCGAGTCGGATGTTCAGGCGATCCAGGAAGGGTTCGATCAAGGCTTCAAGATCCTGCCTGTAGAGGGCCGCCCTTTCATGAAGATAACCGTCCGGTACGGAAGGGATCGCCGTGGCGACCGTCAGGTCCGCATTGTTGTTTTCCGCCAGTGTAACGGCCCGTTCCAGGGCCGAAGTCTGATCTGACGCCGGTTCGGAAACGAAAAGAATATGTTTCAGAAGGATCATGACGTCTGTCTCTCGTTACCGGCTTCCGGGATTGTTTTCCAGGAAGCCGTTGAAAGGGTGATGGTTCCGTACCGGGGAAGGGGCCGCCGGTTTTTATGGGAATTCCGCCAGCGCGGCTTTGGCCCGGCGTACGGCGAGATGCACGGGATCCCAGACGCCGGAATAGGGGGGCGCATAACTGAGATCGAGATTGATCATCTCCTCAACATCAAAGCCGGCATGAAGCGCCGTTGCGAAGACATCGATCCGCTTGGCAGCACCTTCAACGCCCACGATCTGGGCACCCAGGAGCCTCCCTGTTTCCCTTTCCGCCAGTGCCTTCACCGTTATCTTTCCGGCATTTGGATAATAGCTGGCCCGCGTCATGCCTTCGATCCGTCCCGTGACATATTCCAGCCCCAGGTCCGTTATTTCCCTTTCCTGAAGGCCTGTCCTGGCCACTTCAAAATCGCATATCTTGCTCACAGCCGTCCCCACCACGCCGGGGAACGTGGCATAGCCCCCACCCAGGTTGATCCCGGCAACCCTGCCCTGCTTGTTGGCGATCGTTCCCAGGGCGATATGGACCGGGCGCCGGCTGACGAGATGAAAGGATTCGGCGCAATCTCCGGCCGCCCAGACACCCGGCATGTTCGTCTGCATCCGGTCGTTGGTTTTAATGGCCTTTCGGACGCCGAGGGCAATCCCGGCATGCTCGGCCAACTCCGTGTTGGGTCGCACTCCCAGGCCCAGAATGACGATATCGGCGGGAAGGGTGCGGCGGTCCGTAACGACGGCTCGAACCCGATCCTCTTCCATTTCGACGGCCCGGAAAGATTCTTCCCTGAAGAGCTTGACGCCGACACGCATGAGTGCTTCGGAAACAAGGGAACCCATATCGGGATCGAGGGTGTTCATGACCTGGGCAGCCAGCTCCACGAGAGAGACATCGAGACCTCTCATGATCAAGGCCTCCGCCATTTCCAGCCCGATATATCCCCCTCCGATGATGACGGCCCTTTCCGGCTTTTCCCTGTCAATGACATCCCGGACCCGGATTCCGCTCTGGAGGGAATGAAGTCCATATACCCCCCGGGCCTTTGATCCGGGCACATCGGGACAAAAGGGAACGGCACCCGTTGCAATCATCAGCAGATCGAAGGCCTCTCGGTGCTCCTTTCCTTCCTTGAGGTCACGGACATGGAGTCGGCGCTCCTTGAGGTCGATTTCCGTAACTTCGTGGAGGATACGGGCGTC
This sequence comes from Syntrophus sp. (in: bacteria), assembly GCA_034006265.1. Taxonomy (GTDB): domain Bacteria; phylum Desulfobacterota; class Syntrophia; order Syntrophales; family Syntrophaceae; genus Syntrophus. The sequence continues at coordinate 11,378 of JAVETB010000013.1, read as the reverse complement.
AATGCCGTATCGGTCACGAAACTCCTCGGGGGTGACAACCACCAGCTTCCTGATATCGTCGACAACCTTGCCGACGTAGTAGGGAATGCTTCACGCCGAGTAGGATGTGTGCGGACCCCTTTCGAAAACAATGATGTCCAGCTCGGGATTTCTGCGCTTTGCCTGGACCGCCGCGCTCATCCCGGCCGCATCTCCACCAATGATTGCAAGCCGTTGATTCTTTTTCATTCTGCACCTCCCTGCCGGAAAAAAACAGCAAATCGATTGTATCTGCTCTCCTGAAAAAAACTCTCCCGCCTTGATGCCTCGGAATCGGCCGTGAGGATGCAGAAGGGCAGGACGCTGAACACAGAACCCCGCCTCTTTTCGGGGACGGGGTTTTCTATAAGGATCAATCCATAGCTTCACCCTGTTGAGGGTTCCGATTGGTTGGAAACCGATTGACGCGGATTTATACTAATTTGTGCGGTAAACTCACCGAAATGTCAAGGAGATGTTGAGCCGATCATTGATCGAATGCTCGAATGCAGGCGTGACACGCCTGCAAGATACCTCGGAGTCATCGCTGGTATGATCCCGTCCCGGCGAGGGGAAAAATCACGAACAGGAACGCAAAATCTTTCAGATGCCCTGTTGACCGGAACGTAGGAACCCGTTATTCTTGTGCCGGAAGGATCTTGGATGGAGGGGAAACCGGGGCGCCATCCGCACGACGGGAGAGAATACCCGCGGCCCGTGCCGACCAGGATCACCATGTCCGTATCATCATGGCCACATCGGTTGGATGTGGCTTTCCGCGGTGCGCATTCGGAGGAAAAAATGGAGCAGGCTGCTTTGCTGTATGAAGGAAAAACAAAAAATGTGTATGTCCTTGAAAACGGTCATTATCTACTCAAGTTCAAGGATGATGTCACCGGTGAGAACGGGGTGTTCGATCCAGGTGCGAATCAAATAGGGCTGAGCATTGAAGGAGTGGGCAGGATGAATCTCCGGATGTCCGTCTTCTTTTTTGAAAAGCTGAAGGCTGCTGGGATTAAGACTCATTATGTTGCTTCAAATCTGGAGGAAACGACGATGGAGGTCCTTCCGGCCAAGGTTTTTGGAAAGGGGGTTGAGGTTATTTGCCGCCGGAGGGCCGTCGGCAGCTTCCTGCGTCGCTACGGCGACTATGTCGCAGAGGGTGCTCCCCTTCCTCTATACGTCGAAATGACGTTGAAGGACGACGACAGAGGAGATCCCCTCGTCACCCGGGACGGGCTTATAGACCTTGGCATCATGAGCGGCGGGCAGTATGACGACATCAAGGCGGAGACGAGGAAGATCACGGAGATCATCGCCGGCAGCCTGCTTGAAAAGGGCATGGAGCTCTACGATATCAAATTGGAATTCGGTTACCACCAGGATGAGACCATGCTCATCGATGAAATATCGTCAGGAAATATGCGGGTCTACAGGGACGGCAGGTACATTGAGCCCCTGGAGCTTTACGCCCTCTTTTTCGGAAAGACGGCGGGTCACTGACGCCGGGGAGACTCATTTACAGGGGAGCCATCCCTGCAGGGTGCATAACCGTTTCTATGGCGGGGCCGGCGCGGCCTGTTCACCCCAATTTTTGCTTGAGCTTCCGGTAACGGAGGATCATGGCGTTCGTCGAACTGTCATGTGCGAGCTGAGGGTCCTCCGTGCTTTCCAACTCCGGGATGATGCGCTGGGCCAGGGCCTTTCCAAGTTCGACGCCCCACTGGTCGAAGGGGTTGATGTTCCAGATGACTCCCTGAACAAAGACGCAGTGTTCATAGAGGGCGACCAGTTTGCCCAGGATTTCCGGAGTCAGCCTCTGGGCAAGGATTGTGTTGGATGGCCGGTTTCCCGCGAAGACCTTGTGAGGTGCCAGCCAGTCCGGGACGCCTTCGGCCTGGACTTCTTCGAGCGTTTTACCGAAGGCCAGCGCCTCGGTCTGGGCGAAGACGTTCGCCAGCAGCAGATCGTGGTGACGGCCTAGGGGATGGAGCGGTTCGACAAAGGCGATCATGTCGCAGGGGATCAGCCTTGTCCCCTGGTGAATCAACTGGAAAAAGGAGTGCTGGCCGTTCGTTCCGGGTTCACCCCAATAGATGGGGCTGGTTGAGTAGTCCACCTCGATCCCGTCGAGGGTGACGCGCTTCCCGTTACTTTCCATCGTCAGCTGCTGAAGGTATGCCGGAAATCGCTTCAGGTATTGTTCATAGGGAATGACGGCGATGGTTTCCGCGCCGAAAAAGTTGCTGTACCAGATGGACAGGAGGGCTAGGAGCACAGGCAGGTTGTCTTCAAAGGGGGCTGTGCGGAAGTGCTCATCCATCTCATGAAACCCCCCCAGCATGCCGTGGAAGTGTCCGGGTCCGACGGCAATCATCGTCGCCAGGCCGATGGCCGAGTCCATCGAGTACCGCCCGCCGACCCAATCCCAGAATCCGAACATGTTGGCGGAATCGATGCCGAATGCCGTTACCGCGGCAGCGTTGGTCGAAACGGCGACGAAGTGCTTCGCCACCGCCTTGCGGTCGCCATGATTCCCCTGAACCAGCCAGTCGCGGGCCGTTTCGGCGTTGGTCATCGTCTCCAGGGTTGTAAAGGTCTTCGAAGACACGATAAAAAGCGTTTCCTCAGGATGAAGATCCTGAACGGCTTCGGCGAAGTCCGTTCCGTCGATATTGGAGACGAAGCGGAAGGTGAGGGACCTGTCGCTGTAATGTTTGAGAGCCTCGTAGGCCATGACCGGCCCGAGGTCCGAGCCGCCGATGCCGACATTGACGATATTCCGGATGCGTTTTCCGCTGTGGCCTTTCCAGTATCCGTTCCGGACCTTGTCGGCAAAACGGGCCATCCTGTCCAGCACATCATGAACCAGGGGAACGACGTTTTCGCCATCCACGCAGATGGATGCCCCACGAGGCGCGCGAAGGGCCACATGAAGGGCGGCACGGCTTTCCGTGAGATTGATTTTTTCCCCTCGGAACATGGCATCGATCCGCTCCCTCAGGCCGGTTTCCTTCGCTAATTGGAGAAGGAGCCTGAGCGTTTCATCGGTGATCCAGTTCTTTGAATAATCGAGATGAAGGCCTGCCTCATGGGTGGTCATGCGTTTTCCCCGTTCAGGGTCGCCCGCGAAAAGATCCCTGAGATGATGTTTATGCTCCTGAGAGTGAGCCGCCAGCGCTTTCCACGCCGGGAGTTCCGTGAGGCGTTTTCTGCTTTCCACTGTGTCGCATTCCTTTCTGCATTTGAGTTCGTAGAGCCGGTCTTTATCCCACCGGGTTTTTATATCATCAAATGTTTTTGCGGTGAAACGAAAGTTTGACGGCTGCCGGTGATCCGGTGGGCTTGACGGGGCTCGCCGGGAAGCATCCCGCCTCAGACTTTGCTATGCCTTTCTAATGCGGCATTGTAGCGATTTCATGTCCGGATAGCCCATCATGGGCTCGCGGCACTCTACGTCGGTCAGCAGATTGGCATTGGCGTCCCCCTCCCAGCCGTGCGGCACCAGCACGACGCTGTCCGCTAACCGCTCCTCCACGGCAGCCTTCATGTTCACCTGCCCCCGGTTCGTTTCCACGATGACTCTGTCTCCGCCCTCAATTCCAAAGCGGTTTGCTGTCGCTGGGCTGATCTGGACAAGGGGCTCGGGATACATTCTGCGAAGGATGTCCGCACCGTGATGTTGGCTGTGGGTATAGACAATGTGTCTGTTGCCCGTGGACAGAATCAAAGGGAACTTCTCCAAAAATGCTCTGCTCGCCCGCCCCGGTCCTCTTTCCGGCTCCAGAAAGGTGGGCAGAGGATCAAATCCGGCCCGCTCGAAGGTTTCGCTGTAAATCTCAATTCTCCCTGAAGGGGAATGATACCGTCCTTCTTTTTGCTCGTATTTCTTTTCGGCATAGAATACGCCTTCCGGCGTCCTGTTCAGAAGATCATCAAAGGAGAATCCTGATGGGGCTAGTTCGAAAGCAATCATTTCCTCCTCGGATTTCCAAGGGAAGCTGTCTTCCAGTCCAAGCCTCTTTCCCAGTTCCGTGAACAATTTCCATTCGGACCAGCTCTCGTAAAGGGGTCCGATGCACTTCTTCCTCAGCATGAGGAATGGAAGGCCGTGGCACACATTGTAATTGTATGCCACCCCCCATTTTTCCAGATGGGAGCAGGCAGGCAGCACATAATGGGCTTCCCTGGCCGTTTCCGTCATGAAAAGATCGTGCACGATGAGAAGGTCAAGCTTTCGGAAGGCATTTCGGAAGGCGTTGCTGTCCGGCATGGAAACCAGGGGGTTGCCTCCAATAACGATAAAGGCCTTCAGCTCGTCAGGGATGCTTTCCGGAACAAGAGTCACGACGCCAAAGGGACTTTTCCTGCCCCACATCTCGACGAAAAGGGGGTACCGGTCTGCCCCTATGGGGTTGCCTTCCACTCCGAGACTCACATCTCTCAGGTGCGGCGGAGGACTGGTTATCCAGCCGCCGGGGACATCGACGTTGCCGGTAATGGCCTGGAGGATAGAAAAGGCGCGGCTGTTTTGAACACCATTGGCCGTCTGGTCCTGCGTGCAGGTGCCCTGATAGATGCTTGCCCCCCGTGTTCCTGAAAACAGTCTGGCCAATCTGCGGATGTCTTCAGCCGGCACCCAGGTCACTTCCTCCGCCCACTCGGGTGTGTACTTCTGCACATGGGGGACCAGCCGCTCAAAGCCGAAGGTGTGCTGTTCGATGAAGTCCCGGTCGTAGAGCTTTTCGTTGATGATCACATGCATCATGGCAAGGGCCAGGGCACCATCCGTACCCGGTCGGATCTGCAGGTAGAGATCCGCCCTGTCGGCCAGGGGAATGCGCTTGGGGTCGATGACGACCAGCCTGGCCCCTTGATCCAGATTTTTTTTGAGGGCGAGTTTGAGGGGAAAGTCCGATTGTTCCGGGTTGTGTCCCCAGAGGATATAGAGGTGGGAGTCCATCTCTTCGACCGGATATCTTCCGAAGGTCATTTGCCGGACCCGGATGCGCATCCGGTAGCAAACGCTTTCAACGGAAAAGAAATTGGGTGAACCGAAAGCGGTCTTGAACCGCTGCACAAGACCGCCCATTTCGAAGTTTTCCACACCGATGGATCCGCTGAACACGCCCAGAACCTCGGGGCCGAACTTTTTCTTGAGGTCCAGAAGTCTTTCAGCGATTTCGTCCAGAGCCTGGTCCCATGAGATTTCCCTGAAGCTTCCGTCGATCCGCTTCAGCGGGTGCCGTAGCCGATCAGGATTGTAGACGGTCGCGAGGGCATTGGCCCCCTTGGGGCAGAGCTTTCCATGGTTCAAGGGATGGGAGTTCAGCCCGGCGATCTTCACCGCTCTTCCATCTTTGACCGTTACCCTGCATCCGCAACTGTGATAGCAAAGCGTACAATCGGTGGGGATTTCTTTTGCTTCAATCATGTTTTTCACCTCATCTTTCTCCGTCCATCAGAAGTAATTAAAGGTTGGAAAAACGAATCGATTACAGCTTCCCAGGGCATGGACGATCTGCGTTCGCTTTCGAAGCTTTGTCTTCAGGACGGCGCAGAAAAATCCTCCCTGGCGGAATGCTCCGGAACTACCATGAACACAGAGTGGAATTCTACTTAAATATTAACAATATCTAGGGAAAAAGTAAAAAGAAAAACGATCGTAAAGAGCTGAAGCGCGCCGCCCTTCGACAGGGAGAACCTGCCCTCTTGACTTTGCTGATGGAGGAAGAGTATCGCTGCCGGTTTGATGATGAACCATCTATTCGGTTCTGCTGGGTAATGACGGAGATGGAGAAGACGGGAATGCGATGGGGATAACGATTGATTCTGCTCCCGCGCATGCAGGTCGCCATCGAAGGGTTCAGGCTTCGCCGGTTGAGATCAAAACCGGCTCCGGATTGTGGTGGGCTCTTGACATCGGGGGGAGCGGTGAAGTCAGTGGGATGAACCGCCGGACACGGGTGTTCCGGCGGTTCAAGGGCCGCCATCTGTTCTATGGTCTTCTCCATCCACTCCAGGCCGGGAACCCGCTCTCGTCGCGAAGCTTGAGCACATCGTTCCCCTTCTTAATCTCGGCGGCGATGATCGCCGGATTTCCGTTGTAGGTTACCCTCGAACCTTTCACTTCAATTCTGTCCTTTGCTGCGATCTTTATATCCTGATTTTCGATGAACCATCCGGGACCGAGGTGAACGGAAATGGATTCCTTATCCGTTTTCACGGTCATGTGAATGCCGTAGTGCATACCCCTCAGCGGCGTAAGCTTGTCAATGGCAATGACTTCTCCGGTGATCGTCTCAACGGTTGCAGGGTTGAACATCCTGCTGTAGGGCGTCCCCATCCCCCAGCCGCCGCTGCCTCTCCACATCATGCCCCTTTGAGCAAACGACTCGGAAACAAGGAAAAGACAGAGCATGAAAACAAACGCTGCAAAAAACGCCATTCTTTTCATTTCAAATTCCTCCTTCCATATTATTTGGGTCATATTCGCTCATTCATCAAAGCTTATCCAAATTTGAAACGGCAGCTACCCGGCCTGGAACCGGACGATGCGGGTGAAGGAATCGGCCTGCAAAGCGGCGCCGCCGACCAGCGCGCCATCGATGTTGGGCATGGCCATCTGCTCATCGATCGTCTCCGGCTTCACGCTTCCCCCGTACTGAATGATCAGGCTGTCGGCCACGTCCCTGCTCCAGGTCTTCTCAACAGTTGAGCGGATGCAGGCATGCATGTCATCAGCATCCTGCGATGAGGCCGTCTTTCCCGTACCGATGGCCCACACGGGCTCATAGGCGATCACCACCTTCTTCATCTCTTCGTCGTTCAGGCCCTTCAGCCCCTGAATGACCTGGTCCCGGACAATCTGTTCGTGTCTTCCGGCTTCCCGCTGTTCAAGGAATTCACCGACACAGACGATTGGGGTCAGTCCATTGGCCAGGGCGGCCCTGGTCCTCTTGTTGACCGTATCGTCTGTCTCGCCGAAAAACTGCCTCTGCTCAGAATGCCCAATGATTACGTAGGTGCAGCCGAGGGACTTGAGCATGTCGGCACAGACCATTCCCGTGAACGCCCCGGACTTTTCCCAGTGCATCGTTTGCGCGCCGAGTTTGATTTTGCTGCCGCGAATGATGTCACCCACGGATTTGAGGGAGGTGAAAGGCGGGCACAGAAGGATATCGCATGCCTCATATTGCCCGACTTCCGCCACCAGGGCTTTGGCAAGCTCGATGGCTTCGGGGTCGGTCTTGTTCATTTTCCAGTTTCCTGCAATGAGGGCCTTTCTCATGATGAAGCTCCTTTGGCTATTTGTCATTGAGTGCATCGATTCCCGGGAGATGGCCGAGTTCGAGAAATTCGAGTGAAGCGCCGCCTCCTGTGGAGACGTGAGTCATCCTGCCTTCCAGCCCCGTCTGCTTTAAGGCGGATACGGAATCGCCGCCGCCGACCACGGTAATGGCGTCAATCCCGGCGAGGGCTTTGGCGATTTCCTTTGTCCCTGTGGCGAAATTGGGCATTTCAAATACGCCCATGGGTCCGTTCCAGATGACGGTCTTTGCCCTGGAAAGGACATCCTTGTATTCGGCAATGGTTTTCGCTCCGATATCCACCCCCATGAGGTCATCCGGGAAGGAATCCCTGGGGATGGCATGGATCTCTGCCTCGTTGCTGAATTCGGGGACGGCGATATGGTCTTCCGGCAGAAAGATCTCGACCTTCGCTTCGGCCGCCTTCTTCAGGATTTCGGCCGCGGTGGGGATCATCTCGGTCTCCACCATGGATCTGCCGATGGGAAGACCCTGGGCCTTCAGAAAGGTGTAAGCCATGCCGCCGCCGATGAGAATCGCATCAACCTTGTTCAGAAGGTTCGTAATCACCCCGATCTTGGAGGAGACCTTCGCTCCGCCGAGAACGAGAACGAAGGGCTTCTTTGGGCTGGAAACGGCCTGACCGAGATACTGGACCTCCTTTTCCATGAGAAATCCAGCCACGGCGACTGGAACGAATCGCGCGATGGTTTCCGTGGAGGCATGGGCGCGATGAGCCGTTCCGAAGGCGTCATTGATATAGACATCGGCGAAGGCCGCCAGCTCTTTCGCCATCTTCTCACGTTCGGTGGGGTCTTTGGAGGTTTCCTCCCTGTGAAAGCGGGTATTTTCCAGCATGAGGACTTCGGCTGGACCGAGCGCTGAAACCACGGAGGCGACCTCAGGTCCGATGGCCGCAGGAGCGAGCTTGACGGGCCTGCCGAGAAGCCTGGCCAGATATTCCGCCACGGGTTTCATCCTGCATTTATTCTCGAGAAATTTCTGTTCGTCGAATTCCTTTCCCGCTTTTTCAGCCTTCTCTCTCGCCTTGGCCGTGTCTTTTTTCGGGTCGCCCAGATGCGACATGAGAATGAGATAGCGGGGAGCCTGTTCAAGGACATAGTTGATCGTCGGCAGGGCGGCCCGGATGCGGGTGTCATCCTGGACGGCGCCTTCCTTCATCGGCACGTTGAAATCAACGCGCATGATCACTCGCTTGTCCCTGAGCTCAATATCCTTGACGGTTTTTTTGTTGATCATCGGAATCCTCGTTCTGAAGTAAATCTGCTATTTTGATTGGTAATGGCTTTGACGGTTCCTGAAATTCTGCCTACGGCAACATCCGGATGGAACGAAGAAACATTCATGTTCCATGAGTATATGGACAAGGATTTTTTGAGTCAAGGGGATTTTGGCTGCGAAGCATGTACGGTTTCGGCAGACGTTAAAATTCCCAAACGCCCATGATGGGTTCTTCATCCTTGTAGTGATTGAATTCCCCGATGTATCGGCAGGAGGTAAAGCGCCAGGGCGCCTCAACCATGACCCGTGCCGTCTCCTCCCCGATCCCCATGAGATGGACCAGCGGTGAGAGGGCGATATAGACCGCAGTGGATGCCGTCGAGCCGATCAGGCAAAGCGGCCTTACCAGCAGGATGTCAACCATCTTCAGTCCCGCCGATGGAAGCCCCGGAGGTTCTTCCAGAAGGGATTCCTGGGTCTGCGGAGCGATTCCGGAAGATTGAACCGGGGCGGAAGGCTGGACGGGGGCAGGCGGCTGAACCGGAAGAGGCGGTTGAACCGCCGCCGGAAGTTGCACGGTGCAGGCTGACTGAGACTCGACGGGCGCTCGGTTTGCCTCAGGCGGCTCAGCCATGACAGGGCAGGTAAGGCAAAGCATGGGCAGGACGGACAAAACAACAAGAGCGAACCTGTTCATGGAATTTCTCCTTTTCGCAATAGGTTGTCTGATTAAAACACAAATTTCCCATTGGTCAATACAGGAAAATTCATCATGCCGTAATCGGCGACCCGTCGAGGATCTTCGAACAGGAGAGGTGCACCGCCTTCTCGCGGGAACTGGCCCCTTCCAGTTGACGTTCCCCACGCCAGGGCAGATGGGATGTTCCCCCCTTGAGGCCGCCAGATTCGTCAGATGGCCGGCTGTGTTATACTGCGTTGTTGTGATAAGTGTCGGAGAGCAGGGTTTTCTGAATCCAGAAAATAACAAAATGATGAGGTGACGCATGATGAGATCGTATCGAAAAGAGCTGTGGTTTCATGTTCCGGAGCGAAGAGGGTTTGTCAACATTACGGGCCAGGTGGATCAATGCCTCAAGGAAAGCGGTATATCGGAAGGTTTGGCCCTTGTGAACGCCATGCACATAACGGCTTCCGTGTTCATAAACGATGATGAACCGGGCCTTCATCATGATTATGAGGAATGGCTGGAAAAGCTGGCCCCCCATGAACCCCTGTCGAATTACCGCCATAATCGGACAGGTGAGGACAACGGGGATGCTCATTTGAAGAGGCAGGTGATGGGACGGGAGGTTGTCGTGGCTGTCACGGCCGGCAGGCTGGATTTTGGGCCATGGGAGCAAATATTCTATGGTGAATTTGATGGGCGCAGGAAAAAAAGAGTGCTTGTAAAAATCGTCGGAGAATAACCAACCACTTCTATCAACGAGACGTACGGAGGGAAGCGGATTCTCCATGCCGCCTGCGTCCGGTCGTTTGAGGGAGGGGGACATTTCCGCCTGGAGATTGCCTATGTCGGTAGGTGGAAGAAACTCAAATGGCAGGTTCGAACGTATTCCGGTAAATGTTTCCTGAAAAAAGATTTTTGTGGAATTCCGATGTGAATAATGGTAAAAATCAATGCATACAAGTATTTAGGTTTATTTCAGAACGTGGGAAGATGAGAGATTAAAAGGAATAAAAAGTAATTATTGGTGATCGCAATTTCCTAAAAATGGATGCATACGGAGAAATACTTCCCGGCTCCTGGAAGATGAGGGACTGGATAGATGTTGTTGGATACAAGACACCTTTTGTCCCGAGCCTGGAAACGGCGGTTCCCCTTTCAGCGATCGGAATTATAAAAATAAATTAACCCAGGGCCGGAAGTGCCTGGGTAAGATGGCCCCTGCCAGTCTGGACCCTGAAAATACTTTACGAGGAGATAAGTAATGGATGAAATTGCAAAAATTAGTGTAATCGATTTCGAGAAAAAATCAGATGGTTCCTGGGTATCTTTGAAAAATGCAGCCATCAATACGAAAGGCGGACTGGTGATTACCGTACCGCGTGGTATGCCCTTTAAGAAAGGGTTCACGTATTTCGGAGGATTTGATGTTGTAAAGGCACTTGAAGAAGCCGGTGTTAACTAAAAAATCAAGGGTCTAGACTGGCAAGGGCAAATTCAATATCCAAAAACCCTGGGTATGGACGTACTTCGTGATCATCTCCGAATGGTCACGAAGTCGCTTTTTTGGGGTGCAGGTCAAAGACGTTTCAACCAACGGTTACCTTCAGGGTACGATAAATTTTGAACCAGGGTTTAATGATGGAAATCAACGGCCTTTCGTTGCCGAGACAACCACGAATGCACCCTCTCCGTGTCCCGGGTGCAACGGTTCTATAGTGGTCCTTTCACGGGAAGAGAACTCAAGTGTCTGAGCCAAGGACCGAATGGAAAATCCAGCCTTAACCAACAGACGCTCCACTTCTTCAGCGGAATAGAACGTAGCCTCGCGGTAGAAGACGTTTTCGTCTCTGCGGGCCTCGTATTGCTGGCCCAGCGAGCTCTCTCTGTCAATAAAACCGATGGTGAGGCAGCCGTTGTTCTTGAGGATCCTTTGCGTTTCCGCGAGCGTTTCTTCTGGGGAGTCCACAAAGCAAAGGGTCGTTACCAGCAGGGCATAGTCGAAGGAGTTGTCCCGGAAGGGTAGCCTCTCGGCAACGCCCTCCACGGTCTTGATGCCCCGTGCAGCGGCGTGGGAAAGCATTGCCGGGGAGGGATCCAGACCCATCTCAACACCCAGCGGT
>JAVETB010000069.1:0-14583 GCA_034006265.1 Syntrophus sp. (in: bacteria) | reverse complement strand
ACGCCAGAATAACGGCTTTGGATATCCAGCCCCAGACAGGCCAGTAAAGAAGACTTACAATAACAGTTAACACAACGGCAACAATTCCTGTCGTTATAAGACTATTGAAACTGCGTTTCACAACATATTCATCTGCCATAGTATTACTCCCCTTTTTTTGAATAACAGATCATACAGAACAGATCAGAATCCCTGTCTCGGTCACAAGAGACAGGTTCAGGCGAAATGCCTGAAATTAAAATGCCACCTGGAACCACGTCCGGAAAAAGCGGTAGCCGGACATGGCGCTCAACACCCTTGCATTTTCACCTCCTTTCAGTAAATTTTATCAAGCAGATTCCTCGTATGCAGTGTCCCTGAACGATGCGCGGATACATTCATGTTTCCGTGATGGTTATGATTTTTTGCCCCTGCCCTGGGCGGTGGAGCATCGGGCAGGAAAAAACTTGCTCATTTTTGCTCTATCCTGATTAAAATGCAATCACAATGCGGCTAAAATTTCACATTTGACGGACGATGTCAACAGGAAGTTCTTGATATATGCGATATTCCCTTCTCGATCATCGTTCGGCCCAGGTGTACACCGGGGCCGAAGATCCTTGAAATCCAACTTTTTTCCCTGTTGCATTATAAGGTCAGGTATTGTACGTAAACTCTTCTTTCACGTTGCCGATGCATCCGCTCACAGTCCGAAAGACCGGGCCGGGGCCATGAAGATAAGAAAACGGTGGGACAGGAAAAGCGAGAGCACAACATGGTCAGCAGAATTGAAGTCGGTTTTCTTCCGGGGGTCCGGGACGCCTTGGGGGAAAAAACCCGGCGCAGGATAATCCACGATCTCCATCTTTCCGTGGAGCGGGTGGAGACGATTGAAGTCTATACCCTGGAAGGGGATCTGACGGAAGATTTGCTGGAGCGGGTTGCGGCGGGGCCTTTTTCGGACCCGGTCATTCAGCGCTATGCCATCGACGGCAGCCTGGCCGATCGTTTCGACTGGCTGATCGAAGTGGGTTTCAGGCCGGGCGTAACGGATAACGTCGGCCGAACGGCAACCGAGGCGGTGCAGCTGCTGATGGAGGTGGCACAGAAAAACAGCGTAAAGGTCTACACGTCGCGTCAATATCTTCTCACAGGGATCCTGGAACGCGGGCAGGTGGAAGAGATCGCCTCGGGTCTGCTCGCCAATGACCTGATTCAGAGATTCGAGATTGTGGACGGCCGGACCTGGCAGCCGGGGAAAAGTATCAAACCCTATGTCCCCAAGGTGGTCGTGGCGGATGCGCCCCGAACGGATTATGTGGACCTGCCCGATGATGATGCCCGGCTTCAGGAGATCAGCAGCCGCCGCGTTCTCGCGCTGACTGTGGAGGAAATGCGGATCATCCGGAATTATCTCCAGGATGAGACGGTGCAGCGCGGCCGCAGGGAAGCGGGGCTGGGCGAAGGGATCACGGATGTGGAGCTGGAATGCCTGGCCCAGACCTGGTCGGAGCACTGCAAGCACAAGATCTTCAACAGTTTCATTACCTACGAGGATGAGCGGGGAAACATCCGGGTCATCGACTCCCTCTTTAAAAGCTGCGTCAAGGGTTCTACGGCCGCCATCAGGGAAGAGCTCGGTTCCGCGGACTGGTGCCTGTCCGTGTTTGTCGATAACGCCGGCATCATAAAATTCAACGAAGACTACAATCTTGTCTTCAAGGTGGAGACCCACAACTCGCCTTCCGCGCTTGATCCCTACGGCGGTGCCCTGACGGGCATCGTGGGCGTGAACCGTGATCCTTTCGGCGCCGGCAAGGGGGCGAAACTCATCTTCAATACGGACGTTTTCTGCTTTGCCTCCCCCTTTCATGAAGGGCCGCTGCCGCCCCGCATCCTCCATCCGCGCCGCATCTATGAAGGCGTGAGGGAAGGGGTGGAACACGGGGGCAACAAGAGCGGGATCCCCACCGTCAACGGCTGCCTCGTCTTCGATGAACGCTTCCTCGGCAAGCCCCTTGTTTACTGCGGCACGGGAGGAATCATGCCGGCCCGGATCCTGGGTGAACCTTCTCACATCAAAGAGGTCCATCCGGGCGACATTGTGGTCATGACCGGCGGCCGGATCGGTAAGGACGGCATCCACGGGGCGACCTTTTCTTCGGAAGAACTCAATGAGAATTCACCGGTTACGGCTGTGCAGATCGGGGACCCCATTACGCAGAAGCGGATGACCGACTTTCTTCTCGTGGCCCGCGACCGTGGGCTGTACCGAGCCATAACGGACAACGGCGCCGGCGGTCTCTCATCTTCCGTAGGCGAGATGGCCAGCCTGTCCGGCGGATGTGAGATCGACCTGCAAAATGCGCCGCTGAAATATGCGGGTCTTCACCCCTGGGAGATCCTCATCTCCGAAGCCCAGGAGCGGATGACCCTGGCGGTCTACCCCGAAATGATCGAAGCCTTTCTGGGCCTGGCCGCCAAAATGGGCGTGGAGGCGACCGTCCTGGGCCGTTTTACCGATTCGGGCAAATTCCACGTGCGCTACGGCGGGCAGACGGTAGCCTTTCTGGATATGGAATTCCTCCATGAAGGGTTGCCCCAGATGAAGCTGAAGGCCCGCTGGACGCCGCCTGTCAACCCGGAACCCGATTTTCCCGAACCAACAAACCTTGGTCAGGCTCTCAAGGACCTGCTGGGCCGTCTCAACATCTGCAGCAAGGAAGCGATCGTTCGACAATACGATCATGAAGTCCAGGGCGGAAGCGTCGTTAAGCCTCTTGTGGGGATCGCTGAGGACGGTCCCGGAGATGCCGCCGTCCTGCGGCCTCTTCTGGAATCCTTTGAAGGGATCGTCGTATCCAACGGGATCTGTCCCCGCTACAGCGATATCGACACGTACGCCATGGCCGCCTGCGCCATTGACGAGGCGGTTCGGAATGCCGTGGCCGTCGGGGCACCGCTGAGCAGAATGGCCGGGCTGGACAATTTCTGCTGGTGCGATCCGGTGGAATCGGAGAAGACCCCCGATGGGCAATACAAACTTGCGCAACTGGTGCGGGCCAACGAAGCCCTGTATGAATATACCCGGATTTACGGCGTGCCGTGCATTTCGGGGAAGGACAGCATGAAGAATGACTACATGATCGGGGGAACGAAAATATCCATTCCGCCGACGCTGCTTTTTTCCGTCATCGCCCGGATGGAAGACGTGCGCAAGGCCGTGACCATGGATGCCAAGAAGCCGGGAGATCTGGTCTACGTTCTCGGGGAGACACGGAGGGAACTGGGAGGGTCGGAGTGGTATGCCCTGAACGGATTTGTGGGCAATGGTGTGCCTCAGGTTGATGCACTTAGGGCGAGAAACCGCTACGAGGCGCTGAACCGGGCGACGGATGCCGGGCTGATTGCCTCCTGCCACGACTGTGCCGACGGCGGCCTTGGGATCGCTCTTGCGGAAACGGCCTTTTCCGGTGGCTTCGGTATGGCCGTGGATCTTTCCCAGGTGCCTTCCTCAGGGATTGATCGCAATGACGAGCTGCTCTTTTCCGAATCTCAGAGCCGGTTTGTCGTCACCGTGGCACCGGCGGCGAGGGAGGCCTTCGAAGCCATCATGGCCGATTCAGAGACGGCCTGTATCGGCCGCATTACCGGGGATCAGACCTTTGTGGTTACAGGGCTTCAGGGCGCGGCCATTATTGAGGAGGATCTGGCTTCCCTGAAAGAGGCCTGGCAGCAGACGCTTCGCGATCTGTAGAAGCTCGCGGACGCGGAGAGAAGGATAAAAGACGCTGAATGGAAGGTTCCTCCGTCAGGAAATTCCAAAAAAAAGGATAAGCAGAGGGCGTTATAGGCGATGTTGCAACGGGTAAGATCCATGGTGATCACGGGAAACGGGACGAACTGCGAACGGGAGATGGCCCATGCCTGCCGTCTTGCCGGTTCGGATGAGGTGGACATCGTCCACATCAGTGAACTGCTCAGCGGGGAAAAGCGTCTCGACGACTATCATTTTCTCAACCTGCCCGGAGGATTTGTCGATGGCGACGATCTCGGTTCCGCCAAGGCCAACGCAAACCGCCTGCTGCACGTCCGGATTCGGGGAACGGAAGAGCGCCTTTACGATTCGCTGCTGCGTTTCATTGGTGAAGGGAAACTGATTCTGGGCGTCTGCAACGGTTTTCAGCTGATGGTGAAACTGGGGCTGCTTCCCGGTTTTGATGGCGGCTACGGAACTCAGACCGTCACCCTGACCTACAACGATTCCGGAAAATTTGAAGACCGGTGGGTCTACCTGAAACCGGATGCCGCTTCCCCCTGCGTGTTTACGCGGGGCCTGGGCGGGGTTTATCTTCCCGTCCGCCACGGGGAAGGCAAACTGGTGCCCGGGGACAAAGCGGTTTTGAAGCGGCTGCACGATCAGAATCAGGTGGTTTTTCAATACTGTGACGAATCCTTCCGGGAGCCCGAAATGACTTATCCCCGGAACCCCAACGGTTCCACGGACGCCATAGCCGGCATCTGCAATGAGACGGGTCGCCTTTTCGGTCTTATGCCCCATCCGGAGGCCTATCTGCATGCAACCAACCATCCCCGCTGGACGCGGGAAACGTTACCGGAAGAGGGGCAGGGGCTGCAGATCTTCCGCAACGCCGTCACCTTTATCCGTCGGGAGTTCTGAAGTCCCGCTTCAGACCTAATCCCGCCAACACAAGCCCGATGGGCGGCCGATTTCTCTCCATTATTTTGCACGCCTATACCTGATAAATCCTTCTGCCTGGAAGTTCTATGCAGGTCAGTTTCCCGCCATAGACCGCGCCCGTGTCGATGCCGATGATGTGTTCCGTGAGCAGGGGCCGGGCGAACGGAGTGTGTCCGAACACCACAACCTTGGAGAAATCGGCGTCTGAAAGGAAAAAGTCGTGGCGGATCCAGAGCAGATCATGAAGGTCCTGCTCTTCCAGGGAGAGCCCTGGGCGCAGCCCGGCATGGACGAAGAGGAAATCGCCGGTTTCAAAGTAAAAGGGAAGGGTTTGAAAGAACTGAAGGTGCGCGTCCGGCAGCCGGGGAGACGGTCCCTCCGATTTTTTCTTCAACCCATAGGAATAGAGGGTTTCCAGGCCGCCGTTATTTAGAAAGAGCGGCCCGTTTTTCCCCTCCAGATAAAAGTCGAGAAGAAGCTCTTCATGATTGCCCCGGAGACAGACCACATTCCTGAGATCCCGTTTCAGCTCGAGGATCAAGTCCACAACGCCTTTCGCATCGGGTCCCCGATCAATGTAATCGCCGACAAAAACGAGGATATCCCGCTCTCTGTCGATATCCAGGAGGGAAATCATCCCCTGCAGCTGGTGCAGGCAGCCATGGATATCCCCTACGGCAAAGATCCGTTCCATTGAGAATCTCCGTTACGAAACATCCCCCGATGCCGGACTGCCGTCAACCGGGTCCGGCGGGGAGTCGACGCCGCTCCCAAGAAATGCGCCGGAAAGACATCGCCGCAGAAGACAAGAGCGTCAGCTCCATGAAGGCAGCCGGGGAGAAAGCCTTCCTGGCGGACTATTGCAGGTCCTCGTCCTGTTCCGGTTCGGAATTCGGATCCGGATTTCCGTTTTCCTCTGCGTCTTCCAAGGTCACAAAGAAGGATGTCCTCCCCCTTTGAATGAGCAGCAGCCAGCTGTTGTTTTCCGGCTTCCGGGCCAGGGCGTTCGAGTAATCCTTCAGAGTGCGAATGGGCCTCCTGTTAATCGAGAGGATGATGTCCCGGACCAGGAGCCTTGCCTCATCGGCCGGTGATCCTGGGCGGATCTTGGTGATCATGACGCCCCCCGGTGTTCTGCGCTTCAGGTGACGGGCCATCTCCGGCGTGATCTCCTGGACGGTCATGCCCAGTGTATCTGGAACCGCTTCCCTGGATGCCTGAAGAGTGTCTTTTCTTTCGCCGACGATGGCCGAAAAGTTCATCTCCTTCCCGTCCCTCAGCGCCTGGAGCTGCACCGTTCTGCCCACTTTCAGCCCGGCCACGGTGTTGAGCAGATCCCTGGTGCTGTCGATGGCCTTTCCGTCAATCCGGGTGATGATGTCACCCGATTTCAGGCCGGCCCGGTCACCCGGTTCACTTTCCAGAACCTGGCTGACCAGCGCGCCCTGCTGATTCTTCAGCTTCATGTTGGCAGCGATCTCTTCCGTGATGTCCTGCACGGTGATTCCCAGCCAGCCGCGGGTCACCTTTCCCCTGGATTTTAGGTCGTCCAGAATTTCTTTGGCCATGTTGATGGGAATGGCAAAGCCGATTCCCTGAGCGTGGGCGACGATCGCCGTATTGATTCCCACCACCTCTCCACTCATGTTGAAAAGGGGGCCGCCGCTGTTTCCCGGATTGATGGACGCATCGGTTTGGAGAAAATTGTCATAGGGTCCGGAGCCGATCATCCGCCCTTTCGCGCTGACGATGCCCGTCGTGACGGTGTGGTCCAGGCCGAAAGGATTGCCGATGGCAAAGACCCACTCCCCAACTCGCAGCTGGTCGGAATTGCCCAGCGCCACAACGGGGAGAGGTTTGTCCGGCTTGATTTGGATCAGAGCGATATCGGTGTTGGGATCCTTTCCCTTGACTTCAGCGTCATACTCTTTGCCGGAGGACAGCTTCACGCGGATTTTATCGGCTTTTTCCACAACGTGATTGTTGGTGAAGATGTAACCGTCGCTGGAAATAATGAAGCCCGACCCTAGGCTTCGTTGCCTCAGTTCACGTTCGGGGAGATCGCCAAAGAAACGGCGGAAAAATTCATCGTTGCCAAAAAAGCGGTCAAAGGGAGTTTCACCGCTGAAGCCCCGGCTGGAACCTCTTTTGATGACTTTGGTTGTGCTGATGTTCACGACGGAAGGCGAAAGCTTTTCCGCCAGATCGGCCAACGAGGCTGGCGCCCCCGGGCCCGGGATTGCGTTGATGGCATAGGCCTTTCCCAATCCGGACATCGGCGATCCCATCGGTAAAGGAAAGGCGGGTGTCAGGACCCAGATCAAAATAAGGAGCATCAGAATTCCCCGAAGAGCATTTTTTTGACAGTTTTGTGGCATGGTAAACAACCCCCTGATCTTGTGGTGTAGCATGTTGAAAAAGCCCCGGGGAAAATGTCCCGCGGGTGGCCTGTCCTAATAGAGCATGTGCTGAAATTAACCATAGATTCAAGCTTTTGTCCATTTTGTTTTTTTTTGACGCGTTCCGGGGATGGGAGGGGGCTTCCGACGACGCTGTGGAAAGGGAAAAGGGACGAAGACAGGGTCTATCGAGACGGTCCGGCGCGGTTCCGGGTATTCAGGAAATTCAGGAAGTGCAGGAATATTCGCTTCTACATTCTGAACAAAATGTGTTATTAAACAGCAATTATATGTATGGATTGTCGCTTCCCGTGTCAGGCGAGCCTCCGGGGGCGAAACATGAGGCCTTGTTTTACAGGATGATGGAAACAGGGGGAAACGCTGAATTGAAGATGAAAGGAGGCAGATGATGATAACGATTCGATTGACCGAAGAAGAAGCCGCCGAAAGCCGTGCAATGCTCAAGGCCGTGATTAAACCGCTGGAGCGGCAGATAGCCGCTGTGGATCTGGGACACAGGGAATTCCGCCAGTTCCTGAAAGACAGGCGCGCCCTTGTCGATGAACTGCTGAGGCGTCTGGAGACCATGACGACCTTTGATCTGACCGACGAGGAAGCGGAGGGCAGTATTGCCATGCTCAAGGATGCGATTCCAGTCCTGGATCGGTCCATAGCCGCGACAAAGCTGGCGAACAGAGATTATCTTCAGTTTCTGAAAAGCAGGCGCGCCCTGATAGACGAGCTGATCAGCCGCCTGTCGAAATAAAAGAAATAAACGCCGAATTTTCTTCAAAAGGGATCACAATGCCGAGCCCAAGGGGTGGAAAACGCCCCTTGGGGCCATTCGGGGATGTCGTGCGGATCCTCTCTTTTGAAATGCCGTCCGGGACAACGGCAGAAAGGTCATTATGGAACTGAAGGTTCCTCAAACACTGAGGCTCGAACATCTGGAGCTGCGGGAACAGCTGTACGCCCTCACGAAGGAAGACAATGATCTTGGTGCGGCGGCGCGCGCCGTGATGGAGCTGTTTTACATGCACGCCGTCAAGGAGGAGGAACGGGTTCTCCCCGCCCTGGAAGCCCTGCCCCGGCTTGCGGAGGGACGGATTCCCGAATCCGTGAAGCCGATGGAGGAAATTGCCGCTGATCTGAAGGGAGGGCTCTACGAGGAACTCTTTGAAGACCACAGGAATCTTGAGGAGGCTCTCCAAAGAATCTCCAGCGCGGCCCTGGTCCTGGGCCGAAATGAAGAGGTCAGGTTTGTTGAACGCTTGACCCTGCATTTCCGCACGGAGGAGGAAATCCTTTACCCGGCGGCCCGGGTGGCTACCGAATATTGCCGACTGCTGAGGCAGTGCGGAGAACAATAGGCCCCGATCCTACCGGCTGATCTGGAGGAAGATCTTGGCCTTTTCAATTTCCTCCAGCACCGCGTTTTGAAGGCTGTAGAGCGAAGACTGGTCCATGTTGGCGTCATGAATCCGGATCAGAGCCGGCAGGATGTCCTGGTTTTTCACCGGGTTTCCCGCTGAGCCGATCCCCAGCGTGTTGATAAGAAAATCTGCCAGAGAAATGATGGAAATAAAGGATCGCTTATCGCCCTGAGCGTCCGCCGGGCGGTGATGATGGCGAAGCGTATTGAGAAACACCCCCCCCAGCTGCCACTTGTTGATGATCATTTCTCCCACAAGACAGTGGTTGAAGCCGAAAATCTCCTCTTCCATCGTGTGCAGCGACCTGTTTTCCTCCGCTGCTTTTTTCATGGCCATCGAATATTCCATGGCATATTCACGATTCAGAGGGATTTTACCCAGATCGTGGAGAAGCCCTGCGACGAAATACTCTTCCCTGTCCGCCAGGGGGACCCCCAGTTCAGCGGCAAGAAACTTGGATGCTACCCCTACGCCGAGAGAATGTAGCCAGAAGTCATTGGAGGAAAGGCCTCGGAAGGAATCCTTCCCTTCAAGGGATTTCAGGACGGCGGCGCTTAACGCGAGATTTTTTACAGTGTTGACGCCCAGCAGCATGACGGCCCGGGTCAATGATTGAACGGGGGTGCGCAGGGAATAATAGGCGGAATTGACCAGTCTGAGCACCTTGCCGGCAAGGACCGGGTCCAGGGAGATGACGCGGTTCAGGGCATCAGGCGAGGCTTCGGGGGAATTGCAGATTTCCAGAACCTTCATCATGGTGACGGACAGGCTCGGCATCCGGGCGACGGATTGTGAAAGCTGTTCCAGACGGGTATCTTGATTGGAGATCGGTTCCATCATTGCATATTCATAGAATTCGAAGAGTTATGATGCAGTCATGTCTGTCGGCCCCTCGACGCACGGCGTGGCGTACGCCTGGCATGGCCCTGATGTTCTTTCCCGTTTCGCGTTGAAATAAAAGGCTGATGCATCAACGCATGACCAGCACTTTCCCCCCGCGGACTTTTCCCTCCTTGAGTTCAGCCAGAGCTCTGTTAGCGTCATGCAATTCATATTCCTGTGTTTCCGGGTGAAGGGGAAACTCGGCGGCTAATTCAAGGAACTCCCTGATGTCCCGGCGTGTTACATTGGCCACGCTCTTGATTTCCTTCTCCAGCCAGAGATGATCGGGATAATCCAGATTCAGCAGCTCGCTTTTGTCCCGTTCTTCCTTGCGGATGGCATTGATGACGAGCCGGCCTCCCTTTTCCAGATTTTTGAGGGCTTCCACAATGGGTTTCCAGGCCGGCGTTGTGTCGATGATGGCGTCGAGTTTCCGGGGAGACGGCTCGGAGGTGTCTCCCGCCCAGACAGCGCCGAGCTGCCGCGCGAATTCCTGCTCCCTGGTGTTGCGGGCAAATACATAAACGTCGGTCGAGGGGCATCGTCGTTGGACCATCTTGAGGACGAGGTGGGCCGAGGCACCGAACCCCGTCAGGCCGAGCCTCTGGCCGTCTACCAGCCCCGTCAGCTGCAGCGACCGGTACCCGATGGCCCCGGCGCACAGAAGAGGTGCAGCCTCGATATCGGAAAAGATTTCAGGAAGAGGGATGGCGAACGACTCCGGCACCACCATGAACTGGGCATACCCCCCGTTGGCGTCCCGTCCCGTCGCCCGGAATTCCGAGCAGAGATTTTCCCGCCCCTCCCGGCATTCCCGGCATTGTCCGCAGGAGGAGTAAATCCAGCCGACTCCGATCCGGTCGCCGATCCGGAATGCGGAGGCGTTCGGCCCGTTTTTTTCGACCCTGCCGACCACCTCATGTCCCAGGATGACGGGAAAACGGGGTGGGGGGGTCCGGCCCTCGATTTCATCCAGCTCCGTGTGGCAGACTCCACAGGCGGAAACCCTCAGAAGAATTTCACCCGGGCCGGGTTCCGGGATCGGAAGCTCCACAAACTCCAGGGGGTTCCAGGATTCCCTGTACTGGGACAGGCTTTTCAGAATCATGGCTTCCATGCGCATGTGACGCGTCCTCCTGCTGTTCTAAAATTCACTCCAATGACATGAGGGCCTGCCAGCGCTCCTCTTCCGAGTCGCAGGGGAGTCCCAGTTCGCGAAGGAGACGGACAATGGGTTCGTCGTTGAAGCGAAGATAGGGGTTGATCCTCATCTCCTCCGCCAGGGTTGAATAGACGTGATTCGGATCGTAAAAGGAAAGAAACCGATCCAGGGCGGGATTGCCCGGTTCGAGATGGCGGGCCATGGCCAGGGAATCCCTGACGTAATCATGCCCGGCATAGATGACCGTTGACAGGGGCAGCGTCAGGATTTTTTTGATGGACCGGTAAAAGCTGTGCGTATCGCCGGAAAAACAGTTGCCGACCGTTCCATTGAACAGGGTGTCTCCGGTGAGGAGAATCGAATCCACGTGAAAGCACAGAGAATCGAGGGTGTGGCCGGGAGTGGCGTAAAGGGTGATGATTTCCCCCTCCAGCTCCAGCCGGCCGCGGCCGGCCAGGGTCGCGCAGTCCAGGAAGGCCGCCCGGGAATGCCTCAGCAGGTCTTCGTTGCCCCGGGTATGATCATAATGGCCGTGCGTATTTGTTACGAACAGAAGGTCGAGTCGGCGCTTCTGCAGAAACGTCAGGATTTCACCAACGGCGCCCCCGTCCACGGCGATGGCGCTCCGCTCGCCGAAGATGAGGTAACCCAGATTATCCGGCCCGTAGCGGAACTGTTCGACGGCTAAGGCGGTCATGAGCGGTGCCTTCAGGGTTTGACCTTGACCCGCTGGAGCGTTCTCTCCTTTTTTTTAGGAAGGATAATCTTCAGCATTCCATCCACAAAAGAGGCCTCGATCCGGTCGGTCTGCAGATCATCGGGCAGCCGGACATTCCGGATGCCGGCCTTTTTGATCATCTTCCGGTGCGATGCTCCGCCTTCCGAACCATGTTCGTAATTTTCGGCCTTCAGAGTCTTGACGGTCAGATTATTGCCCTGGACCGTCACTTCGATATCATCCTTGTCCATATCGGGAAATGCGATGACCAGGATGAATTCCCGCTCGTTTTCAAAAACCTGGCCGTCGGCAAAGGTCCCCACGGCAGGAATGAAATAGCGGCTCGTCAGGTCGCCGAAGAAGGAATCGAACAACTCCTCCATCTGCGCTCTCAATGTCGAAAATTCGCTTCGCTCCCATTCAATCCGATTAAGCATGGCTGAAAACTCCTCAACAACTCTGGCACTTGTCCCTGGTGTTGTCTTTCTTCTGCTCGTCCTCTTGCGCCCCGAATTCCTTTAACCCCTTTGCCAATTGCTCCAGCTTGTCATGAGCGCGGGCGTGGATCGTTCCTTCCGGGTAGACGCCCTCTGCGTCGGGTTCGCCTGCCGGGATTCCCGTGAGCAGTTCGATCCCCTGATCGACGGTGTGGACGCGGTAGATGGAAAATTCTCCGCGGGCGACGGCCTCGATGACGTCCGGGCGCAGCATGAGGTCCTGCTCATTGCTGGCCGGAATCAGAACGCCCTGCGTGCCGGTGAGCTTCCTTGCCCGACAGCAGTCGAAAAACCCCTCGATTTTTTCGTTGACTCCGCCGATGGCTTGAATCTCGCCCTTTTGATTGACGGAGCCGGTAACGGCGAGGTCCTGGCGGAGCGGGCACTCTGCAAGACTCGACAGGATGGCGTAGATTTCGGTTGAGGACGCGCTGTCTCCATCAACGCCGGAATAGGATTGTTCGAAAGCGATGCTGGCCGTCATGCTCAGAGGCTTTTTCTGGGCGTACTTCCGCCTCAGGTAACCGCTCAGGATGAGCACACCCTTGTTGTGCGTGCTTCCTGAAAGATCCGCCTCCCGTTCAATGTTGATCACGCCGCCACGGCCCATGGATGTCACGGCGGTGATGCGGGTGGGCTTTCCGAAGGCGTAGTCTCCCAGCATGTAAACGGACAGGCCGTTGATCTGGCCTTCAACGGATCCTTCCGTATCAATGAGCAGGGTTCCGCGGTCAATCATTTCCTGGATCTGTTCTTCGATCAGGTTGGAGCGGTAAATCCTGGACCGGATGGCCTGCTCCACATGCCGGGCTGAAACGATGTCGGCGCCTTCCTGCTCTGCGCGAAAATCCGCCTCAATGAGCAATTCCCCGACGGAAAGGAGGTGAGTGGAGATTTTTTCCTTCCGCCCGGTCATGCGTACCGCCTCTTCGATGATTCCAGCGACGGCCGTCCGGTCGAAGGGCCTCAGGCCGTCTTCATCGGACTTCATGCGAATGTAACGGCCCACCTGCCGGATCGTCTCTTCCGTTGTGTCCATGGTGTTTGCGAAGTCCGCCCGGACCTTGAAGATCTTCTGCGTATCCTCGTCATAGGCATTCAAAAGATAATAGAGATAGGCGTTGCTGATCACCACAACCTTCAGGTCCAGGGGAATCGGCTCGGGGGTCATGCCGCCCGTCGTGAAGATGTAGAAGGGATCAAAGGTTTGCGGCTCAAAGCAGTTTGCCTTGAGGGCGCGTTTCAAACCTTGCCAGACTCCCGGTTCCAGGATGGCATCCAGGAGATTGATGACGAGGAAGCCTCCGTTGGCCTTCAGAAGGGAACCGGCGTGGATGCGGCTGAAGTCCGTCGTCCAGATGCCCGTGCGGTCGACTACCCGTTCAAAGGTGCCGAAGAGGTTTTTAAAATTGGGGTAGTTTTCCACGATAATGGGTCGGGTTTCCGTGTCACCGTTGTCCACGATGAGATTCACCGAGTAGGGCAGGAAAGGGTTGCCCTGGGTGAAGGGAAGGGCTACTCCCACCGCCATCGGCTGCTGAGGACCCATGCGCAGCACGTTCAGATTGTCCGCCATGTCCTGGATCATCTCATCCAGATAGGCATGGACCTTTTCATTGTCGTAATTCTTCTTCAGCTCATCCGTTGGATTGGTGACGCTCTTGAGAAAGACGTACCGATCCATCTCCTCCAGCTGCTTCTGCACCTCGCGCTGCATGTCCCGGATCTCCATGAAGATGCGGTCCACCTGTTCCGTGAGCTGATGGTGCTTGTCTTTGATCGCATCATACTTTTCCTGCGGATACTCCCCCCGCTCAACGATGGATTCCAGCTTTTCCATGGGGGTTGGCTGATCATTGACGATGGGCATGACCACGGGGCGCGTCATCTGTCCGATTTGGATCTGAACGATGGCAAATCCCTCCTCCTTGACGCGGGCATCCAGGTCCTTGAAGAACTGTTTTCCCTTTTCCTCGTACTTTTCAAGGATGTCCTTCTTCATGGTGAGGTAGTCTTCGCTCTCAAAGAGCATGGGGACGTCTTTTTTCAGGCTTTCCACAAAGGAGTGGATATCGTCTCGGAACTTTCGCCCCATTCCGGCCTTGAAGCGCAGCAGGTGAGGCGATTCCGAATTCTTGAAGTTGTAAACGTAGCAGAGGTCGTCGGGGATGAATTCCTTCCCGGCCATTTCTTGAAGAATTTTAAGGACTGTGGTCATTCGGCCCGTACCGGTGGAACCGGTAACAAAAACGTTGTAGCCCTCCTTCCGGACGCCCAGCCCGAAACGGAATGCCTCCAGGGCTCTGTCCTGGCCGATAATTTCCGTCAAGGGATCGAGTTCCTTTGTCGTTTCAAAAGGCAGGGTCTGGGGGTCCAGTTTCCAGCGAAGATTTTCCGGGGATATGGCTAAAAGAGTTTGAATGTCCGACATGGCGTATCATCATCCTTTCTGTCTTTTCAGGCATGCAATCCAATGGTTAAGATTTAACGGCTGAATTCAGTCTTCATGAATGAGCGATGAAGGCATGTTATCAAATGTCCATTATAAATACAATCAGAGCATCGAAGTTCCCTCGCCGTTTTGCAGGGTCAAGTCATTCAAAGACCTAAATACTGACGATACCAAATAAATAAAATACTTCTGGCTTTCCGGCTTGCTTCATGATATCAAGGAATCATGAATCAGTGTCCCTTGAAGTCGGAGCTGTCCGATAAATTTCCATTCCATTGCCTTGTCGTGCGTCCCATCTTTCCAAGTGAGCGGGACGTCTGGGACGGGCTCATGTCCGAGCACCATTACCTGGGATTTAA
>JAVETB010000068.1:0-14649 GCA_034006265.1 Syntrophus sp. (in: bacteria) | reverse complement strand
GAAATAGGGGAGGTTTTTCCATTGCCTCGAGAGACGGGGCCCCCACCACTTGATGTCCACCTGCTTTTTTCTTAGAAGGATCACCAGTTCACTGCGCTTTTTATAGATCGGATACCCCATGGAGCCGATCATGGCCGCTTCTGCACAGGGGATACTCGTTCTGACAGATTTCTGGGAGGGAATACCGAAGAATTCCGGTGCAAAACCCTGATGGATCCATCGAGTGTTCTTGACTCCGTTGCGGGCGAAAAAGATCTGGATGTCTTCCGTATTGGTTACGACGAAGTCATGGGCCTTGGCGAAAGGAAGCATCCAGTCTTCCAGGATGCTCGTTGTCAGCCAGAGGATCGTCGTGCAGCCCTTTCGCCTGAAATGCTCAATGAGCCGGGCGGGCAGTTTCTCCCCTTTCAGGGTGAGGACGTACCCGGGTTTTCTGCTCTCGACGATCTCCATCAGCTCCTGTTCACAGGACGCATGGGATCGGTAATCATAGCCGATCACCTCGTATCCGAGCTGCTGCATTGCCGCGATCATATATCTGCCCGAATTGAGCGGCTGATCGATGGGGCCGCAGAAGAGCACCCTTGTGTTTTCCTGTAGTCCGCGCCTCACAGGGAAAGGCCTCTGCGCAGCATCCAGAACAGGCACCAGAGAAAGGAGATGCGGGTGTCGTTGATGATCGTCATAGACCGACCGACCGAAAAGGGCGGCTCGACGGGGAGGGTCGTCTTTTTCTGCTGAATGTCGAACTTTTCCGGATGCCCTTTTTCTCTCTTCCTCAATCTCAAAAGCCTCCTGGGTTCGGGAACGGCAAGGTTCACCAGGATATCTGCATAATCGAGAAAACGGCTGGGGACCCAGTTCGAGAAGATCACGGCCCTGCAGTTCTGGGAAGCAAAAAAATCCCGCCAGGATCCTTTGCGAAGGTTCAGCTTCTTCCACGTCAGTCTCCAGAAAGGCGTCGAATACAGGGTGTTGTCGTCAATAACCACGAGGTCCCCTTTTCCGAGGCGGCCGAAGCCGAACCGGGCAAAATCTTTCACAAAAACCGTTTTCCCGCTGCCTGGCAGTCCGGCAACGGCAATGACGATCTTGGGAGAGCGCAGAAGAAGATCTTCCGCTTCCCGGCGAAGCCGCTCCATGCCTTCCATCCCGTCAAACGTTCCGAGATCCTGAATTTCTTCCGTCATGGGGCCTCTTTTTCCGCTGGGAAGGCAGGGGCGGACGTCCGGAAGATCTCGTCCAGCCTGTTTTCAACGGCCAGGAGGACCTCATCGGGGGTCAGTTCCATCAGGCACCGGCTTTCGCCGCCGTTGTCGCGGCAGCCCTTCTTGCCGCAGGGGACGCAATCCCATTTTTTTTGGACGATGATTTGCCCCTCTCCCCAGGGGCCCCACCGCCAGGGCCGTGATGGGCCGAAAATCGCCACAACGGGCGTGCCAACGGCGGCGGCCATATGCATGGGCCCTGAGTCGATGCCGATAAATAAAAGGGCTTCGGAAAGGAGGGCCGCGGTCTGTTTCAGGGATAGCCGGCCGCCGAGGTCCAGGGGGGAGCTTTCGGCCAGAGCGCATATCTCACGGTTCAAGCGGAGCTCCTCCTTCTCCTTTCCGCAGATCAGGATGGTTCGGAGAGACTTTTTCCCCGACAGGTAGTCGCAGAGCTCGGCATAGCCTTCCGCGGTCCAGACTTTGTGGGTTGCCGTGGACGAAGGATGAAGAACGACATAAGGGGTCTTTCCGGACACGCCGCTTCCTGTTAAGATCTCCCCGCAGGCCCTTTGATCTTGCGGAGTCCAGTAGAGGGTCGGTTTTGCCGGAAGAACGGAGCATCCCATGGCTTTTGCCAGTTCCAGATGACGATCAATGACGTGGAGCTTTTTCCCGACGGGCACCAGGTCCGTCAGCAGGAGTGAACGGCGGAATCGTTTCCTTTTTTTGGGCTTGTAGCCCAACCTTTTTCCGGCGCCGCTTAAAAAGGCCAGCACTGCCGCCCGGTCGTTATGGGTCAGTTCAAGAACCACATCGAAATGAGAGGCACGAATCTCACGGATCAGATGAAACTGTTTCCGCAGATCCGCCAAGGGCCTTAAATCCCTGACCACGGTAAAAATCCTGTCGATGGCGGGATTTTCCGTCAGCATGTCTTCCGTCCCCTTGTTGACGACCGCTGCGATGAAGGCATTGGGAAACAGGGATCTCAGGGCGTCAAAGACCGGAGTGGTGAGCAGGACGTCACCCAGATAGCGCAATTTAATGACAAGTATGCGGGGAGAACCGTCGGTCATGGCGAGATTCTCCTCCGGTCCGCTCCTTTTTCGCTCCGCACGGTCTCGTATAAATCCAGGACCTGGTCAAGATGATGTTTCCAGGTAAGCCGCTCCAGAATCGATTGGTTGGCATCGGCAACGCGGCTTCCGGCGATCTCCAGCCCCGAGCGGATCTTTGCCGCGATTTCCGACGGGTCGAGAGGATCTTCGATGACATGACCGTTTTCCCCCTCGATAATCATCTCGGAAGCCCCGTTGATCCGGGAAGTGACGACGGGCAGGCCTGCTGCCATGGCTTCGATGCACACATTGCTGAATGGTTCATAGATTGTGGGGAAGATGAAGAGATCGGCCCCCTGGTAATACGGAGCCACGTCGGAAATGGGTCCCGTGAAGGAAACGGAGTTTTCGACTCCCAGGCTTTCTGCCAGGCGCCTGTAGGGGGCAAGCCGGTCCTTTCCCACGGCTATGAGGTGTGCCGTGGAGGGAAGAAGGGCCAGGGCCTTCAGGGCTGCCGCCAACCCCTTTCGCTGAAAACCGGAGCCGACAAAGAGCAGAAGGGCGCTTTCCGGTTTCAGGCCGAATTGCGAAAGAAGCTTTTCCCTGCTTTCCTGCTTTTTGCCGCAGGAAAAGCGCATTCTCTCGACGGGGCTGTAAATGACGGAAATCTTGTTGTCCGGGACGCCGTAGTGAGTCATGATCTCGTTTTTTCCCCTCCGGGAATTGGCCACGATGGCCCTGCAGCCCTTTTCGCTGAAGATCTGCTTTTCAATCCACAGCAGGGTCCGGTGCAGCGGGTTGATCCGGTGCAGAAGGCCCTTGCCGGGCGGATCGATTTTCCGGCGCTGAATGAGCCATTCCCTGTGGCAGCCGTCACCGGCCCGGTAAATGTCCTGATACAGGGTCCGCTCGAAGCTGTGGATGATGTCGTAGTCGCCCCCTTGAAGCATCTTTCGAACGCTGAAGGCGAAGCTGAGGATCTGCAGGAAGGAGGGGCCTTTGACAACCGGCACTCGGCGCAGAACCGGCCGGAAGGCGAGCGCATCCGAAGGCCCTTCACCGCTTCGTGTTTTCCATGTGCCGGCGAAAATTTCGATCTCATGTCCCCGCAGGGCAAGGTTTTCAGCGAGTGAGGCGACATAGCGTTCCGCCCCGCCGAAATCGGTGTATTTTTCTCGAATCAGGGCGATCTTCATTGCCAGAGGCGCTTTCCCTGCTTTTTCCTCAATTCTTCCTCAAGGAGAAAGGCGTATTTCAAAAAGGTGTAGATGCCCTCGAAGGCGGCAATGAGGAAACTGCGATATCCGTCCCGGATTCCCCCCCGGATCAAGACCTTGAGGAAGGCCCAGCAGGGGTTGAAGAACAGGTTGACAAACCGGAACCGCTTCCCGTCCTTCTGCATGAGTTTCGCCGATTGTTCCGCATAGCGGACAAGCCGAAGCATCTGATCCTTCAGACTCTTGTAGGAGTAATGATGGAGATCGCCCTGGAGCCTGCCGATGTTGCCTTCGCAGACGACTTTTTCGTGGATCTCCCCCTGAAATTCCCCCTTCCCCTTCCGGTAGAGGCGGAGGCGCCATTCGGGGTGCCAGACATGGTTCAGGAAATTTCCCAGGTAATAGGTTTTCCTGTTGAGCTCCCATCCGTCGAAGCGCTTTTCCCGCAGGGCCTCCAGGATGGACCGGCTCAGCGTTGCGGAGACTTCCTCGTCGGCATCGAGCATCAGAACGTAGTCCATTTCAGCGAGAGCGGCTGCGAAATTTTTCTGCCGGGCGAAGCCCAGCCAATCCTGATGGGTTACCTTCGCCCCGAGGCTGGAGGCGATTTCGACCGTCCGGTCGCTGGAGCCGGAGTCCACTACGATGACCTCATCGGCAATGTCCCGAACGCTCTCGATGCAGCGGGCGATGTTGTTTTCTTCGTTTTTTGTGATAATGGCGACCGACAGCATGCTTTGCCCGGTTGGATACTTTCCTGAAATAATATAAAATGATTGCGCTGACCTTAGGACAAATACCTTCTGCAAGTCAAGAAAATGTCTTGGAGCCTGTTTCCCGAGCGGGGCTTGTGAAGCCGGTGGCCAGCCGGGGATAAGGCCTTGGTGAATTTATGTTGACATTTTTTTATAACTGTCCTAAATAGCAACCGTTTCAGCGTGTTATGAATAAATTTCCGAAACAATTCAAGGTTTTCTCGTCACCTCAACGCACCTTTTCCGTAAGGAAGCTGTTCAACACGGAATCCGTTGTCCAGGGTTCCGGCGATATGTGTGTGATCGGCAGATGCGGCCTTCCCGGAGAAGGCAGGCCGGAAGCCTGGGCTGATCCGACCTGCCTTCAGGAAGCACAAGGAATTCCCCCTTGACCAACCCCGCCGCCGCTGCTGCAATGCGCGGTGAATAGGGGCATGTTGAATCAGCCCGTCTTTAGCGGCGGGGAGGAACCTTTAGGAATGCTGAAAAAGAACTGAATGGGTATCTATATCGAAATCATCGGTCTTCCTGGATCGGGAAAGTCCATGTTTTACAAAGCGGCCGTGGAGCACCTGGAAGGGCTTGGCGTGAGGGTGTTTCACCGGCAGAACGGGCGGCCGGAGCGGCGGCTCCTCTCACTGTACCTGAGCAGGAATGAACCGCTGCGATGGAGCGGGAGCCTGCGCAGTTTGTGGAGCCCTCTGCGGGATCGTCTCGGCGTCGCGTTTTTGGGATCGAAAGGGCTTGAAGCCGCTCTTTTGAGATCCTTCCTGGATTCGCACATGGAACTGATGGCGCTGATCCTGAATGTTCTCATCAGGCGCGGCTTTCCTTCCTGGGAGCGGGAGCTCGTTCTGGGGCGTTACCTCGACAGCTTTGCCTTTTTTCAAATCGTCCAGGAGGTGATGGGTGGCAGCGAAGCCATCCTGACGGATCCCGGATTGATCCAGCGGGGAATCGCCCTTTTGGGCTACCGCAGCGCTGAAACGCGGGAGAATGATTTTCGGGATTATCTCGGGCTCACCCCCCTTCCCGAGGTCCTGATCTCTGTGCGGGTTCTGCCCGAAGTCTGCCTGGCGAGAATGCAGCAGCGCAGCTTCCCGCGCCGACTGCGCGGCTTGAGCGATCAGGGCGTGATGGCGTCTCTCGAGATCTGCCAGACCTATCAGGAGTTGGCGGAAGAAGAGATGCAGAAGCGCGGAGTCGCGCTCATCAGGTTGGAGAACAAAGGGCCTCTGCAGACGTCCATCGAACAGCTTCGGGCCGGGTTGGACGGACTGCACTTCAGGGCCTGACAGGCAACAGGCCTTGGCTGTAACGGAACCACGTTTTCCGTGAATCCGAGGCATCCTTGGGAAGGCCGATCAGCAGCGGCTAAGAAAAAGAGACCTGGGCAATCATCAGGCGGTACAGCCCGGGGATGTCAATCCTGGATGAATCCATGAAAACACTGAAGAAAAAAATCAAGCGCATCAAGAAAAAAATCAACCGGCAGTTCTGGGAGTCCAAACCCATCGCCCTGCTCACGCAGGTCAGGCGTTCACGTGAACTGGCTCTGCGCAGATCCCGTGAGTCCAGGCCTGTTGTCCTTCCTCTGGAAGGATATTCCGATCTTCGTTTCTATCCGTTCAAAAAGGCTACCGCGGAATTTTTCTTCAAAAATATCGGCCGGACGGACATCAAGGCGGGCGATACCCCGCATTACCGCCTCGCCTGTGCCCTGGCTGCCGGGAACGCCGGGGAAATCGAGGCGGCATCAGCCCTTTATGAAGCCTATCTGGCCGCTGCTTCGCAGTCGAGCGACAGCGCCCCGTCCGAGCCGAGCCTGGCGGAATTCAGAAAGGAACTGAACGGGATTCGGCAGAACCCGCAGAAGGTTGCGCCGGTCGTGGTGACGCAGATCCTCCCCGAGGGAGAGTATTTCGTCGTCGATGGAAATCATCGCATTGCCGCGGCGCTGGCTCTCGGGCTGGAAATTCCCATCGAGCGGTGGCCCTTCGAACTGGCCTTCATGAAATTTTCGCCTTTTACGGAATTCTATGGTACCAGGCACAACAACCGCCCCTATCAGAGCATCTATTTCCGGCGGCGGATTGCTGTTTCCGGACGCCGGCAGGATACGGCGGAGCGCCTCGCCATGATACCGCCGCAGGTGCTGGAGGGGGCGCGGATACTGGACATCGCCAGCAATTTCGGGATGAGCAGCATTCTGGCCCGCTCATTCGGCGCTTTGTCTGTGCTGGGCCTTGAGATTTCAAGCAGCATGGTCGATCTTGCCAGCCGCTTTTCCATGTTTGAAGGGACTTATCCCGAGGTTCAATTCCGGCAATTCAACATCGACAGGGATCTTCTCGGGGACGACGAACGCTTCGACGTCGGATTCATGTTTTCCATTTTTGCCCATCTCTCTGAACCGGCACGACTGACCCGGATCGCTGAACGCAACATCGGCAGATACGTTGTCTTTGAGGCGCATCCCGGAGGGACGTACGACACATACAGGAGTTTTTTTGACAGCGGCCTTTTTGCGTCCGTGGAGGAGCTGGGGCGTCTCTCCCGCTCCGTCTTCAAGCCGGAAGAAAGGACACGCATCCTGTGGCTGTGCACAAAGGCGCACTCCGACTGATCGTTAGCGACAGAAAACTTTTTTCCGAATGGCATCGATAGATCGGGATCGTGCAGCTCCTGGTTTTCGTATTTTCTGCTTCAGGCCCGCAAAACATTCCCTCCCCATCATCTCAGGCGGATAATTCGTATCCATCTGGATACCGAAGATGAGTATTTTCTATTCAGAATCATTTCTCCAACCGAAGCGATTTCAGGTGCCCGGCGTGAGCTTTGTTCCGTAAAACCCCGTCTTTCTTCGTTAAGTTTGCTGCACTGCGGGCTGGCACGGGAAATGCCCTGAAGCAGGCAAAACAGACCATCCCCTCCGGGACAGCTGGAACGGACCAGGTGAAGCGGCTTTCGTCCAGGAAAGGATGACGTCGGAGATCTCAGCGTCAACGCGATAAAAAATGGAAAGAAAGGAGTCGAACAGATGAAAAAAATTGTTGTTGGATCCATCCTCTGGATGCTGGCCGCGGTTCTTCCCCTGCCGGCGATGGCCGGCGTGGACATCCATGTCAGTATCCCCCTTCCCCCGCCTGTCGTGTTTTCCGCACCGCCGGCGGCGGTGGTGATTCCCGGAACTTATGTTTACGCTCTGCCTGACGTACCCGAGGACATCTTCTTCTACGGCGGCTGGTGGTGGCGCCCGTGGGAAGGACGCTGGTATCGTTCAAGGCAGTATCATTCCGGCTGGTCTTCCTACCATGGTGTTCCCGCCTTTCATTCACGCATCCCCACGGGTTGGAGGAGCGACTACAGGGCGCGCCATTGGAAGGGCCACCCGTGGGATTACCGGCACGTCTCCCCGGGCCAGCTTCCGCACAACTGGAAGACCTGGAAAAAGAACAAGCATTGGGAAAAGGAAAACAACTGGGGGGTCAGGGGCATGAAGTTCCAGCCTTCCTCCCGGAAGGACCACCGGGACCACGTTTCCCAGCGGCGTCCGGGAAGCGGGGGGCACTCGCCTCATGCTCAATTCCATCGTGGCCAGCCGCCCCATCGGCAGGTAAGTCCCGGCCTTCATCACCAGCCCGCACAGAAGGACAGGCAGAGGGCTCCTCATGACAGGGGAGGGGATAAAAGGCAGGCTCGAAGATAAATAATGGCCGCCCCCGGGAACATTTCCGGAATGCATCGGCATCGGAGCGCCGGTGTATTCCTTATCATGGACTGCGGTGCTTTTGCAGCCGCTTTTTCTTTGACAGCCAAGTTCCCGTTGCTTTATAGTATCAGTATTCCGAAACCTCCAAGCTGCACCCGGTTTGTTCTGCGGTTGAACCGCCGGATTTTAATGACGAATCATAAAGGGGGCTTCCATGATACAGAAGACTCTGGGCTCGATTGAAGAGAGATTGAAAAAGGTGACGTCGGTGACTGACGAGAACCGATCCGAATTGCTGGATCTCGTCTCGACCTTGAAGACTGAAATCGAGGAGCTTTCCAAGACGCACACGGAGCATGCGGAAAGCATCACGGGATTTGCCGCGGTATCGACCCGCGAGGCCACCCGGCAGGAGAAGAATCCGGTGCTTCTTCAACTGTCGATCGACGGCCTGGCCGCATCCGTTGAGGGATTCGAAACTTCACATCCGACGCTGGCCGGTGTGGTCAATCGAATCTGTTCCATGCTTGCCAATCTGGGGATATAACGTCTTCCTGCCCTGTTCCCTGACGACCATGAGGGGGGTTCCTGGAAAAGGAACTCGATTTTCTGAAAGGAACGCTGGGACAGACTTCAGCCTCTTCCCTTCAAGGCTTCCCTCCAGAGGATCGCGGGCGGCCGGCGTCAGATTCTTCGGCATCCGGGACCGATCAGGGTGCTGCGGCCCCCTGTCCCGGGGATGACCTGGATCTGCGTGCTGATGCGCTCCTTCAACGCCGAGACATGGGAGATGAGGCCGATCAGCTTGCCGTCCTGCCGCAGCCCGGCCAGGGTTTCCAGAGCCGTTTCCAGGGTGTCTTCGTCAAGGGTTCCAAAGCCCTCATCGAGGAAGAGCGAATCGACCCGTACATTCCGGCTGGCCATCGAAGAGAGGCCAAGGGCCAGGGACAGGCTCACGAGAAAGCTTTCACCGCCGGAGAGATTCTTCGTGGAGCGGATCTCTCCGGCCTGATAATTGTCGATGACATTTAACTCCAGGGGCTGAAACGCATCCCGGATCAGCAGATAGCGGTCCGTCATCTTCCGGAGCTGCCGGTTGGCGTGTTTTGTCATAATCTCGAAGGTCAGGCCCTGGGCAAAGTTGCGGAACTTTTTCCCGTCCGCTGAGCCGATGAGCTCACGGAGATCATTCCAGCGGACGCATTCACGCTTCTGGGCTTCAAGCTTCCCGATGCGTTCTTGCTGTTTTTCCATCATTTTCTCGTCTTCGCTCATCATCTTCAGGATCCCGCCGGTCTCAAGGCCGACCTGCTTCAGGTCCGCCTCACAGGCATTGAGGCTTTCCTGGAGGGTTTCGAGCGGCTGATCGGTGAGGTTCTTCCGGTGCTCGGAGGTGAGGGCCTCCAGCCTGTCCCTTCGCCTGGCCTCCAGCTGGGCCCCTTCGAGAATCAGGGCGTTTTCCCTGCGGCCCAGCATCTCCCGTTCTTCTTCCGGCAGCCTCGCGGCAAGGTATTGCGCCTCCGTTTCGAAGCCCGCCGCTGAAATCCGCTCCGCGAACCCCTGTTCCGCCTCGGCCAGTTCCCTGCTTCGCAGCTCAGTGCCGGTGGTCAGCCGAGAAATCGTTTCCTGCAGCGCGCCGATTTCCTTTTCCATTCCGCCCTGCCTTTCCCGTGCCTGCTCCAGCGCTCTGCCGGCCGATTCCACGGCAGCGGCGAGTTCCTTCTCCGCCCTGTCCGGGTCCTGCTCGCCAAAGATTTCCCGGCGGCCGGCAACCAGCTTGTCGTGCTCACTGCTCTGCTCCCGCCGCTTTTTGCTCCTTGCCGCCAGGTCCTGTTCGAGGCTGGCCAGCAGGGCCCGGTTCGTGTCGATCCCGGCCAGCAGTTCGGCGATCTCCCTTTCCAGGGTTCCCTTCCGCTCCTGCCTCGCCTGCCAGGCATCCCGGCGCTCCTTCAGAGAATTCAGGATGATGTCCAGATTGACGGATTGAATCTCTTCTATGCCGAAGGGTTCGACGTCCTTGAGCGCGGCGGCGCGTGCCTTGTCGGCCTCCTCCGCAAGGGCGGCGCGTTCCCTGGCGAGCCGCTCATATTCCAGAGCGGCGGTCTCCCGCCGATGGCGGCAATCCTGGAGGGCCTTCCCGGATGTTTCCAGGGCCAGTCTTTTTTCCTGCAGTCTGTCTTGTGCCGCTTTTTCCGTTCTACTCTTTTCCTCGGCGCTAGAAATGATGCGGGAAATTTCGGCAATCTTGAGCTTTGTCTGCTCCAGTTCTTCGGAAACTCTTCCGGCCCGCCTCTCCGGGGAAGCCTCGATGTCCAGAGCCCGCAGGATCTGCAGGCACAGTTCTTCATCCCCTTCGCGGAGGGCCGTCCTTTCCTCCAGTTCCTTTCCGGCATGGAACATTTCCGCTTCTGTCCCCGCCCGGCGGGTTTCCAGCTTCCTGAGTTTTTCCAGCGCCCCTTTGAGTTTCTTCCTCTTGCTCTTCAGTTCGGCTTCCGTTTCGTTCAGCTGCGGAACATTGCCCCGTGCGTAGGGGTGTTCCGTGGCGCCGCACAGGGGGCAGGGTTTGCCGTCCTCCAGTCTTTTCCTGTCTTCCTCCAGATCACGGATGCGCGCCAGAAGAGCTGCCCGGATCTCCAGATTTTCAATTTCCGCCTCCAGGAACCTCTTTTTTCCCACAGCCGGTTCGATCTCTCCTTCCAGGAAGGTCAGGGCGTCTTTTGCGGCTTCAAGGGCCTTGGACAGGGCTTTCAGGGCCGAGTCCGCTTTTCTGATCCCGTCGATTCTTTCCAGGGACGAGGCCAGTAGACGTTCCCGGTTTCTGAGGGCGTCCCTGTCTTCCCGCCACTGGGCCATCTCCCGTCCCTGAAGAAGATCGAGAATCTCCCGCGACAGCAGGGAGGCTTCCTCCTGCCCTTTCTCATAATCTTCTTGCTGTCTTCCGTATTCGCCCTCGCATGCTTCGTATTCCACCAGGAGCGTCGCTCTCTTCCCAGATGCCGCGATGGCCGATTCCCTGAGAAGGGAATGTCTGGACTCGATATTCCGGAGGTACTCGAACGAGCGGGCGATGGCGGAAAGGTCCGTCAGTAAAGCGGCGTCGGAGAGGGTTTTTTCCTGAGCGTTTTGGATGCTCTCCAGGTCTGCGTGACGGCTTTTTCTGCCCCGCTCCGCCGATTCGATGGCAGACATGAACTTCCTCTTCTGCTGTTCCATGTCCTCCAGCGCCTTGCCCTGCTCATCGAGCTGCCTTTTCTGCTCGCGAATCCGGGTATCCAGCTCCCGCGCCTTTTTAATGACCCCCGCTTCCGCCATCTGCCTGGCCCGCGCCTTGACCAATGCGGCTTCAGCGGCCCGGTTGGCATCCAGCGCAGTGTTGCGGGCTTTTTCCTTCTGCGGCATCATGGCAATCGCTTCGGCCAGATCTCTATGCTCTATCTCCTGTTGACTGCGCAGGGCAAGGACTCCGCGATAGTCCCCTTCCAGGATCAGGGCCTTCCGGGCTTGTTCCAGCTTCCTTGCCGCCGGTTCGAATTCCGCACGGCGTTGAACAAAAAGCCCCTGCTTCTGATCCAGTTCGCCCCGTTCTTTTTCAAGGCTTCTGATTCCTTCCAGCCAGATCAGGGCCTTGCGCATTTCAACCGCCTTTGCGGCAAGCTCCTTCTCCCGCTCCTGTTTTTCCCGCAATGAGCTCTGCAGCTCCCTTTTTTCCTCGATCCGCAAGACCCGGATTCCCTGGAGTTCGGACTGAAGCAGCTCCAGTGTGGCACGCTCCTTCGAGTGGCGCTCGTACACTTTTTCGGAGATCCGGCTGTAGATTTCCGTGCCGGTGATCTGTTCCAGGATGGGCGCCCGCCTGTCGGCAGAGGCCTGGAGAAAGGCCGTAAATTCCCCCTGGGCGAGGAGCATGGACCGGGTAAAACGCTCGTAATCCATTCCCGTGACCTTTTCGATCAGCTCGCCCACGGAGGTCATCTTCGATTCCAGAACCTTTCCGGAATCCGCATCGCTGATTTCATGGCGCGCAAGCTGCAGCTCTCCGTCGGGCCTTCTTCGGGCCCGGTGCTGGCTCCAGAAACAGCGGTAGCGCCCATTCTGCGTTTCGAACAGGACCTCGGCAGAGCATTCTCCGGCCTGGCGCGACATGATTTCGTTGGTGCCCCTGGTGACCCTGTCCAGGCGAGGAGTCCGGCCGTAGAGGCCGAGGCAGATGGCATCCAGGAGCGTGGTCTTCCCCGCTCCGGTTGGACCGGTAATGGCGAAAAGGCCGTCAGAGAGGTAGTCCGGGTGGGTAAAATCAATCTCCCACTCACCGGAGAGAGAGTTCAGATTTTTGAACCTTACACTGAGTATTCTCATCTTTGATCCTTCTATTCCGCCTGCGGGTCTGCCTCATGCAGGGAGACCAGAATCTCATTGTAGGCTTCCATCAAAACCAGGCGCTGCTCCCTGGGGATTTCATGGGCGTCGAGGCAGCGCTTGAACACATCCGTTACATCGAGGTCATCGAGGCTTTCCTCACGGTTCTCCCCTCCGAGGGCCCTTTCCATCACCCTGGTGTTTTTGACCCTGAGGATTTCCATGGCTGTTCCCGCGACGGCTTCATCCAACTTCGCCCGCAGAGATGAAGCGATCTCAGACCCTTCATAGACGACCTCCAGCCAAGCCCGGCTTTCACGGGCTTTCAATTCGCCGATTTCCCGGGCCAGGGTGCGCCAGTCCCCGCGCAGGGTC
The DNA here is from genome assembly GCA_034006265.1 of Syntrophus sp. (in: bacteria). Classification (GTDB taxonomy): domain Bacteria; phylum Desulfobacterota; class Syntrophia; order Syntrophales; family Syntrophaceae; genus Syntrophus. Next base: position 1,965 of record JAVETB010000068.1, on the reverse strand, counting down.
TTCAATTCCTGAAACCGGGGTACGGGAAGCGTAGACACGGCAGGCGTACCACCGGAAAAATCTACCAGGGTGACGCTTTTCAACTGATCCGATTCCCCGAACCCGATGGGCAAAGGCGAACCGGAATAGCGGATCCGATCGGAGCCGCTCACCTTCTGAGGGATGTGAAGATGGCCCAGGGCCAGGTAATCGAGGCATTCGGGAAAAACATCCTTGCCGACCTGGGCGAGGGATCCGATATAAAGCTCGCGAACACCGTCGCCGTCAACCGTCTGACCGCCTGCCGCGAAGAGATGGCCCGTCGCCACAATCGGAACCGGCTTTCCCAGTTCGGCCCGCCTGCGCTCCGCCGCCTCGCAGACCAGGCGGTAATGCCTCCGAATGCCTTCGAGGATTTTCCGCTCCTTGTCCCCGGTGCTCTCCCCCGCTTCGGAGGTGCGGAGATCGTGGTCCCTGAGATAGGGAACGGCGCAGACAATCATGGCCGGGCTGCGATTCCGTCCGGGCAGAACGATCAGCTCCTGCTCCGGCTTACCAGGGGCATGTCCGACCACGTGAATGTTGAGAAATTTCAGGAGCTCTTTCGGGGCGTTCAGAAAGGAGGGGGAGTCGTGATTGCCGGCGGTGATGACCACGGAGCGGCCGGTGGAAGCCGCACGGCAGAGAAACCGGTAATACAGCTCCTGCGCGCGGTTGCTCGGCGTGCTGTTGTCGAACACATCCCCGCAAACAAGGAGGGCGTTGATATCTTCGGCCTCGATCACGCCGGCCAGCCAGTTCAGAAATGCCTCGTGCTCATCATATCGCTTGCGGCCGTAAAGAGTGCGCCCGATGTGCCAGTCGGAGGTGTGGAGAATCTTCATCGTTCAAAAAATCCGGATCAGGAATCTTCATGGGGATCGGCGGACTGCGATCCTTCATCCTTCGGCAACGGATCGGCGGACTGCGATCCTTCCACGCCAGGCAGCGGAGTTGCGGGATCGGCAGGGGCCGGGGTCTCGCCGCCGTGCTGGGGACAGTACGTGGTTGGTTCTGTGCCGGCGATATAAAATTCCTCTCTCGCTTCCGGGCAGTCCGGCATGGCCTGGAAGCCCGTAGCCGGGTCGATGGATACGGAAACAACCGACTCCGGCCTTTGGAAATCCACTACCGGTTTGGAGGCCAGGGCCGAGCGCATGAATCTTTCCCAGATTGGAGCACAGACAGACCCTCCGGTAAAGCCCGCTCCGCCGGATTTCGGTTTGTCATGGCCCAGCCAGATTCCGGTGATGACCTGGGGCGTATAGCCGACAAACCAGGCATCCTGAAAGTTGTCGGTGGTGCCGGTTTTTCCGGCTGACGGACGCTCCCGGTAAAAATTCTTCAGGGTTTTGGCTGTTCCGTAAGTCAGGACATCTTTCATCATCGAGGTTGTGACGAAGGCGGTGGCGGGGGAGAGCACCGGGGTGACGATGGGCGGATTTTCCGTCCAGGTCTTAGAATAGCGATCATAGATCCGGATGATGGTCCGCGCCTCGGCCCGGGAACCGCCGCTGGCCAGCGGTGTGTAAGCCTCCACGAGATCGGTCAGGGTAACCTCCTCCGTCCCCAGGGCCAGTGATAGGTTGTGTGAGCGCAGCGGAAGCCCCATCTTTCCGGCAAACTCGACAAAATAAGGGATGCCGATGGTTTCGAGAAGCCTTACGGCGATTACATTGTCTGAATAGGCCAGGGCCTTCCGCAGGGGGATCTCTCCATAATGCTCATTTCCGTAGTTCTTGGGGGTCCAGCTTTCGTTCGTTCCCCAGGTGTAGGTGACCGGGGCGTCGTTCCAGATGCTGCTGGCCGTATACCTCTTTTCCAGGGCGGCGGCATACAGCAGGGGCTTGATCACGGAGCCGGGCTGACGCTTGGCGTAAAAGGCCCGGTTATAGGGGCTTGAAGAAAAATCCACCCCCCCCGCCACGGCCAGGACATCCCCCGTGT
>JAVETB010000067.1:0-14682 GCA_034006265.1 Syntrophus sp. (in: bacteria) | reverse complement strand
CTTGAGCCGTTCAGCGGATCCGCCGCGCAATTATCCGCCAAAGAGAACCCCGCCATACCGGTGCCGGAAAATTTTTTTGATTGCATGCCCATCGGGTGCATGCTCATTGATGAGACGGCGCGCATCGTGCAGATCAACCCGGCGGGTGCGGCCCTGCTGGGCAAAGGGGACAAAAACCTTCTCCCGGGACAGTCCTTCCTCCGCTTCGTCTCCAGGGACTCTCAGAACAATTTTTTGACGCATTTAACAGCCGGCGTTGCAGATAAAACGAATCAGAGCATCGAAATCCTGCTAAAGATTCCCAGGGCGGCATCGGTTTTCCCGATCCGTCTCGATACGGCCTTCTATGAAACGTCAACCGGGAATGTCCCTCTTCTTCTCTCCGTTCTCACCGATCTTCGCGGGCAGAAGCAGACGGAAGAGACCCTGCAGCAGGAGTTGAAGAAGAATGTCGCCCAGCGGACGGCTGAACTGGCCAGCATCAACAAGGCGCTGCGGAGAAAAATCGCGGAGCACCGGGAGACGCAGAAGAATATCTGCTCCGACCATGAGCAGCTCCGGGCACTGACATCGGCCCTGATCACCACGGAAGAGCGTGAACGGCGCCGGATCGCCACGGAGCTTCACGATCACATCGGCCAGACCCTGGCGATCACGCGGATCAAGCTGGAAATGCTTCATGCCCTGGCTTCCTACAGCGGCTTCGCCGAAGCACTTGAAGAGATACAGGGGTTCGTCAAGCAGGCCATCAAGGAAACCCGTTCCCTGATGACCAAGTTAAGCCCCCCGGTATTTTATGAACTGGGTTTGAACGCGGCGTTGGAATGGTTAATGCAGTACTTTGAAGAACAACATAACCTCAGGATTATCTACAAAGGAAAAGATCATTCCGTATCCATTGATGAGGACCTTCAAATCTTTCTCCTGCAGGCGACAAGGGAACTTCTCATGAACGTTGTCAAGCATGCCGGGGTGGAAGAAGCGGAACTCATCCTTAGAACGAACCGCAAGCAGATTAAAATTGAGGTTATCGACCACGGCGCCGGATTCGAAGTATCAAAAATCGGAACCCCCCTGGACTGGCGGGGAGGATTCGGCCTTTTCAGCATTTATGAACGGCTGAAGAATCTCGGCGGCCAGCTTCAGATCCGGTCCAATCGGGGGGAAGGAACGCATTTTACCCTCATTGCGCCCCATGGGACAAAAGAGGGTCGTTAAAGGGAGAGCACAACATGGCAATCACCGTCATACTCGCCGATGATCACAAAATCATCCGGGACGGACTTAAAACGCTCATTGAATCCCAACACGGGATGAAGGTCATTGCAGAGGCTGAAAACGGCAGGGAAACCATCAAACTGGCGAAAGAGCTCAAGCCCAGCGTCGTGATCATGGACATTTCCATGCCGGATCTCAACGGCATCGATGCCACCAGGGAAATCGTGAACAGCATCCCCGGAGTCAAGGTCATTGCTCTGTCCATGCACTCGGACCGGCGGTTTGTTTCGGGCATGCTTTCCTCCGGCGCTTCCGGATACCTCTTGAAGGACTGCGCCTTTGAAGAGCTCGCCAAGGCCATCAAAACCGTCGTCTCCGACCACACCTACCTGAGCCCGATGATTTCAGACATCGTCGTTAAAAGCTACATCACCAGATCCAACTCCCCGGATGCGGCCCAGGACAGCGCCCCCTCTTTGACGGCGCGGGAGCGCGAGATGCTGCAGCTCATGGCGGAGGGGATGACCGCCAAGGAAATTGCCTCCCATCTTTTTGTCAGCGTGAAGACCGTGGAGACTCATCGACGGAACATCGCCCAGAAGCTGAACATAAGCCGGTCGGCGGAATTGATCAAGTACGCCATTCGTGAAGGCCTGGTATCCCTTTAAAAAGACGACCTTTGCATCTTTGCCTTCCCTGTTTTCCTCCGTTGCGGTATATTTCAAGCATATCCGATCAACCTTCCACCAGTGATTTTATTGTGAGTATGGATACCCGGACCGATTCCCCTTCCCCGCCGATTCTCGAGGCGCTCCATCTGCGAAAGAGCTATGGCTCCTTCACCGCTGTGGACGATGTGTCCTTTGCCGTTTCGGCCGGGCAATGCTTCGGCATCCTGGGTCCCAATGGAGCCGGCAAGACAACGGCCATCCGCATGCTCTACGGCTTTTCCCCCATGACCGGGGGCACGCTGCGGATTTTCGGGATGGATATGCAGGACCATCTGCGCTCCATCAAAGCCCGGATCGGCGTCTGCCAGCAGGAGAACAACCTGGACCCCGATCTGACGGTTTTTCAGAACATGGAGATCTTCGCCGGCTATTTCAATCTGCCCCGGCCGCTTGCCCGGGAGAGGGCCGAGAAGCTTCTCTCCTTTGTCGCGCTGAAGAACGGCGGGATGACAAGGTGATGGAGCTTTCCGGAGGGATGATGCGCCGCCTGGTCCTTGCGCGGGCCTTGATCAACGACCCCGACCTTCTGATTCTCGATGAGCCCACAACGGGCCTCGATCCCCAGTCGCGGCACTCCGTCTGGCAGCAGCTGGAGGAGCTGAAGAAAGGGGGGCTGACCATTCTCCTCACCACCCACTACATGGACGAGGCCTCACGGCTGTGCGACCGCCTGATGATCATGGACAGGGGGCGCATCCTCGTGGAGGGAATCCCTTCGGATTTGATCAGGACCTGCGTCGGGCATGACGTGATTGAAGTGGCCGAACCGAAGCCCGCGCTTCTGGATTTCGTGGCAGAAAAGGGTTTGGCGTACGAAAATCTCGGGCATCGCGTGATGATCTACGGGGAAAACCGGGATACGCTCTATCACGAAATCTCTTCCCGCTGCAGCCACGACGGCTGCATTCTGCGCATGGCCACCCTGGAGGATGTCTTCCTGAAGCTGACGGGCAGAGAGCTTCGGGAATAAGCCCATGAGAACCTACAACATCACCCGGCGCTTCTGGAAAGTGTGGTATCGGAACCTCGTGGTCAACCGACAGAATTGGAAGGTGAGTTTTCTCCCTCCCCTGCTGGAGCCACTTTTTTACCTCCTCGCCTTTGGAGTGGGCCTCAGCAGCCTCGTCGGCAGAATCGACTACGGCGGCTCGCAGGTGACCTATGTCCAGTTCATCGCCCCGGCGCTTCTGGCCATCAACATCATGAACAACGCATTCTTCGAGAATACGTACAGTTCCTTTGTCCGAATGTACTACCAGAAAACCTTCGACGCCATGATGGCGACCCCGCTTACCCTTGACGAGATCATCACCGGAGAAATTTTCTGGGGGGCTACGAAATCCTTTCTGGCCACCCTCATCATGCTTTCCGTCATCAGCCTCTTCGGCCTGGTCAGCTACCCTTCCGCCCTGCTGATCCTTCCCCTCTCCTTTCTCGGCGGCATCGCCTTCGGATCGCTGGGCATGGTTTTCACGGGGAAGGTCAAAACCATCGACCTCTTCAATCTCCCGATCTTTCTGTTCATTACCCCCATGTACCTCTTCAGCGGTACATTTTTCCCCCTGGAGGCCCTGCCCTCGTGGGCCCGCCTTCTGGCCTACACGCTTCCCCTGACCCACCTGGTCGACATGACCCGCTCCCTCGGGGCCGGCCGATTGGACGCCTCCCTGCTCTGGGGGCTCCTCTATCTTTCCCTGTTCTGCGCCGTCTTTTTCCCCCTTGCCGTCGCCGCCATGCACAAGCGTCTGATAACATGAGCCGCGAACCTGCCCCGGCACACGTCAAAAGCCCTCCCCCTGGAAACGGCTATCGCCCGTAGGCCAGTTCGAAGGCGTCCTTGATGAGTTCGATGGAGGTTTTTCCCGGCCGCAGGAGGATGGCGACCACATCAAAGCGCACGCCGGCGGGATCCAGGCGACGGCTCTGGAGGTAGTAAAGGGAGATCTTGGAGATCCGCCGCTGCTTTCCGGGACCGACGGCGAGCTGGGGCAGGCCGTAATTTTCGGAACGCCGGCTTTTTACCTCCACGAACACGAGGGTATCGCCCTCCTGCGCGATCAGGTCGATCTCACCGAGGGGGCAGCGGTAATTCCGCTCCACGATGCGGTATCCGGCTGCCTCCAGGTAGGCCGCCGCCATGTCTTCGCCGATTTTTCCCGTTGAAAGATTCCCCATGGCCGCATCAGTCAAAAAGATCGGCGGTCTGCAGGATGGGGGATTTTGGAGGGGTTGTTTTGAACGATCTCCGGTGGATTTTGCAGGGGCCGTGGGCAAGGATGGCCGCTCGATGCTCCTTCGTCCCGTAGCCCTTGTTTTTCAGGAAGTTGTACTGGGGAAACTGCCGGTGATAAATTTCCATGATCTGATCCCGCGAGACTTTGGCGATGATCGAAGCGGAGGCAATGGAGACACTCAGCATGTCTCCTTTCACAATGGTCTTCTGGGATATGTCGAGAGGAACGCGGTGAAGCCCGTCGACGAGAAGATAATCGGGCGGCAGGAAAAGGTCTTCCACCGCTTCCGCCATGGCCAGGAGGGTTGCCCGGAGGATGTTGATTTCATCGATCCGGTGGGGCTCAACCACGCCGACCCCCACGGCCAGGGCCTCTTTTTGGATCACCCCGTAAAGCCGCTCCCGTTTTTTTGCCGAGAGCTTCTTGGAATCCGTGATTTCTGAATGGCAATATCCACGGGGAAGAATCACCGCGGCGGCGACAACCGGGCCTGCCAGAGGCCCCCTGCCCGCTTCATCAATTCCGGCAATGACCCGATAGCCGTTCTGATAAGCTTCCTGCTCGAAATGGTTCATCCCCGATGTTCAAGTTTTAGAAAAGGATCAGACTTTCCTCAGCTCTTTAATCCGCGCCTTCTTGCCCTGGAGTCCTCTCAGGTAATAAAGACGGGCCCTGCGCACGCGCCCGCGGGTGACCACGTCGATCCGGTCGATCGAGGGGGAATGGATGAGAAACGTTTTCTCCACACCGATCCCATAGGAAATCTTTCTTACCGTAAAATTGGCGTTTGACAGACCGCCCTTTTTGCGGATGACAACCCCTTCAAAAGCCTGGATTCGCTGCTTCTGACCTTCAATAATGCGGACATAGACGCGGATCGTATCCCCGGGCCGAAAATCGGGAATATCTCCGCGCATCTGTTCTCTTTCCAACATATCGATTACTTCCATTAGGATCTTTCCTCCTTGATTCTTATCCTTGTTTTTTTCAATGTCCCTGCCCGGATGGACCCGGCGCCCGATTCGCTTTCCGGCGCCTTGTTATCATTTTTGATCCTTCCCGTCCACATATTATCGTCCCCACAACCGGTCCAGCACAATGGAGACGGCGGAGCGCACGGAAAGGTGATTATAGTCCGAAACTCCCTTCACCGCCGCAAGGCGGTAATCGGCGCGGTCCAGAACTTCCGCTGCGAGCCCCCAGCCGGTGCCGAAGACGAGGGCATAGGCATCCTCTTCGCGCAAAATCATGCCCCTGAGCGTTTCGCAGGAAAGGGCATTTTTTGACAGACCGGCACCCGTAACCACGAGGCGGACCCTTTTTCCCGACCGGCGGGCCATGTCTGCCAGAGCGTCGTCCAGAACCGTCTTCACATCGACCCGCTGAAAGGCTTCCCGTCTCGAGGGATTGAACTCGGCCCCATAGCCTTCCCGCCAGTGGGCAAGGATGTGCTCCACCAGCCTGACCTGAGCCGCCAGCGGCGTTACAATATAATAGCGCTGAACGCCATATGTCCTGGCGGCCCGCGCTATGTCATGCACATCCATGTTGGCGACGGCGGTTGTTACCACATCGCCGTTTTTATTGCAAACGGGGAAATGCAGGAGAACCAGGTAATAGGGAGGCGGATAGCCTGCCTTGGCCTCTCCGGTCAACGGTCACCGCCTTCCGGATCGCTCTGCATCACTTCACGGAGAAGCTTCCGGTCTTCCTCCGTCAGGTCCAATTTTTCAATCAGGTCCGGCCTGCGCAGCCAGGTCCGCTTCAGCGCCTCTTTCCGGCGCCACGAAGTAATCAGCTTGTGATGACCCGACAGAAGGACTTCCGGGACGCCCCACCCCCGATATTCACTCGGCCGGGTGTATTGGGGGTATTCCAAAAGTCCGATAGAAAGAGAATCCGCCAACGCCGATTCGGCATTTCCCAGAACGCCGGGAACAAGGCGCGAAACGGCATCCACGAGGACCATGGCCGGCAGCTCGCCGCCGGTCAAGACATAATCCCCGATGGAGATTTCCCGATTGGCGAGCTTCGTCCGGATCCTTTCATCGACCCCTTCATAGTGCCCGCAGAGAAGGACGATGCGGGAATGCGCCGAAAGCTCTTCCGCAACACCTTGGTTGAAGACCTGCCCCTGTGGGGTTAACAGGATGATCGGAACCGCTTCTCGATCCGCGCCGATCTCCCGGAGGGCTTTATCGACGGGCTCAACCTTCATCAACATTCCGCCGCCGCCGCCGTAGGGAGCATCGTCCGTCATCCGGTGGCGGTCCTCCGTGTAGTCGCGGATATTGTGCAGGCAGATTTGAACGAGCCCCTTCTCCTGCGCCTTCTTCAGAAGGCTGGAGCCGAAGGGGGATTCAAACATCTCAGGAAAGGTGGAAAGAATATCGAACCGGATCACGGGACTCTTTCCTAAAGCCCTTTCAACAGCCGCACGACCATTTCCTGCTTCTCAAGATCAATCTTCAGAATCACCTCTGAAATCGCCGGCAGAAGGATTTCCCGCTCCCCGCCGCTGCAGACGTAGACATCGTTGCTACCCGTTGCGAAGATGCTGTCGATGGAGCCCAGGCAGGCCCCCTCTTCCGTCAGAACACTCAGGCCGATCAGATCACGCCAGTAATACTCGTCCGCCGCCAGCTGGGCATGCGCATCCTCCGGGATCAAAACCCGGCTTCCTACGAGATTCCGGGCGTCCTCGAGAGTATTGACCGTTTCAAGCTCCAGGAAGAAAAAGGTCACGCGGGGTTCGATTCTTCTTACCGGATAGGTTGACGGTTCGCCGTCTCCCTTGCCGATCAGGACCTCGCGCAGGGAGGCAAGGTCTTCCTCTGCGCCGGCATAGGATTTAACCTTCATGCGACCCTTCAAACCATGAACTTTTACAATTTTTCCAATTTCAAAGAACTTCATTTAAAAAGTTACTCTATGATCTCCAGGACGGCCCGCTTGTGCAGCTTGGTCGAAGCCGCGCTCAGAATCGTTCTCATTGCCTTTGCGGTTCTGCCTTGTTTGCCGATCACCTTACCCAGGTCTTCCTTTGCCACTCGAAGTTCGATCACAGATGTCTGTTCACCGACAACCTCGGAAACTTCGACTGCATCGGTGTTGTCTACCAACGCTTGAGCAATGTACTTGATCAAATCTTTCATCGTCGTAACCTCCACGGAATCATCCTCAATAAAACCTTCTGTAGATATCGACTTTTTACGGCATCCCCTTCCAGCACAACGTACTTTCTTACAGACGAATCGAAGCCGCGAGGGACGGAATCTTCCTGGCGGATCGCTTTTTACCTTTAAGGATTCAAAGATCAGCTTCGGCTGCTACGCCCCGACTTTGATCCCTTTTTTCTGAAGGAGCTGAGAAACTGTCAGTGTGGGTTTTGCTCCCTTGGAAAGCCACTCCTGGAGTCTGCTTTCCTGGATATTCACTTCGGCAGGATCCTTTCCCGGATCGTAATTGCCGACAATTTCCAGAAACCTTCCATCACGGGGGGATTCGGAATCAGATATCACGATTCTGTAAAACGGTTTCTTCTTTGCCCCCATACGCGCTAATCTTATTTTGACTGCCATCCTCTTTGCTAAATACCTCCCGATGATATAATTTTAGACTGATTATGCACTATTTTCTAACACAGGTTTTGCTTTTTTAAAAGCGGAAATTGCCTCGGCGCAGCGCTTTCATGCCGCCCTTGGAGGTAAACCGCTTCATCATCTTCTTGATTTCAGCGTAATTTTTCAGAAGCTGATTGACGTCCTGGACGGAAGTGCCACTGCCTTGGGCGATCCGTTTTCTTCTTCGTCCATCGATGATCAGATAATTGTTGCGCTCCTTTTTGGTCATGGAATCTATGATGGCAACAATCTTGAACAGCTCCCTCTCGTCCGGCGCAGCCTGCTTCAGGGATTTGATTTTGCTGAAGCCGGGGATCATCCCGAGGATGTCCTGAAGAGAGCCCATTTTCCTGATCTGCAGCAGCTGCTCCTTGAAATCCTCAAGGGTGAACTCATTTTTCCGGATTCTCTGCTCCAGCTCACGGGCCTTTTTTTCGTCAACCACCGTCTGGGCTTTTTCAACAAGGCTGAGAATATCGCCCATCCCCAGGATTCGTGAGGCCATGCGCTCCGGGTGAAAGACCTCCAGGGCGTCGATTTTTTCCCCCACCCCCACATACTTCAGGGGCTTGCCGATGACCGCCTTGAGCGACAGGGCCGCACCGCCGCGGGCGTCACCGTCCATCTTGGTCATGATGACGCCGTCGATTCCCAGCAGCTCGTTGAATTTAGCGGCGACATTGACGGCATCCTGGCCGGTCATGGCATCGGCGACAAAGAGGATCTCCGAAGGATTCACGGCGCTTTTAATCTGCCTGAGCTCCTCCATCATTTCGGTGTCGATGTGCAGGCGGCCGGCGGTGTCCAGGATCAGAACTTCGTAGCCCCTCCGCTTCGCCTCCTCAACGGCCCCAACGCAGATCTTTACGGGACTCTGGCTGCTGTCGGCGTGGATGACCGGGGCGCCAATCTTCTCCCCCATCACCCTCAACTGCTCCATGGCTGCAGGGCGGTACACGTCGGCGGAGACCAGGCCGACCCGCTTGCCGCTTTGGGCGAGGACACGGGCCAGCTTTACGGACGTGGTCGTCTTCCCGCATCCCTGAAGTCCGACGAGCATGATCGGCGCGGGAAACCGGTGGCCGAATTTCAGCTGGCTGCTCGTCCCCCCCAGGAGCTCGACCAGCCGGTCATGTACAATCTTCACGATCTGCTGACCGGGCGTGATGCTGTCCAGGACATCCTGCCCGACCGCCCGGGAACGGACATCCTCGATAAAATCCTTCACGACTTTAAAGTTGACATCCGCCTCCAGCAGGGCCATGCGGATTTCCTTCAGGGCCTCCTTGACGTTTTCCTCATCGAGGCGCCCCCGGCCTTTGAGCCTCTTAAATACCCCTTCGAGTTTTTCCGCTAAGTTTTCAAACATAAAGAAATTCCCCACTCCTGATCCGCAGAGTGCCGGGTCCGTTTCCCCTTACCTTCTGTCGATTTCGTTTCTTCCAGAAACTGGAATGAAAGACGAGTTTTCCGCCTATTTCTTTTTCACGGGACTGGGCGGCACCGCCGCTTTTGCCTCCCCCTCCGGGCGGATAAATCCCCTGGAGCCCGTGCTCTTCGCTGCGTTCGTTACGGCTTCGGCCGCCTTTTCCCGGCTCGGAAAGCCGCCGATCGTCAGCCGGTACCATTTTCCCTGACCCGGCAACTCCATGGGAACTACTCTCGGGGCATAGCCCAGGGCCTTCATTTTTGCGGCAACCTGGTCTGCTTTCGCTTTATCCCGGTATGAGCCGACCTGGACCATGAAGGTCTGGGTGGCCGGCTTGATTTCCTTTTTGACCTGGCTCCTGTCGGCCGCAATTATTTTCTCTATCGCCCCCTCGGCCTTCTTTTCAGCGGCGACCGCCTTCTCCGGTTTCGGTTCGGCCTTCTTTACCTCCGGGGGGGCTTTTACCTCCCGAACCTTTTCGGGAACGGCCTTGACGACGGGTTTCTCTTCCGTTCTTTGCTGAGGGGAAACCTCTCCCTTTCTTGGGACGGGAGGCGCTGTCTTTTCCTCTTTTTTCACTTCTGCCGGAGCGGCCGCCTTCTTCCCCGGAACAACGGCCGGCGCCCCGGGAACCTCCTCGACGGCCCCATTCCCGGAGGGCTGTTTCCTCAGGCTGTTGCTCTTTTTCGACAGCGTGTCGTAAAAGGAGAGATCATATTCGGATTTCTCGCTCGGCAGATTCTCTTTTCCAGCCTCACGAACCGCGATGACGGTCTTGCCGCTCTTGCGCGGGCAGGGCTCACCTGCGGTTTCCCCGATCTTATTCAACATCCCCCAGGAGTATTTCTCCGGGTTGACATCCATGTCCTTCCCGACCTTGATCCCGAACAGAAAAGACGATAACAGCAGCAGGGACATGGCGAAGACAAAGAGGGTAAGTCCCCACTTTCCCAGTCGAAAATCAAAACGTTTGATATTGTCGGCAGCCATGTTTCACCAAAATGTCTGAATGGAAATCCGCAACGAGAGCTACATCTTTTCCGGGGCGGACACCCCCAGCAGCGTCAGCGCATTGCGCAATACGATGGCGATGCATTTCATGAGAAAAAGCCTTGCCTTTGTCACCGCCTCGTCTTCGGAAATCACCTTGTATTTGTTGTAGTAGCTGTGAAACAGCCCGGCAAGGTCGTTGAGATAAAAGGTGATCCGGTGAGGCTCCAGCGTCCGGGCACTCCCCTCGACGACCTCCGGGAAACGGATCAGGGCCTTGATCAGGGCGATCTCCTCCGGAATACTCAAAAGTTGCGGATCCACTTCCCCCGATGCGGGCATTTCGATCCCTCGATCCTGGGCCATCCGCAGGATACTGCAGATCCGGGCGTGGGCGTACTGGACATAATAGACCGGGTTTTCATTGGACTGCCTCTTGGCCACTTCCAGGTCGAAGTCCAGGTGACTGTCCGACCGGCGCATGAGAAAATTGTACCGGGCGGCATCCCGTCCCACTTCCTCAACCACTTCTCTCATCGTGACGAACTCGCCGGACCGCGTGGACATCGCCACCGGTTTGCCGTCGCGCAGGAGATTGACCAGCTGCACCAGAACGACGCGCAGGGCTTCCCTGGAGTGCCCCAGGGCCTGGATCCCGGCATGCATCCTGGGGATATAACCGTGATGGTCCGCCCCCCAGATGTCGATGACCGTGTCGAATCCCCGCTCGTACTTGTTCTTGTGGTAGGCGATATCTGCGGCAAAGTACGTGGGCTCGCCGTTTTTGCGGACCACGACCCGGTCCTTGTCATCCCCGAAATCCTTCGTTTTGAACCACAGGGTTTCCTCTTCGCGGTAGATAAACCCCTTTTCCTCCAGCTCGGCCAGCAACCTTGCTACCCCGTCATTCACGTAGAGGACGCGCTCACTGAAATACCGATCAAAGACGATGCCAAATTCTTTCAGATCCTCCTTGATGCCCTCGAGAATGATCCCGGCGGCATAATCGGTAAAGGCTCGAATCGTCTCTCCTTCATCCTTCGCCAGATAAAGGTCGCCGTCCTTCTTCAGAATGTCTCCGGCAATGTCCCGGATGTAATCCCCCTGATAGCAGGTGCCGGGAAACTCGACGGATTTTCCCAGCAGTTCGAGATAGCGGTACCAGACCGATTTTCCCAGGTTGTTCATCTGGTTGCCCGCGTCGTTGATGTAGTATTCCCGGAAGATGTCATAGCCGGACATCGCCAGGATATTGGCGATCACATCACCCACCACCGCGCCCCGGGCATGCCCGATGTGCAGCGGCCCCGTGGGATTCGCGCTGACGAACTCCACCTGAATTTTCCTGCCCCGCCCCGCATCGGCCGATCCGTAGCTCTTCCCGAGGCGTTCAATGTCCTTCAGCTCCTCCGCCCAGACCTGCTCCCGGACAAAAAAATTGATGAACCCCGGGCCGGCAATCTCGCTCTTCTCAAGGATATTCCTTTCATCCCGAAGATGGCCGGTAATCATTTCGGCAATCTTCCGGGGACTCATTCGTGCGGAAGACGCCAGAATCATGGCCAGGTTTGTGGCATAATCCCCGTGAGCCGCTTCCTTCGTCATTTCCATCTCCACGGGGGGGAGATTCTCCAGCTTCAGCAGGCCTTCCGCAATGCAGGCACTTGCCGCTTCCTTAACGAGCGCCGTCAATCGATGCTTTATGGATCCGTCAACCATACAATACCTGACCTTAACTATGCCTTTTCATGAAGGCGGCTTTCCCTTGGCGGGTGTTCCGAACATTAAAAAAAGTTGGCCGTCGAGGCCAACTTTCCGGAATGCGGGCAACACCCCAATGCCACCTGCATTTTTATATCTTACGCCGAATGGAATGTTCCCCGTGCCGCGCCCTGCCCTTCCCTATTCAGGAACTGCGATCCTTCTTCTCCGCCTCATCAACATCCCGATCCTTGATGGACAGATCACGGCTGTAATCCGGGCAGCGGACATTTCCCATGGAATCCGTAACCACGTTGAATCGCTTCTGGCAATTGGCTCTCCACGCACAAATGGCACAGATCTTTCTTTCCGACATCTAAGAATCCTCCCACTGCAGTTGACAACTTTGTTATTCCAACGAAAAAACAGAAGAATCGTATCTATTGATCAAAAAATAACGAATTTGAAGAGTCTTTTCAACGGATCAGACCCCGCGATGCCAACCAGGGGGAAAACCGGATAAAACGCCTTCAAATTTGCGGTTACACTATATTTATGTCTCCGTGAAGTCAAGATATTTTATAGTTCGCACAGCCCCCGTCCTTCACACCTTCCCGTGGGATTACCGCCTGGGATCATTCATGCTTCCGCCGTCTGCCCAGGGGCAGATCTCGACTTCTAACCTGTCCCGACTTGGGCCGTGTCAGAGCTGCCAGCTCTGCGCCATTGTGTCGATGTAGGTCAGATCGACCTGCATGGCGTTGTACTTCTGGAGGGCATCCAGACCGGGATCGCTGTTGATGGCGCTCATCGTGTTGACGATGTTCTCAAGATCCGGTCGCTCCAGGTAATAACCGTCGGCAATTTCCACACGCTCCACACCATAATCCCCATTCAAAAACTGGTTTTCAATCACGACATAATTCGATTCATCGAGGAACAGGTAGAGATCATCGCTCTGCTTCACAATGACGGGGTCGTTCCGCCCGATGCCGCCCGTCAACCGCACCGTATCAACATCCGCCCCCAGCGTGCTGCAGTCCTGAATGACATCCCAGCCGTCGCCGGGGCGAAACAGGTATGTGTCGTTGCCTGTGCCGCCGTCCAGCACGTCGTTTCCGCCACGCCCATCGAGGGTATCGTTTCCTGCGCCTGCACTTAAAAGGTTGATCTTACCGTTGCCGGTCAAAACATTCTTTAAAGCATTACCGGTTCCATTGATCGCTGCACTACCCGTCAGAGTCAACTTCTCAACATGGCTTCCCAGGCTGTAGGAAATTGAGCTCCGGACCGTATCGGTTCCTTCGTTTGCATCTTCAAAAATGTAATCCTTTATATCGTCAACGACATAGACATCATTCCCTGCATTTCCAAACATGGAATCCGCACCCGGGCCGCCATCCAATCGATCATTTCCGGCACCGCCCCGGAGGATGTCGTTGCCTTCATAACCGTACATTTTGTCATGGGACGTCGATCCGCTGCGATTGTCATCATACGCCGTACCGTAAACAGTATATCCTTCCGCCTCCAGTTGCGACGCTGCCAGGATCTCCCCGTCCGAAAATTTGAAGCGGTCCAGGCGGTAGTTCGCATCGGAAGAAAACCAGCGATTGATAAAAATCGCGTCATCCGTATCCTTGATCCGGACATTCAGTTCATTGCCGGCCGTCATGATGAACTCCACATCGCCTCGGTTGACCCCTCCGGTGAACTGCAGGGTGTCAATGCCGTAATCGCCGTCATCTGTGTTCACAATCCGGTCTTCACCATATCCCCGCGTAAACCGATAGGTATCGCTGCCTTCATTCCCCTCCAGATTATCTCTGCCTGCCCCGCCGATCAAAATGTCATTTCCCGAACCGCCCGCAATGCTGTCATCTCCCGGACCGCCCTGTACGGTGTCATTTCCTGAACCGCCCCTGAGGATGTCGTTGCCTTCATAACCATACATTTTGTCATGGGATGTCGATCCGCTGCGGATGTCATCATACGACGTACCGTAAACAGTGTATCCCTTCGCCTCCAGCTGCGACGTCGTCAGGATCTCACCATCCGAAAATTTGAAGCGGTCCAAGCGGTAGTTCGCATCGAAAGAAAACCAGCGATTGATAGAGATCGCGTCACCCGTATTCTTGATCCGGACATTCAGTTCATTGCCGGCCGTCATGATGAATTCCACATCGCCTCGGTTGACTCCTCCGGTAAACTGAAGGGTGTCAACACCGGCATCGCCGTCATCCGGGTTCACAATCCGGTCTTCACCATATCCCCGCGTAAACCGATACGTATCGCTTCCCTCATTCCCCTCCAGATAATCTCTGCCTGTTCCGCCGATCAAGACATCATTTCCCGCACCGCCCGCAAGGCTGTCATCTCCCGGACCGCCCTGTAAGGTATCATTCCCTGCGCCACCGTTGAGGATGTCGTTGCCTTCATAACCGTACATTTTGTCATGAGACGTCGATCCGCTGCGGATGTCATTATACGACGTACCGTAAACAGCATATCCCTTCGCCTCCAGCTGCGCCGTCGTCAGGATCTCCCCATCCGAAAATTTGAAGCGGTCCAAGCGATAGTTCGCATCGGAAGAAAACCAGCGATTGATAGAGATCGCGTCACCCGTATCCTTGATCCGGACATTCAGTTCATTGCCGGCCGTCATGATGAATTCCACATCGCCTCGGTTGACTCCTCCGGTAAACTGAAGGGTGTCAACACCGGCATCGCCGTCATCCGGGTTCACAATCCGGTCT
>JAVETB010000005.1:0-71969 GCA_034006265.1 Syntrophus sp. (in: bacteria) | reverse complement strand
GATGACGGTTTCCACCGCCACCGACCAAACCGGGGCGGAGTTAATCCTTTTAACGGCATCAGGAAACGGGGCATCTCCGACGATTTACCAGAAGGATCGCGCGGAAGGCTCCGTCGAGATCCAGGTTGCCGCCGGTGACACATTCGTTGTGGAATTGGAGCTCGTCGTTTCGGCAGGCACCGGAACCCAGGATTTTTCTGCCGAGGTCGACTTCTATTCAAAGGAGAACAAGGTGCGCTTTGAGGGAGTCCGGGTTGAGATTCTGAACACGGAAACCCCGCTGCCCATTGTGACACCCCTTCCCGATCAGGTGTTCCTTTACGACAACACCCGGTGCCTTAACCTCTCTTTATCGAGCTGCCTGATCGTGAACAAGGGGGAGCAGGTTGATGACCTGTCCAGGCTACCCTTGACCGAGGGGCTGCCTGATACGTGGAACGACCGGATCAGCTGCCTGAAAATTGGAACCAATGTCAACCGGGTCACGGTATACCAGCACCCCGGTTTCAAAGGCCGAAGCCGGACGTATACCAGGACAGGCCCGAACCCCGGAGGGGTCTGGAGTCTTCGGGGAAGCGGGTGGGACAGAACCGTCAGTTCCATCGTGGTGGAATGATCCCCTTCGCCGCCAGGATCAGGGCAGGCAGCTGAATGTTTTCACGAGAACTTTTCGCGTTCTCGGGCCATCAAACTCACAGAAGAAGAGGGACTGCCAGGTTCCCAGAACCAGGCGGCCGTTTTCGACCGGCACCATTTCCGAAGAACCCACCAACGATGTCTTGAGATGGGCGTCAGAGTTGCCTTCCGCGTGCCGGTATTGAGGGTCGTCGCAGGGGATGAGCTTCTGCAGCCCCATCAGGATATCCCCGGGTACGGCAGGATCGGCGTTTTCATTAATGGTGACGGCTGCGGTCGTATGAGGAACGAACACGAGACACATGCCTTCCTGAAGTCGACTTTCCTGGACCTCGGCTTGAATTCGGCCGGTGATGTCGATCATCTCGGTGCGTCGGTCCGTCCGGATAGAAATAGATTTCATTCGGCTCCCCGCCTTTACAGGTTGTTGATCATGCCGGCAATGTAGCCGGCGCCATAACCATTGTCGATATTGACAACGCAGACACCGCTGGCACAGCTGTTGAGCATGGCCAGAAGAGCGGAAAGGCCATGAAAGCTTGCCCCGTAGCCGACGCTTGTGGGAACGGCAATGACAGGTTTGTCCACCAGGCCCCCCACGAGGCTGGGCAGAGCCCCTTCCATTCCGGCTACGACGATGACCACGCGGGCACCCCGGATCGTTTCCAGATTGAAGAAGAGTCGATGAACACCGGCAACACCCACATCGACGATCCGTTCAACACGATTGCCGAAGAGTTCAGCCGTCACAGCGGCCTCTTCAGCAACAGGAAGGTCGGAGGTTCCGGCGGTTACAAGTGCGATATAACCGAGAGGGGCTTTCACCTCCTTCCGCCTGATGGTAACGGCTCCGGCCAGGGGGGAGTAAAGGGCATCGGGGCAGATTTCCCGAATCTCCTGATACAGTTCCCGGCTGGCACGCGTTGCAAGGATATTGACCTCCCGTTCCAGCATCGCCTTCAGAATCGTTGTGACCTGCCCGGATGTCTTGCCCGCACAGTAAATAACCTCCGGATAGCCAACGCGTCTTTCCCGGTGGAGGTCAACCTTCGCACAACCGACATCATGGTAGAACTGGCCTTTCAAAAGGCTGAGGCCTTCATCGACGCCGACGGTGCCGGCCTTCACTTTTTCGAGAATGTCACGGATTGCGTCCATCGTTTTTGATCTCCGTCCCTTGTGTCATCCGGTTCCCTTTCCAGGGACTCCAGAAGCCAGCATCTCCAGAACTTCTCTGACACTCACGCCCTTGTCCCTGGCGATCCTTTTACAATCCGCGTACTCCGGTTTTGATTTGATTTTTCGGCCCCGGAAAAAGCCGTGCTTCATGGTCACAGTGCCGTATGGGGTTTCCACTTCGGAAAGCTCCCGCTTCAGCATGGTCTTGGTAATCGGGCAGGACCGCAGCCCGAACGTTGTCGTCTGATACCACAGGACCTCTTCCATGTCCTTTTTCCGGCGGCTGTCGCAGATGATGCTGAGTGTCACCGCGGGACGCGACTTCTTCATGAGGATCGGCGTCAGATAGACATCCCGGGCCCCCTTTTCCAGCAGGGCATCCATAACCTCCTCGTAGAGTTCGGGATTCATATCATCGATGTTGCATTCCACCAGCCAGGCATCCTCCTGTGTCGCCTCATCTCCCGGTTCATCTTCCTCGAGTTCGCCAAGGAACAGTCGCAGGACATTGGGGAGCTCCGTATCTCGCGTCCCGATCCCGTAACCGATTTTCTGCGGTGTAAAATTCATCCTGTCCGTGAAGGAATGGACCGTGGCGGCCAGGATGGCCGCGCCGGTGGGCGTGGTCATTTCAAAGGGGACAGCGCCGGATTTTACGGGAATACCCTTGAGAATCTCAATGGTTGCCGGAGCCGGAACCGGAAGAATCCCGTGGGCGCACCGGACGACCCCGCCACCCAGTTCCACAGCCGATGAAAGCACCCGTTCCGCTTTCAAGTAATCCAGGCACAGGGCGGCGCCGACCACATCGATGATGGAATCGACCGCACCGACTTCATGGAAGTGAATTTCATCCAGGGTGCATCCATGCACCCTGGCTTCCGCCTCACCGATTTTCAGAAAAAGACGGAGGGAAAGATCCTTCACCTCTTCCGACAGATCACTTTCCTGGATCAGCCTGCTGATATCCCTGTAATTTCTTTCGTGCCGGGAAGAATCCGCCGGGGAAGTGAGCACCTCGAATCTTGTCCCTGCAATGCCGCGCCGCTGATCCCGTTGAATTTGAATTTCATAGGAGCCGATCCGGATCTTTTTGAGCTCATCGAGAAGATAGGCCGGGTCCACACCGAGATCGAGCATGGCACCCAGATTCATGTCGCCGCTGATCCCGGAAAAGCAGTCGTAATACAAGACTTTCATAATCACCTTCCGCCATGGATGTTCTGGATCGATTTTTTGATCTTTCCATTAAAGAAATGCCCTCTCCCCTTCCAGGCCGTTTTCTGCGGCACGGTTGTTGAGTTGCTGTCGGTCATCGGGACCCGGGGGCAGACAGGGGCCTGCTCAACGACAATCAATTTGACGGACGATCCTGTTAAACGCTATAAAGCATACACAATCCAAATTCAGGGGAAAAGAACATGGCTGAGATCGTCAGATTCGGGGTTTCACTGGAAAAAACCCTGCTCAAGCAGTTTGATCGACGGATTGAAGAACAGGGGTATACGAACCGTTCAGAAGCCATCCGCGACTTGATCCGCCAGGAACTGCTGAAGAAGGAATGGGAGGAAGATCAAGAAGTCGCCGGTTCAATTACCTACACATACGACCATCACCAGCGGGATCTGCTGAACAAAATCATTGATGTTCAGCACGATTTCCAGGATGTGATCAAGTCGACGCAGCATATTCACCTGAACCACGACAACTGCCTGGAGATCATCGCCGTCAAGGGAAGCTCCACCCTCATCAGCAATCTTTCCCATGCGCTGAAGGCCCTTAAAGGCGTAAGGCACGGATCTTTGAGCATTTCAGGAATCGGCCGGATCGCTCAACGGTAACATGACCTTCATACTCATAAATCCGTTCCCCAAGTCAAGACAATTTTGGTTGATCCGGCTGAGGCCGCCGGTACGGAATGTCGTCCCGTCATTGCCCTGATGGGTCTCCTCCTTTTTTTCTGCCGGCCAAGGAAGCCTTGGGATGAAACGTTTGGGGGTTACGCTTCCGGCTTTTCCAGGCCCTCGGCCGCCCCTGAAGGCTCCGTTTTTCCCTCACCGGCTTGGTTCACCTCTTCGGAAGGCTGTTCTTTGACCTCATTGACCGGATTTTCCGTCCCGGTCGGCCGTTCCGCCGGGCTTTCCGGAACGGCTGGATCTTCCACGGGTGCTTCCTCGGGTTCCTTCATAACGGCCTCGTACTCTGGAATAATGATCCCGCGCCTGACCATGATCCGGTAAATTCTTTCAGAACGATTCCGAACGTATTTTGAAGACCCCAGGGGGTTGTATCTCCTGGGATTGGGAAGAACAGCGGCCAGAGCCGCCGCTTCGCGCGCCGACAATGCCGAGGCCGATTTCCTGTAATATTTGCGGGCTGCAGCTTCAATCCCGAAGATCCCCTCTCCCCACTCGGCCACATTGAGGTAGAGTTCAATGATCCTCTTCTTGGACAGGGTGTTCTCGATCCGCCAGGTTAAAATGGCCTCCTTGATTTTCCGGATGGGATTCTTGGACGGGGAAAGATAGAGATTTTTGGCCAGCTGCTGGCTGATGGTGCTCCCTCCCACCTTGAACGTTCTCTTCTTAAGATCCTCTTCAAAGGCTTTCTGAAGAGCCTCGTAATCAAAGCCTTCGTGATGCCAGAATTTATCGTCCTCCGAGATGATGACCGCCTTGATGGCAAACGGGGATATGCGGGAAAGCCTGACCCATTTTTGCTCAATGGCCTTATCCTTCCCCTGATTTCTCCATTCATCTTCGCGATATTTCATGAACGCTGTTTTTGCCGGATTTTCTTTTTTCAAGGTATTGACATCCGGGTAAAAAAAAGAACTGCCGGTATGGATCAGAAGTCCGACAACAAGGAATGCCGGGATCAGAAGGAACATCTTTTTCATCAGGGCCTCTCCCGTTTCAGAAGATCATATTCAAATATTGGCTCACTATTTGCTTTGTAAACCTCACAATTATTTTGGGATGTTCAGGGACACGTCTTATCTTATTCCC
Organism: Syntrophus sp. (in: bacteria); assembly: GCA_034006265.1. GTDB lineage: Bacteria > Desulfobacterota > Syntrophia > Syntrophales > Syntrophaceae > Syntrophus. The sequence goes on along the minus strand of JAVETB010000005.1, from coordinate 67,146 downwards.
TTTCATTTTTAAAGAACTAAATGATGGGGATTATTGATTAATATTTTATGGACAGATAAAAATCTAAAAAAAAATTTGACTATTTCCACGTATTTCTATAAATGGTGATGAATTTCACAGTGTACAGTTTGTCGTCCAAGGCTAAAATCTGTGCATCGTTAGATAATGGGGCGACCCCCGAATAGACTAAGGAGGTACTTCATGACAAAACGACGGATTTTCTTTTGGATGGGACTTACGTTCCTGTTTGTCCTGGGCCTTTCTCAGGAAGGGCTCGCAAAGGAAACCTACAAAGTAAAGAATGGCGATACGCTTTCAGAGATTTCGAGCCAGTTCGGGTTGCCCATTAAAGATCTGATGCGGATGAATGGGCTAAAGAAGCCAGCCCTGAAACGCGGTCAGATTCTCACAGTCTCACAATCCCCATCAAAGAAATCTTCAAAACCTACCGCCGCCAAATCCAATACAAACGCTAACATCAAATCCGGCTCCTATACCGTCAAAAGAGGAGACACTCTCCAGGGCATTGCCAAAAAGACCGGGATCTCCATCGCAGAACTCAAGGGCTTGAACGGAATGAGGAGCAGCACCATAAAAGCCGGGCAGAAGCTGATCCTTGCCAAGCGTCAATCCGCACCGTCAGCTGCAAACGAGAACAGGCGCCCGAGAGTGGCGATGGCCCTTGAGGCTGAAGATAACGAGTTTTATCCTGAGGATGATGCCGAGGAAGGGGAAATCCCTGACGAGGAGTGGGCGTCCGTCGAGAATGACAAGGAAGCCAGCACCCAGCTTCTGGGAAAATGGAACAGTCCGAAAGAAAGGCAGATCTTTGTGCGGGTCGTCAAGGGATTTCTCGGGACGCCTTACAGGTTCGGTGGATCGTCCGTTCGGGGCATAGACTGCTCGGCTTTCGTTGCCAAGGTTTACCAGTTCTTTGATGTCAAGTTACCGCGGACGGCAAGGGAACAGTCCCGCATGGGGGTGCGCGTGGCAAAAAGTGAACTCGAAGAGGGCGATCTCGTTTTTTTCAACACCCGGAGGGCTTTCGGACATGTAGGCATCTATATTGGAAACAACGAATTCATCCATGCCTCTTCAAGCCGTTCTGGAAAGCATGTACGGATCGACAGCCTGGATAAACCATACTACAATCAGCGGTTCATCAAAGCGGTTCGCGTTAAGGAAATGAAAAGCGTCAAGTCGGATGGACGAGACGTATCCTGACGGAGAAAAGACTTTTCCCTTCTGCTGCACAGGTCGAAAAAGGCGGTATCATAGCGGACATATCGGGCATCGGAATCCTATCCTGGTTCCGGTGCTTTTTTTTCATGGGGTTGGCAGAGATAGGGTCTTCTCCAGAGACGTCCGCATCCGGAAATTATTTTATTGCTTTTTAGGGATAATACAGTTAAATTTCTTATAAGTTTCGTAGTGTTATCCTTGTTCTTCTCTTCGTTTCAGAAAAAGAGCCGGCAGAACGGATTATCCCTCTGCGCGGCCCGGACGGTCCTTCGGACAACCGCCGTTCTGTGATTATCCTGTCCCCCTGGGAACAAGAGACTCGCAGGATGTTTCATTATGGAAAAAATAACTAAATATTTGGGAAAGCGTTCTCCTATGAAAAAAACCCTGACGCAGAAAATTCTTGAACATCACCTTGTATCAGAGACCTGCATCCCGGGAAGGGAAATAAGCATTCGGATCGATCAAACCCTGACCCAGGATGCAACGGGAACCATGGCCTATCTCCAGTTTGAATCCATGCATGTCCTCAGGGTCAAGACCGAATTGTCCGTCAGTTATGTGGATCACAATACGGTGCAGATCGGCTTCGAGAACGCCGACGACCATCGATATCTTCAGAGCGTCGCCGAAAAATTCGGCCTTTATTTTTCCAGGGCCGGAAACGGCATCTGCCACCAGGTTCATCTGGAGCGTTTCGGCAGGCCGGGTAAAACCCTGATCGGCTCCGACAGCCACACTCCCACAGGCGGAGCCCTGGGAATGATCGCCATCGGCGCCGGAGGCCTGGATGTGGCCCTGGCCATGGCGGGCGGAGCTTTTTATCTGACCTGTCCAAAAGTCATCAACATCCACCTGGAAGGGCATCTTCATCCATGGGTGTCTGCAAAGGACATCATCCTGAAAGTGCTGGATCTTTTCGGGACCAAAGGGAATGTGGGGTCTGTCTTCGAGTATGGTGGTCCCGGAGTGGAAACCTTGTCCGTACCTGAACGGGCGACCATCACCAACATGGGGGCGGAATGCGGAGTCACAACATCCATTTTCCCGAGTGACGCAATGACCCGGAGGTTTCTGAAAGCCCAGCAACGGGAGGAGGACTGGCGTGAATTTGCGGCGGATCACGACGCACAATACGACCGCGTTGTGAAAATCGACCTTTCGAAGCTGGAACCGCTGACGGCGATGCCCCACAGCCCGGGCAATATCGCGCGGATCAGGGACTGCGAACCCGTCCCGATCCGGCAGGTCTGCCTGGGAAGCTGTACCAATTCCTCCTACAAGGATCTGGCAACTGTCGCGAAAATCCTGAAGGGCACAGTGGCCCATCCCGATGTCAGCTTCATCATTGCCCCCGGATCGAAGCAGGTTCTGGAGAATCTGGCCCGGGACGGTTACCTTGCCGATCTGCTTGCCGCGGGAGCCAGACTCATGGAAAATGCCTGCGGCTTCTGCATTGGCAACAGCCAGAGTCCGCCGTCAGGGTCTGCATCCCTCCGCACCTCCAACCGCAACTTTTTCGGACGCTCTGGAACAAGGGACGCCCAGGTCTATCTGGCCAGCCCCGAGTCGGCCGCGGCAGCCGTTCTCACCGGGCATCTCACGGATCCCCGCGATTTGAATCTCCCCTACCCTGACGTCTCTTTGCCGGAGCAGTTTCATGTGGACGACCGGTTGATCATCAAGCCGATGGATCCCGAAAGTGCCGCCAAAGCCCCCATTTATCGGGGCCCCAACATCGGCCCTCCGCCGGCCAACGAACCCCTTCCGGAATCCCTGGACGGCATTGTCACGCTGAAGGTGGGGGATCACATCACGACGGATCACATCATTCCCGCGGGTGAACGGATGAAGTACCGGTCCAATATACCGAAATACGCGAAGTACCTGTTCGAGATCGTGGATCATACCTTTTTCCAGCGGGCCATGCAGATCAAGGAATCCGGCCATTCCAACATCATTGTGGCCGGAACATCCTATGGCCAGGGCTCTTCGAGGGAGCACGCCGCAATCTGCCCCATGTATGTGGGGGTCAAGGCGATCCTCGCCAAGTCTTTTGAGCGCATCCATGCCGCCAACCTGATCAATTTCGGCATCCTCCCTCTTACCTTCCTCAACGAGGGGGACTATGACCGCCTGGCTGATGGGGACAGACTGCTGTTACCGGATATCCGGAGCTCCCTTGTCGATGGGGACCGAGTGCGCCTTTTAAACGATACAGGGGGGATCTCGATGGAAGTGGCCTTCGAGCTTACCAGCCGACAGAAAAAAATTCTCCTGGCCGGTGGTGTGCTAAATCGCTTTTGAGGTTTCTGTCCAATGACGGCTGCATCCTATCCGGAAGACACTTGGCCGGGGAAGAGCGGCAGGGAAACATCCAAATATCGGTGGGAAAGAGCGTTCATGAAAGCTAAAATCAAAGTTCTTACACCTCTGGTCGAACTGGACGGCGACGAGATGACCCGGGTTATGTGGCAGATGGTCAAGGAGAAGCTTCTCCGGCCTTACCTGGAACTTCCTGTGGAGTATTACGATCTGTCTCTGGAGCATCGGGATGAAACGAATGACCGGGTAACGGTCGATGCGGCAGAGGCCATCAAAACATACGGCGTCGGGGTAAAATGCGCCACCATAACGGCCAACGAGGATCGCGTGCGGGAGTATCGCCTGAAGGAGGCATGGAAAAGTCCCAATGCCACCATCCGGGCGGCTTTGGACGGAACCGTCTTTAGAAAGCCCATCCTGGCCAGGAATATCCGCCCGGCGGTTTCGAGCTGGAAGAAGCCCATTATCATCGGCAGGCACGCCTATGGAGATGTGTACGACAACAGCGAGATCAGTGTGGACGGCCCTGGAACGGCGGAGCTTGTGTTCACCCCCGCAGCGGGAACTCCCGTTCGAAGGAAGATTCATGATTTTTCTTCGCCGGGCGTTATTCAGGGGATCCACAACACCGATGACTCGATTGCCAGTTTTGCCAGGTCTTGCTTCGCCTTCGCCCTGGATCAGAAGATGGATCTCTGGTTCAGCACCAAGGACACGATCTCGAAAATCTATGACGCCCGATTCCGGGAGATCTTTGCCCGGGAATATGAAACATCCTGGAAGCAGGATTTTCAAAGAGAAGGCATCGAATATTTTTTCACCCTGATTGACGATGCCGTCGCACGGATCATGAAATCGGAGGGAGGCATTCTCTGGGCGCTTAAGAATTATGACGGGGATGTTCTGTCGGACATGATCGCCTCGGCAAACGGAAGCCTGGCGATGATGACCTCCGTCCTTGTTTCACCGATGGGCTGTTACGAATACGAGGCGGCACACGGCACGGTACAGAAGCACTACTACAGGCATCTCAGAGGTGAAGAAACGTCTTCGAACTCTACAGCATTGATTTTTGCGTGGTCTGGAGGACTGCGAAAACGCGCCGAATTCGATTCCACACCGGAAGTCGCCCTTTTTGCGGACATGCTGGAATCCGCCACACTGGAAACGATCGAAGAGGGGATCCTGACGGGAGACCTGCTCCTCGTCGCCGAATCGAGCCCCCACAACCGCAAAGTCGACACCCAGGGTTTTATAAACGCCATTGCAGCCAACCTGGAAAAAAGGCTGGCGCAGCGGTAACGTCAACAGGAAAGGCCCAGGGTGCCCTAAAAGACGGCATCCTGGCGGAAAGACTGCAATCATCGTATTGGCTATGGAACGAATCAATATCCGCGATCTATCTCTTGAAGAAATCGAAGCCTTGATTTCAAGTCTGGGAAAGGAGCGATACCGGGCCCGGCAGATCATGAAATGGCTGTACTCCGGGGGCGGTGTGCAATCCTTCGAGGAAATGACCACCCTCTCCAAACCATTCCGCAGCCAGATGGAGGATCTCTCCTTCATTGGATTCCCCGAAATTGAAAAAATCCAGGCTTCAAGGGATGGAACCAAAAAGATCCTCTTTCGCCTGGAAGACGACCTCTTTATCGAGAGCGTCCTGATTCCCGGCAAAAACCATTGGACGGCCTGTATCTCCACACAGGTCGGGTGCCGCATGGGATGCCGTTTCTGCCTGACCGCCCGGCAGGGGTTCAGGCGCAACCTCAGGCTTTCGGAAATCACCGGTCAGCTGACGGTCATCCTCTCTTCTCTGCCGGAAGGGCCGAATGTCCGCAGCATTGTGCTGATGGGGATGGGAGAACCCCTGGCCAATTACAGAAACACGCTGAAGGCCCTTGGCATCCTCACCTCGGATTACGGCTTCGGCTTTTCGAACCGGAAGATCACCCTCTCCACCTGCGGTGTGGTTCCCATGATCCGGCAGCTGGGGCGGGACATCTGCATCAACCTGGCGGTTTCCCTCAACGCCCCGGACAATGCGGTCCGGAACCAGCTCATGCCGGTCAACTGGAAGTATCCCCTGGAAAGCCTTCTTGCAGCATGCCGTGATTATCCCATGCCGGGCCGCCGCATGCTGACCTTCGAGTATATCCTGATCGACGGCGTCAACGCGTCACAGGCCCATGCAGAAAGGCTCTCCCGCCTGTTGAGGGGCATCCGCTGCAAGCTCAATCTCATCCGATTCAATGAATTTCCCGGTTCCCCCTTCAAGACCCCTTCGGAGGACACCGTCCTGGCATTTCAGCAGATTCTGGTAAAACATCATTTCACCGCCATCATCCGGGCGAGCAGGGGACGCGACATTCTGGCCGCCTGCGGCCAATTGAGCGGTAAAGCCCTTGAGGAGAACACATTCCAATGCCTGGTCTAAAGATGCCGTCTTCACGGACCCGCAGTTACAAGGGATTGATTTTCTTTCTGGCCGCCTTTGTCGGCATAAGCTTCTCCTGGCAGATTATCCGTCTGCTCACAGACTGGTTCTGGTTTCAGGAAGTCGGTTACGAACCGATTTTCACCGTGACGCTCTGGAGTTCGATTGCCACCGCCACTTTTTTCGGTGCACTGTTTTTTGTGATCTTCTTCCTCAATCTTTACCTGGCCGACCGCCTTTCGCCGCCGTCCGGTGTGACCGACCAGCAGGGCTCCTTTCCCCATCCCCATCGACTGCCCACACTGGGCCCGCTTCGTACGTTCATTTTTCTGCTCTCTCTTCTCTTCAGTTACGCTGCCGCCATGAAAGCGGCCTATCTCTGGAAAAGCATCCTGAGTTTCTTAAATGCGGTTCCCTTTGATCTGAAGGATCCCCTGTTTCACTATGACATCAGTTTTTTTGTTTTTCGGCTGCCTCTTCTGCAGGAACTTCATTCGTGGCTTTTTTCAACCCTGATCCTTACTGTCTTCGCTACGGGCATTCTCTACTTTCTCCGCCGCTCATTTCTATTTTTCCCGCCGAAAACATTCCATATTCTCCCCGCAGCAAAGACCCACCTTCTCATTCTGATCGCCCTGCTTTTTTTTCTGGGGTCTTTCGGCTTCTGGCTTCAACTGATGGAGGTTCTTTTTACAAAACGGGGAGTGGTCTTCGGTCCCGGCTATAGCGATACAACAACCCAACTGTCGGTCCTCCGGTTGCTCGTGGTTCTCAGCATCCTCTGCGGAGCCTCTCTTTCCGCCTTTGCCTTCGGAAAGTCCTGGCGGATACCGGCAGTCTCCGTGCTGACCCTGTTGCTGGTCATGGTGATCGGCCGGGGCCTGTATCCTTCCTTCATCCAGAAGTTCAAGGTCGTCCCCAACGAGATCGTCCTTGAGCGGCCCTATCTCGAACACAATATCCGGTATACAAGGATCGCCTACGGACTCAATCATATAGAGGACAGCGAATTTCCCGCGGACAATACGCTGACCCAGCAGGACCTGATGAAGAATTCTCTGACCATCAAGAACATCCGGCTGTGGAACCATGCCCCCCTTTTGCAGACCTACAGCCAGATGCAGGAGATCCGGACGTATTACAAGTTCCTTGATGTCGATAATGACCGCTATATCATCAACGGGGAGTATCGCCAGATCATGCTTGCACCCCGGGAGCTTTCCTACGCGTCTCTTCCCTCGCGAAGCTGGGTCAATGAGCACCTCACCTATACGCACGGTTATGGCGTTGTCATGGGTCCGGTCAACCGGATTTCCCAGGAGGGGCTTCCCGAATTTTTTATTCGCGATATTCCGCCGGCTTCTACCACTTCCGTCGTCGTCAAACAGCCAAAGATCTACTACGGGGAAAAATCCAATGACTATGTCTTTGTCAACACGAAGAGGCCTGAGTTCGATTATCCCGTGGGGGACAAGAACGTCTATTCCCGCTACGACGGCAAGGGAGGGGTGCCTCTCTCCTTCACGAAGAAGCTGCTTTTCGCAGCTCGCTTCGGTTCGTTGACGATTCTGCTCTCCGATGACATTGCCCCGAAGAGTAAAATCATGTTTTATCGGGACATCGAGGAACGAATTTCCCGGATTGTACCCTTCATCCGCCTCGATAAAGACCCCTATCTCGTCATTACCGAGGAGGGCAGGCTTGTCTGGTTTGTCGATGGCTACACCACCACAACCAGGTTTCCCTATTCCGAACCCGTTGCGGGCGTCGGCAACTATATCCGCAATTCCCTGAAGGCGACCGTTGACGCCTACGATGGAACGGTTCAGCTGTATATCAGCGATCTCAACGATCCGATCATCAAGACCTATGCCCGCATATTTCCCGGCGTTTTTCGCCCCCTTTCCGCAATGCCGGCAGATCTCCTGAGTCATATCCGTTATCCCGCCGGCATGATGTCCATCCAGGCCAGGATGCTGCGAACCTATCACATGGAAGATCCCCAGGTATTTTACAACAAGGAGGACCTCTGGACCATCCCCCGCAAATTCGGCGCGGAAAACAATGAAGAGATGGAGCCTTATTACACCATCATGAAGCTTCCAGAGGAAAGCATGGAGGAATACATCCTCCTGCTTCCGTTCACCCCCAGCAGCAAGGATAACCTCTCGGCGTGGATGGCCGCCCGCTGCGATGCGCCAAATTATGGAAAAATGATCGTTTACCATTTTCCCAAGCAGAAACTTGTCTTCGGAACACGCCAGATCGAAGCCCGCATTGATCAGGATACGGAAATCTCCAAGCAGATTTCTCTCTGGAATCAAAGCGGTTCACAGGTGATCCGGGGCAGTCTTCTCGTGATCCCGATTGAAAAATCGGTTCTATACGTCAGCTCCCTCTACCTGGCGGCGGAAAAAGGCCAGCTTCCCGAATTGAAGAGAGTCATTGCCGCTTACGGCAATGCCATCGCCATGGAGGAAAACCTGGAATTGTCCCTTCAGAGGATTTTCGGGGGAAAACTTTCCCGGAACGCTGAGATGCCGGCTGCTTTGCCTGGGACGGCAGCCCTTCAAGGCAGCGGGTCCGTTTCAGAAGAAACGGACCGGGAAATCGGCCTCAAGGCTCTGGAGCATTATCGACGGGCCCAGGATTTTCTGACGCGTGGGAATTGGGGTTCTTACGGGGAGGAGCTGGACAAGATGGCGAACCTGCTGAAGAAACTGGAAAAAAAGGACTAGATGGCAGGCAGGGTTAAACGATTGCTCTGAAAGGCACTGATGACCCGCTGGGTAAACGTGCTGTTCGGATCTTTGTTAGCCGGCATCCTGGCCAGATGCCGCTTTGCCCGGTACGGCCCCACGTTATAGGCATATAAAGCCTTCCGGATCGTTTTGAATTCATCAAGCAGCTGCGATAAAAAATACACGCCGATTTTGATGTTTGTTCTCGGATCGAAGAGATCTAACGAGCCATTGCTTGTGGGGTCGGCCTTTCGAACGATTCCCCGGGCGGTTGACGGCTTCAGCTGCATAATTCCTTTTGAGCCGTCGGGTGAAACGGCATCATGCCTGTAGTTGCTCTCCACTTCCATCACGGCAAGAACAAGGCGGTAATCCACTTTGCGAACCTGCGATTCTCTGCAGACGGTTTGGGCAACAGCCCGCAGATTTCTACCTCCCAGTTTTGCCTTCTTATCCTTCAAATGCTGCTCAACTTTGCAGACAACGGCTTCAGACGCTTTACTTTCCCCGGCCATAGCCTCTGAACCGGAAAGATCAGGATAACCCAGAAAGATAATGATGAGGCATGATAAAACACTGAAACAATGCTTTCTGTATTTTTTCATGGGCGTTTGGTTAACATAAGAAAACACATTATGTCAACCTTATTTTTTATCAGCTAATTCCTTAGGCCAAACTTAAAAATTTGTCTGAGGATTTCCGCCATAATCCGCTTGAATTTCAGGAAAATGAAATAACCCGATGTGCCTGAAAATAATAGGATAAAACATTTCTCAGAACAAAAGGAGGAGGCTCATTCTTCCCAAAGTGGATGGAGGGCTTCCCGGCCCGGACAGCCCTGGACTGTTTCTGCAGCGTTTTCGTTTTTTATCTCTTTTTTTGTCACAGGGGCATGAAGAGCCGGAATGTCTTGCCCGTTTCGATGTCCCGTACCATCAGCCGAAGCTCCCGGGCTTTTTTCGCCTCTCCGGGAAAGAAAAGAAATCCATGTGCGATTTCTCCCGCTTGGATGGCCCTTTTTTCAAGAGAACGCGTAGCAAGATCGTCGTTGATTTCCCGCTGGACATTCGCATCGGTCATCCCCTTGATTCCTCCAAGGGTTGCTCCGGCAGCGGCTCCAATGGCCGCCCCCTTCCCCAATGCCTCCCCTACATTGGTCCCTGTGACGATACCGACGGCCGCTCCGAGAACGGCACCCGCCGCGCCACCCAGCAAGCCCGCGGTCGCCGCTTCAGGAGCCACCTTTCCGAATTTGGTCGCCTTCTCGATTCGGTCGTAAGCCATCCGCGCATCAAGAATCGGCCACATGTTGCTCTCTTCGTCGATCAGCCAGGTCTGTTCCGCAATGATCTCCAACGGCGAGGGTCCCTTATTGTCAAAAACAACCTGAACAGGCAGGATTCCGGCACCGCGGATGTCAAAGCCGAATGCTTTCTGGGCCTCCCGGTTGTCATCATAGGACCGTGAGGCAATCTGAGCACCGGCCGCCGACTGGACATTGGGGTAGGCGGCAGGGACTTTGAAGGGAACCACCTGCCTTTCATACCTTGTACAGGCAGAAAGAACGACGATGGCCACAAGTACTGGAATGATACAACACCAGACATTTTCTCTCTTCGTCATGACACATGTTCTCCTTGATGCAAACGGCGATTCTTTTTCCGGCATACCTGCCGCAACCACGGATGAGAGCAGGCATCTTCCGCAGGTCAGCGGCGGAAGGACAGTTCCCGGATCTTCTTTCTGGATTTTTCGCCCCACTCCGTATCGGGAGCCAGCCGGATCACCTCCTGGAACGCCTCTTTCGCCTTCTCCCTGTTTCCCTGCTCGACAAAGCATTGCCCGATCCAGTAATAGGACTCTGCCAGGGCGGGAACCAATTCTACCGACTTCTGCAAATGCTTGAGGGCTTCATGGGGACGCCCGGAGGCGAGAAGGGCGATTCCCCAGTTCTTTTCGAGAAATGGCAAATCGGCGGGTTCAGGGTTCTGTGTGCTCGCCAGGCCGTACTGCTGCAGTGCGGCCGCATAACTCCCCTTGTGGTAATAGGCCAGCCCCATATTGTAATGAGCTTTTGCCGGTGTGTCGTAAAGGATGTTGGCCAGGGCCTTTTCAAAGGATTCTATGGCCAGATCCCACTTTTCCATGTTCAGATAGATGGTCCCCAGGAAGTTGTGCGCCTCCGAGTAGTTGTTATCCAGGCTGATGGCTTTTTTCATCTCTGCGATGGCGAGCTCCTGAAGCCCTTTGCCGCTGTAGGCGATCCCCAGCAGGTAGTGGATCTTTGGATTCGCTTCCCCCAGCTTCTCCGCCTTGAGCAGCTCCTTCAGTGCGGAGTTATATTCCCCCGATTGCATATAGGCGACCCCTATGTTCATATGGGATTCCGCCTGCTCCTGATTCACGGTGGCACATCCCGCCATAAGAAGGAGCCATGAAAACCATACACAGACTGTGAAAGAAAAGACCCGGGTTCGTCTCTGGCCGGTTCTGCCGCTACCGACAGGTAAAAGCTCTCGATTACGATCATCCTTCATCTTGCGCTGTCTGCCCCCTTGGAATATTTTCTCTTGTTTCCGTTAATCCACCAATCACTCTTATCCTGAAACCACCAGTCGGAGGAATCCGTCTCCAGAATCTGATTCGCCGTTTCACGCGCGCTGTCCGTGCAGAGGCGCTGAATGGCGAAGGCAATCCACTCCCTGCTGTATTTATTACCAAGATCCCCGTATTCCTTCAACTGGAGGATCAAGGCGAGCTGATCCGCATCCCGGACAATGAGAGACTCCCGGGTTTTTCCCTCGTTGAATTCATCAATGCATGCCTTGATCTCTTCACCGAAGGAGAGGGTGTCCGTCAGCTCACGGACCGCCTTGCCTTCGTCCACCGTCACGTATTTTTTGTTCACGTAGTTCATATCGCCTGTCCTGGCTTCGGGAAGGTCATGGAAAAGGCACATTTTTAACACCCGGGGCTCATCAATGTCCTGCTCCAGCTTGCAGAGGGTATAGCCGATGAAAATCGTCCGGAGGATGTGCTCAGCAACGGATTCACAACCCGAACCAAGAAATTGAAAACCCGTCCGCGGTGTCTTCTGCAGCATGCCGACTTCAAACAGAAAATTCACAATTTCTTTCACTTCGCATCCTTCTTCAACGTCTTGATCCGGTTGGCCATCATTTCCGACACTTTTTTAATCTGGAGCTGCAGAGAGGCAATCCCCTCGGGTTTCATGGCCACAATCCTGTCCAGTTGATCCTTCCAATGCTCAATAACGGCGACTTCATTTTCCCGTACCCTTTTTTCAAACCGCGCCTGCACTTCCTTCATAAAGGCTGCTTGATCCTCTTTAGCCACGCCGACCCCCCTTCGTTTCCTTTTTGTTCAGAACCTCGTCATTCCTGTCCCGATCCGATGGCTCCACCACCTCAAGAAGGCGCTCGAGGCGGCGCTGTCTGAACCCTGCCAACGGTTCGCCCGCTGTGGAATGAAATGCGCCTGGAATGATGCCCTGTTTCTGCGGGAATTCCAGCGCCCGCATATCCGGGGTACTCCCCTCCGCCCTGCAGGGCATTTCCCAAATAATCCTTGAATTTCCTATAACATTTAACTAAATCTTGCAAACATGAAGTTGTCGTTGCCGTGACTACAAGAATTGACTTTCCGCTACAAGTTCGATATGTACTTCAGGCACTTTAACTTTTGCGGTCATGGCCATGTCGATCGTTTCAATTCCACATGGAAACGCATTCCCTGCTGGCGGTCCTGTCGCCTTTTCAACAGATTCGGCGTTCTTCGTGCATCGCCTCTAAACCGCCGCCGGCGATATTCAGCAACCACTGGAATGGCCTGTCATTGATCACGACTTGAGGATACTTATATGAACAAATGCCTTCTGCTGTTCCTGCTTCTTGGGTCCTGCTCCGTTCTGACACTGCATGTCCCCCCCTCGGAAGCCAAGGAAGACACGGCCCATATGGTGCTCCGCAAAACCGCGGGAACCGGAAAGACGACCCAGGAGTATGTTGTCCGGAAGGGGGACAGCATCGATCGGATCGTCAATACATTTCTCAAGAACTCCGCCCACCGCTACACGCTGATCAGAGAACTGAACCCGGACTTGAAGAACCTTCACAGGATTTACCCCGGCCAGACGATTCTTCTTCCCGTCCCGGCCGAGGAAGGAAAGGAGGCCGTTCCCCCTGCGGCGGCTCAGAACGGGCAGGTCGTCCCGTACCAGGTCAAAAAGGGGGATTCCATCATTCGGATCCTGAAGCACCAGTTGAAGCTTCAAGAAGCCGAAGCGCACAAGGCTTTGCGAATGGTCAGCCAGATGAATCCAGGGCTGAAGGACCTCAGCCGCATTTCGATCGGCCAGACAATCATGCTGCCGGCCATCAGCCTGCTGACGTCCTCTCCGGCGCTTGCACCCGAACAGAACGTCGAGACGAGGCGGTCAGAGATAAAGCCCCTTCTTCCGCCCGACAAGGACATGGCTCTCCTGAAACAGCTTCTCAGCAGAAGCCACGGAAATCTGAATCAGAAAGGCAGCTATTTTCTTCCCCTGCCGCAGATGGGGCGGGTTACAATTGACTGCAGCGCCATCCCGGTAGTGGAATTTGACGACGGCAGCACTGTCCTGCTGGATTTTGGAAACAGGATCCCGGACTCTCTGCAGAGGCTGATTAAAGCCAACTGGAAGAACTATTCCGTACTCAAGGTCAAACCGTCCCAGGACATCTTCCTGCTTCTCCAGGAAATCATGAACGCCTCGGCTTCCTATTCCATGCGAAAGGGGCTCAAACCCGTCCTGTTGGAGAGGAATCCGCAGGTGCTGATCAATCTCGACTGGCTCATCACAACAAAAAACCCCACGGCGGATAGACCTGATTTTCATGGCATCCTCCTGGTTTCCGACAAAACGCCCCTCCTTCCCTGGCAGATCAGACAATATGCCTACCTGAAAGGGTTTCAATTCACGGAAGTGGTCAATGGAGAGATTTCCTTCCCACCACCTGCCGACAAATCTCCTCCAACCCTGAAGCCGAAGTCGATTGATGCCGTCGACCGGATGGATTTGATCTTTAACCTGTTGACGGAGCTGGGCTACAGCCCTGCAAGAAACCAGGAGTTCAGGCTCCTGGACAACAGCAGCGCTGGATTTCATCTTTCGCTGAAACCCGATATTCTCCTTAAAACAGAGTCCCGCGAAATCCTCATGTTTACGAAAAAGCCCCCTCGGTCGCTTCTGGAGGTCCTGTCAAAACAGAAAAAGGAGGTTCTCCTGGTCAATACCCGGCTTTCCAAAAAGGCCAATCTCAGCCAGATTCTCTCGGCGCTTTCCCTTCCCAGCGCCTTCGATAAACGTTATGCATTCTATATCGCCGAACGGGGCAGAAAAGCGACGATCACCGTCACCCTCTCCGCCTTGAAAATTGACCGGCCGAGCCGCAGTCCCCTGTTTCTTGTGGACTGCGGCCTGGACCCCAATCTTTATTCCCTGCTGCATAAGGATTGGAATGTGGAACTGGTCCAATATTGATGACCAGGGGGCTTGCCGTATTTTCCGGAGGCCTTGACAGCATCCTTGCCGTCAAGGTCATCCAGGATCAGGGAATCGATGTCCTGGGGATCACCTTTGAGACCCCCTTCTTCAGCGCAGGGAAAGCCCGCCGCGCCGCCGCGCAAATCCGCCTTCCCCTGACCGTTCTGGACATTACCGACGAACATCTGCTGATGCTTCTTTCCCCCAGGTACGGATACGGAAAGAACCTGAATCCCTGCATCGACTGCCACATCCTGATGATCAAAACGGCGGGGGACAGAATGGCTGAACTGGGAGCGGATTTTATCTTCACGGGTGAGGTTCTGGGACAGCGGCCCATGTCCCAGGGAAAGCAGATGCTCGAAGTGATTGCCAAAAATTCCGGATATCGCGATGATCTCCTGAGGCCGTTGTCCGCCAGGCTGCTGCCCGAAACCAGGCAGGAACGAGAGGGGATCGTTCAGCGTGACAGGTTATTGGCCATTTCGGGGCGGGGCCGGAAAATACAGATCGAACTGGCAGAAAACTACGGAATATCCGATTACGACCCCCCTGCCGGCGGCTGCCTCCTCACCGATCCGATGTTCTCCATAAGGCTCAAGGATCTTTTCAGCCATAAAAAAGAGTTTTCCCGCCGGGACATTGAACTGTTGAAAGTCGGCCGCCACTTCCGTTTGAACGAATCAACCAAAATCGTGGTGGGTAGAAACCGCAATGACAATGAAACAATCCAGAAGTTGACGGAGAACGGGGATGTCACGGTTTACATGACCTCCTTCCGGGGACCGACCGTTCTGATTCCCGGGGGCGGCAGTGCTGAAGTGGTGCATCTGGCCGCGGAAATCTGCGCCCGTTACAGCGATGCCCCCAGGGATGCCGGCGTGACCGTGACCTGCCTCAGCGAAAGCCGGACCTCTTTTATCGAAGTTGTGGCGGCTTCGCCGGAACTCATCACCGCCTGGAGAATTTAGCGCTCCCCTGGCTTTCCTCTTCTTCATGGCCCGTTCGCATTGAAGGGCCTTTCGTTGAACACTCCTCCCGGAACAACCCCTTCGCCTTTTCCTACAGGCTCAAATTATCCCATCCTTTTCATGCAACACCGATGTTGTCGTTTGTCCCCTAAGGACCTGGAAGTACTCCGATTGAAAGAAACGAACCTTGACAAGTGTCCGATAAACACATAATATGTCATTAAAGGTAATTATTAGTCATTATAAAGAAAGCATAACAACATTTTATGGAAAGGAGCCCTATATGTTTGAAGTCAGCGAAGAGGCAGCGAAAAAAATTAAGCATTTCCTTGAAGAACAAAAAGATGTCAAGCCTATCAGAATCCTGGTCTCTGAAGGCGGATGGCGAGGTCCATTTCTTGTGATGGCTATGGATGATAAGAAGGAGGATGATGAGGTTTTTACGGATAGAGGCGTGACGTTTCTCGTGGAAAAATCTCTTCTAGAAAAGGCGAAGCCCATCAGCATCGACTACGTTCACTCCACCTTCGGTTCCGGCTACATCCTGAATTCGGAACTCTTGAAGCACTGGAAAGGCGGTGTGTTCGGGGGATGCAGGAACATCTGTGAAAGCTGTGAAGATTTCAAATAACGGGGATCCCCTCAGGATGAGGTGGGGGGCACTGAACATCCGCAACATTCATCCCGTTGAATTACGGAACCGAAAGCCACCCCGGCCGGACGCGCCTTCTTCAGACAGCCTCCGGCCGGGGTTTTATTCTTTGTTCCCAGGACGCAACTTCGCTGTCCGATCCGTCCGGGCCCATCTTTGCTTTGCGGATCATCGAAGGGCCCGCACGATTCATCACCTGATTGGGAGAAGAAAACCGATGGACGAGACCCCCTTTATTTTTCCTGGTGCTGCGGCCGAAGGAGATCTTCAACTGTTTTGACGGGATTGAACGTCTCCAGGGGCACTTCGATCAGGACGGTGTTCCAGTCGGCCATGGCGCCATTCCACAACCCCGGGAGTTCCAACGCATACAATTCTCTGCCCTTTTCCGTCTTCCGTGCAATGGAAATCGCCCTGGGATTCACAAATTGCCGCAGATCGAACTTCCTCGACGAGTAATCCCGCACGCCACAGACCAGATCCACGGGATTGAAATGGGTTGCTGCCCTCCAGAGGGAGCACTGAAACTCGGAGTTCGAGTCCACTTGAATCTCCTCAACAATCTGAAGGGACAACGCGCCGGTTTCGTCCTCAACCCAGAAAGGGCCGCCCCCAGGTTCGCCGACGTTTCTGACAACGCCGCAAACCCGCAAGGGGCGGTTCAAGCTCCGAGCAACCTGTTGGCATCGTTCGGAGAGTGGAGCCCCAATAAAAGCCGGCGGAAAGGAAAGGCACAGTTCCCTCCGGCAGAATGCGATGATCTCGGAGAGCTCGTCTTCGGTTAGTCCGCCTTCGATCAGCCTTGCGGCATAGGAGAAGATTCGCTTCTGCAGCCGTATCAGATATCCCCCCAGAATCTTTTTGTACAGCACCGTTGACGGCTTCAGGGAATCGGGAACGACATTGTCGATATTCTTGATAAAGATGATGTCTCCATCCAGGGCATTCAGATTTTCCAGCAGCGCACCGTGGCCTCCGGGACGGAACACAAGGGAGCCATCCAGGTCGCGGAAAGGGACCTTCTCCAGATCGACGGCAATGGTGTCCGTATGGGCATGCTGGATGGAAAGGGATAGATCGAATGACGCGTTCCACCGTTTTTCATAGATCGCATCAATCCGCCTGAGGAATTCCTGAACCGCCCTTTCGTGCTCGGCAGAAACCGTAAAGTGGATGCGGCACCTTCCCTGAGCATCCTTGGCATAAAGCGCCGCCTCCACAAGGTGCTCTTCAATGGCCGTCCGTGAACCTTCCGGAGATGAGTGAAACTTCAGAAGCGCCTTGGGAAGTTGACCGTAGTTGAGGCCGTCCTTGGCCAGAACCGTAGACAGGATCGGGCAGACATCTCCTTTTGCCAAAAGGTCATCGAAATCTCTCCCCGCTTTGGCAACAGCGGATTTCAAGTCATCCCAAAAAGCGTATTTCCTCAGATCCCTCAAAAATTTCTCTTTCGAATCCTCATCCTGCAGACCACCGGCATCCAGAATCCGGTACCAGTCCTTGAACATGCGGCTGGCCGCCCCTGAAGCGGGAACAAACTTCAGCATCCGCCCTGCCCCAGCCTCTTCCTCATGGAGACGGACCAGTTCCCTGCCCTCCTCCTCGCCGACAACGAAGATCCCATCCTGAAGAGTACAGGGACGATTCAATTTCAAAGGGGCCGCCCCTTCCCGAAAAATCCCGACCTGCTCCATCACTTTCTCAACAGACAATCCCCGTCTCTCAATCTGAACCTTATCCTGATCGGAAAATACACGTTGTAATGTCATGGTCATCGTCCTCTGTTTGCGTTCCCTGTTTCCGGGCGTCGATCTTCAACCCGCTGCATGGTTCACCTGTCTTTGCGATATCTTTGCGGATGACATTTTTCAAGCACGGATCATGCGGAAGAATTCCACCAGGCGTTACGATCCGGTTTTCCTGCCGCTGTTTCTTTTGCGGATTCTGTCTTTGACAAACCGCTTACTCTCCCTCAGTAAGCGGGATATATCCTTCTGTCTCCGGTTGACCCTTTCCCTGGACATGGCTTCCTTCTCCGTCCGGCTTGCAATGCGATTTTCCACCCCTCCGCAGCGGCTGCAGATCAGGACCGGCATGCTGTTTTCCACCTTTTCACAGTTCATTCTACCACAATACCTTCCCGTTTTACATTTTTTACTGGATTGCCTCGCCTGTGGCCATGGAGTTTCTGCCGAACAGCCATAAGCTCAGCACCCGCCACTCTTCGGATAAAAGCCTTGACAGCTCTGTTTCTATGAATGTATAACCCCGTAAAATATCAGCTCAGAGGAGGTTTATGCAAATGACGGTAAAAAAACTTGGTGTTCTTGGCGCCGGCGCCATGGGCGGCGGGATTGCCCAGCATGCGGCTCAACTTGGCGTTGAAATCGTTCTTGGCGATATTGATATGAAGTTTGTTGACGGCGGGATTACCCGGATGGAAAAGCTGATGGCCGGCTCCATCAAAAAGGGAAAAATGACGGAAGAAGAGGCGAAGGCCGCAATCGGAAGAATCAAGAAAACCGTCCAGATGGAAGATTTTGCCGACTGTGACTTTGTCATCGAAGCCATTATCGAAAACCTGAAGATCAAACAGGATGCCTTTGCAAAACTCGATTCGGTGGTCCGTCCGGACACTATTCTTGCGTCGAATACCTCGTCCATGTCCCTGACCGAAATCGCCGCCGCCACCAAACGGCCGGACCGGGTCGTCGGCATGCATTTCTTCAATCCTCCTCAGGTCATGAAGCTGGTCGAAATCATCCGGGGATATTTCACCTCCGACGAGACCGTCAAGGCTACGGAAGACTTCACCAAACAGCTCAACAAGATCTCCGTGGACATCAAGAAGGATGCCCCCGGCTTCGTCGTCAATCGGATCATGATGGCCTCGGCCGTGGAGGCCCTGAAACTTTACGAGGAAGGCGTAGCCACCATGGAAGACATCGACAAGGCGGTCAAGCTCGGCCTGAACTACCCCATGGGCCCCTTTGAGCTGATGGATCTGGTGGGTGCGGACATCAACAAGCACATCCTGGATTATTTATTCGCCGAAACCGGTGAAGTCCGCTGGAATTCTCCCCTCGCCCTCAAGCTGAAGATGAAGGCGGGCCAGCTGGGCCGAAAGACCGGCGCGGGCTGGTACAAATACGAATAGGCAAGGGGGTTTTAGAGATGGCATATGAAATGATCCTTTTGAACATTGAAGGCAGAATCGCCACCATATCGCTCAACAGGCCTCCGATGAACCCTCTGAACAGCGTCATCCTCCGGGAAATCACGGAAGCCATAAGTGAAATCGAAGCGGACGAAAACGTCAAGGTCGTTATTGTCAACAGCGTTGGCGAGAGAGCTTTTGCGGCAGGCGCCGATGTCAAGGAAATGGTGAACCTGACGCCCGTGGAACTCTACGATTTCTGCCAGGGCTTCCGCAAGGCCTGCGAAAGCCTCAACCATTATGCTCTTCCCGTAATCGCCGTCATCAAGGGGTTGACACTGGGGGGCGGCTGTGAACTGGCCATGGCCTGCGATTTGAGAATTGCAGCGGAAAATGCCAAGTTCGGTCAGCCGGAAATCAATCTGGGTATCCTTCCCGGCGCCGGCGGAACGCAGCGGTTAACCCGGCTGATCGGTCCGGCACGCTCCAAGGAGATGATCCTGACGGGGGATATGATCGACGCAGCGACAGCCGAGCGGTACGGCCTGGTCAACAAGGTGGTGCCCCTTGAGGAAGTTGACAAGGCGGCGATGGAGCTGGCGGAAAAGCTGGCATCCAAACCCAAAGTGGCCCTCAAGATGGCAAAGGCTGCCATCAATGCCGGGCAGAACGTCGATCTCGGAAGCGGGCTTGATTTTGAAATTCTCAGCTTTACGTTAGCGGGCGCATCAGAAGACAAGCTCGAGGGGATGACGGCCCTGCTGGAAAAGCGGAAAGCGAACTTCAAAGACAAGTAGCCCACGATCCTGTTCCTGAATTCCTTGTTTGGAAGGGTGAGCGTGCATTCGCTGAAAAAAACACGCTCATCCTTCCGGACTGTTCATACTTCACTCAGCCTCTTTTTGTCCCGATCAGCCTCACGGCCCATTTACTTCAACCTACGAGCCCTCTTTTTTAACATGGAGATTTCATAAGGAAGCAGCCATGATCAGCGAATCCGTTCTCGTTGAACTGCAGAATATCTTGGGCAGGGAAGATGTCCTCACCACCAGGGAAATCTTGAAAACCTATTCCTATGATGGAACATCACAGTGGACCCATGAACCCGATGTGGTCGTTTTCCCTCGGACCGCCGAACAGGTTTCCGCCATCATGAAACTGGCCAACGCCCACAGGATCCCCGTGACGCCGCGAGGCGGCGGAACGAATGTCAGCGGCGGGTCCATTCCCGTTTTGGGCGGCATCGTGCTGTGCACCACCAAAATGGACAAGATCCTCAAGGTCGACAGGGAAAATTTCACGGCAACGGTCGAATGCGGAGTGGTCCTGATGAATTTCAACGCCCGCCTAGCCGCGGAAGGCCTCTTCTTTCCCCCGGATCCCCAGAGTTTTCTTGCTGCGACGATCGGAGGCATTGTGGCGGAAAACGCCGGGGGACCGGCCGGCGTCAAATACGGTGTCACAAAGCAGTACCTCCTGGGCCTGGAAGTTGTTCTGCCCACAGGCGAGATCATTCAGCTGGGAGGGCGCACCGTGAAGAACGTTGTGGGATACGACCTGACGATGCTCTTCTGCAGTTCCGAAGGGACGCTCGGCGTCATCACCAAGGCGGAATTCAAGGTCAATGCGATTCCCCCTGCGAAAAAGACGATCCTGGCCATTTACGACGACGTCGCCGTTGCCGGCGAGAACGTCTCCCTGGTGCTGAAAAGCGGCGTTATCCCGGCCAAGATCGAGCTTCTTGACAACTGGCTTATTCACCGCATTGAAGAAGCCTCGCCCCTGGGACTGTCCAGGGAGGCCGATGCGGTTTTGATCTTTGAAGTGGATGGGATGGCGGAAGCTGTTGAAAAGGAAGCGGATAAAATCATTGAAATCGCCAAGATGAACGGGGCCAGAGAGGTGCGGCCCGCCAGGGACCAGGACGAGGCGAATCGCTTCTGGATGGCCCGCCGCGCCGGATTTGCCATGATCTTCGGCAGGGCTCCCACGGTCCTGGCGGAAGACGTCACCGTGCCCCGCGGCCAGATTCCCGCTCTGATCCGGAAGTGCCGGGAGTTATCCAGAAAATACGATCTTGAAATTGTGGTCATGGGCCATGCCGGGGACGGCAACCTTCACCCCTCGGTTCTGACGGATATCAAGGACAGTCAACATTTTGCGCGCGCTGAAAAAGCCGTTGAAGGAATTATCGAAGCGGCCCTTGAGCTGGGCGGGGTTCTTTCCGGAGAGCATGGTATCGGGCTGGAGAAGCAGCGGTTTTTCCGACGGGCCCTGGGACCGACCGTTACGGATCTGATGAAGAACATCAAATCCCTGATTGACCCGAACAACATTATGAACCCCGGCAAGATATGGGACTGAACCGATAACGAGTCAGACTTTGGAAGATTTGAACGAGCTTAAAAAAATTGAACAATACGTCGACCAGTGCATGAAATGCGGGTTCTGCACCTTTTTCTGCCCGATTTACCAGGAAGAGCTCGTTGAATCTTCCGTGGCTCGAGGCAAGATATTCCTGACGAAGCAGGTCCTCAAGGGCGAGCAGCAGCTCAGCGATCAGGCGATGGACATCATCGGAAAATGCCTTCTCTGCAAGGCCTGCGCAGTCAATTGCCCGGCGAAAACGCAGGTTGATCGTGTCATTGTCGGGGCAAGGGCCGAACAGGTCCGGCAGCAGGGGCTTCCTCTTCTCAAGAGGCTGATCTTCCGCCACGTGATGGCCAATCGCCGGCTTTTCGGATGGACCGTAAAACTCGCCTCGAAACTCCAGTGGATGATACCTGGAAAGCAGGGCAGAATGAAGCACTTACCTGATTTTCTTAAAGCATTGGGACAGGGAAGGAACATCCCGGCCATCTCCAGCGTTCTCCTCCGGGATCAGGTTCAGGAAGTGAATCCGCCCCGGGATTCTAAGGCGCCCAGAATGCGTGTGGGATATTTCATGGGGTGCGCCACCGATTTTATTTTCCCTGAAACAGGCCTTAAAACCATTGAATTTTTAACGAGACACGGAATTGAAGTCGTAGTTCCCAAAGCACAGAGCTGCTGCGGCGCCGCCATTTACTTCAGCGGCGATTTAGAGACGGGCAGAATGCTCGCTTACAAGAACATGGAAGCCTTCAAAGACGTTGACTATGTCGTCACGACCTGTGCCACCTGCAGTTCCAGCCTCAAGGACTATAAGGTCTATCTTCCTGAAAACGACAGGCAGAGGAAGGATTTTGAAGCTTTTTCGAAGAAGATCAAGGATGTCACGGAATTTCTCGTGGATGTTCTGGACATTCCACCTGAAGAATTTCATCTGAGAAAAGAGTTTCAGGGTAAAACCATCACCTGGCATGACCCCTGCCACCTCGTTCGCTACCAGAACATCCGGAACCAGCCTCGCCGGATTCTTCAGGCTCTTGAAGGATCGACCTACGTTGAAATGCCCAACGCCGACCGCTGCTGCGGCATGGGAGGATCCTTCAGCATTTACCACTATGAGCTGACCAAAAAAATCGCCGACAGGAAAGTAGAAAGCGTGAAAGCCACCGCTGCCGATATCGTCGTTACCGCCTGCCCCGGCTGCATGATCAACTTGTCGGACCATCTCCAGAGAGCGGAAATGCCGCAGCAGGTCCGCCATCTCATGGACCTTCTTGAGTGACGGGATTGAGGCGCCGATGCACCTCACTTGAAAGGCCCTCCTTTCCGGTCAGCGGAGACAGTTACTCATGCTTTGCCTGACAGGACACCAGCCAGGGGATACCGCCCCTCAAGTGTTCTGGGAACGAAACACACCTCATCAATGTTCCGAATCAGCCGCCTCTTCTTTCTGGTTCCAGCTTAAGGGCGAACATCCCCCCCCCCGAACAGCGCCAACGATTGGCCTGGAACCGGACGGTCTCGCTTGGCGTCTTCTGGAGCGAATGCCGGGTCGCCCCGGAGAATCGAAGGAAGGCGACGAACGGAGGCCTGGTATTTTTGCTCTCCCCCACATCATTACATCGATAAAAGAAAAGAGGCACAATCCTGCCGGAACGGGTATTTCACCCTTGAGCCGCTGACCAGGGAGTCCCGCTCCAGTAAATGTGATTGATTTTAGAGAACTTATCATCTAAAAAGAAATGATGGAATCATGCGTTGGACACCCGAAGTATGGGCGGCTTTAATGGATGGAAATCGGGATGAGAAAGAAAACCCAGGCAATGAGATGAATCGGCCAGTATCCTTGAAACCATCAGCGGAAGGACTGGGTTTTTTCCCTCATCAGTTCGAATAGCCTTTTTCCGTCGGACTTTCGTACTGTTCAGCTTGTATCGGCAGGCAGGAACAAACCTCATTTTCCTGAAATATTAAGACGCAGAATCCATTGAAAATTCATTTTTAAGGGGGAAAGGGTATGTTAAAGAATACTATCTTTGCTTTCTGTCTTTTTGCGCTTTGTGCGGGATCAGCAATCGCGGATGAATCCGGCGGAAAGGAAAAAGCCAGAGATTACGGCAGGCAGCCATGGATTGTTGACATTGAAGACCTGACGGAAGACAATGACAACTTCCTCACCGCAAAGTGGACAGGGAGGAATCTTCAAATGACCATCATGTCCATCAACCCCCGGGGCGAGATAGGTCTTGAAAAACACGATAGGGGCGATCAGTTTATACGCATAGAAAAGGGCAATGCCCGTGTGGTCATGGGGGAATCCAGGGATAAGATGACTTTTGACAGAAAGGTTTCGGATGACTGGGCGATTTTCATCCCCGAGGGATTCTGGCACAATATTATAAATGAAGGGGAAACGCCGCTTAAGGTTTACGTCATTTACTCTCCACCGGAGCATCCGGCGGGAACACTGCACAAATCTTTTGAAGAAGCGGAAGCTGCACATGGCCATTAGTGCCGGGGAAAGACATACTCACAGGACCGGCAGCATCTCGCCCATGAGCCGGACCGTATCGCCTCCGCGTCTCTCTGTCCGCGGTCCAACGGTCCAGTCTCTCTTGAGCCGGGGAACTGTGAGACTAAGGTTCATTTAACGAGGATCCGCCAAGCAATCAATGACTACCGTAACATGCGCAGCCGTGACGTACTGCTTATGGATGCCTCTATGCCCTGGCAGCCACGGTCCTTCTGCTGCTTGGAATTTTTCTTCTGCTTCGGGTTGCCCGGCGACTCACCGAATTTCTCGGCCGGCGTGTCAAGAGCCGGGTTCGTTCTCTCGAGATTCAGTCCTTCGAGGTCGTCCGAGCGGAGCAGATCTGGCTGGCCATTCAGGGGATGCTTTATGCCATCCGCCTCGGCGTTATTCCGGCAGTATTCCTTGCCTACCTTGATTTTGTTCTCTCCCTTTTCCCCTGGACGCGCGGCCTTGCCAACCGCCTGCTTGATCTCATCACCGGCTCGCTGACCCAGATGGGAAAAGCGTTTTTGGATGCGATCCCCAACCTCCTTATCCTTGTAATTCTTTATTTTTTCTTTCGTTCTGTACTGAGGCTTCTGCGCCTCTTCTTTGATGCCCTATCCAAGGAACAAGTCACGATTGACGGGTTCGATCCGGGACTGGGCGCTCTCAACCTGCAAGATCATCCGCTTCGTCTCATTGCCTTCGCCCTGATTGTGGCCTATCCTTACATTCCCGGTTCCCGATCTGCCGCCTTCAAGGGAATTTCGATCTTCCTCGGTGTCGTGTTCTCGCTCGGCTCCACCTATCTGGTTTCGAACATCATTGCCGGTTACATGTTGACCTACCGCCGGGCGTTCAAAATCGGGTACAGGGTGAAGATCGGGGACGTGACGGGTAGCGAGCGGTTTCTCAGTGAGGCAGCCTGTCTGCTGCGGTGCGGCCATTCGTCGACATCCCCGGCTGCTGGTATTTATCCAGAAACACCTTCAGGTATTCCGTGATTGCACTCAGGTGATCTCTCTTCATGTCTCCGCTGGCCTCCAGCTGTTCATACA
The DNA here is from genome assembly GCA_034006265.1 of Syntrophus sp. (in: bacteria). GTDB lineage: Bacteria > Desulfobacterota > Syntrophia > Syntrophales > Syntrophaceae > Syntrophus. The sequence goes on along the minus strand of JAVETB010000005.1, from coordinate 42,136 downwards.
CCGTTCCCAAGACATCACATATGCCCTTGATATCTTCATACTCAGTCATCAGCGGTTGAATTGCCTTCATAGGGCCTTCCTTTCTGATCCGATCCGTTAATGGTAAAAAAATTCAATCAAAAAACAGGCGGTGGATTTGGATCCAGCCCAGGCCTTGTTGAACGGGTGCACATGCCCGGCAGAGCCTGAAGAATCTTTCTGAAGGGACTATATAAGATTGATTCAACTTTTTCACTACTGAACAACCACGGATTGTATCCCAGTTAAATACTGGAATTATTCTGCGAGGAGATAGCTCCGGACTCCCACAGGAAGGAATCCGCAAAAAAAGCCGCAAGCCCTTATCCCACGGCTCACTCGTTGAATGGATAACGTCGTGGCGCCAAAATTACTTGACACACAAATCCACGCTTTCTATATTACTTCGTCCGACCGTACTTTCGCCGCACGCAAGCTGTATTTGCCTCGGTCGATTCATTGTTTCAAGAAAGGAAATGACAGATGAAAAAAATGTTTATCCTCCTTCTGTTAGTGTGTTTCGCTGTTCCCTGTTTGGCTGATGACACCATCTATTGCCCAACGGACGCCAAGGAACGCGAAAAAAAGTGCCAGCAGGCCAAAGAGAACAATAAAGCGATTGATGAAACCATCAATCGCTGGGAGTCCATTGTCAATAATAGCAATATGATGATGTACAGGATCACCAGGATGAAGGAGGAAAGCCCGGATCAATATGCCAACCGGGTAAGTTCAATGAAAGCATTTTATTACCGTGGGTTGAATTATCCGGTCCGTGGAAGATTCACAAGAAACGGCACATCCTTTATTCCGCTGACCTATCAGGAGGCGGAAGGCGTGCTGAGCCGCGCCTTCCAAAGCCGACAAGAGGTGGCACAGCAGATGGAACATGTCAGGCAGAACACCCAGGCATTGAAACCGATGATCAAGAATAAAATGGCACAGCTTCAGAAAGATCGTCAGCGAAACGTGCTTTTCCTGGCGCAGTGTTGCGGATACCGCTGGACGACGGAAGAGCCCCGGAAAACGCCGGAGAGCAAGCCCAATACGGGTGACCAAAGGGGATTGCTCGGAATTGAATCGGAAGAACAAACACAGCGGGGAATCAAATACTGAGAATGTCGCGGGCAACGCCGGCATTCAAACCTCCTGATTTATGGCCTGATCTCACGAGACCGTCCGGATTCTTCCGAAATTTCGGAAGGCTTTTTCTGCCTCCCCTTCTTCGCCCCTGCTGCGACCAGGATGACGGGCAATCGGCACCTCCTGAAAAAACAGCGGTATCATGCCGGACTGCCTGTCGGGCAGGTTGACGTCTGCACCCCGTGAAATCAGCTATTCAGCCGTAGCGACATCTTACACCAGACTAAGGGCGGATTCGCCCTTTTCGTTGCGCACGTTCATGTCGATCCCCCGGCCCAGGCATTCTTTCACGTTATCCAGAAAACCATTTTGAACAGCCACAAGAAATTGATCCGCTGTCGTCAAGGCTGGGCCACCGTCTTCAAGAGCCGAAGCGTCAGCACCGCTGCCAAGGGCCCTGTGTCCTCCACAATCCATTCCCATACCGGCTGTCTTTGTTGTGCATACCAGGATCCTCCACCGGGAAGTCCCTTGACACACACAGCCCGCTTTCCCTATACTCAGACCCGCACATGGGGCGTTCTTTTCAGGAAATCCTACCGTCCGGATAGATGGAAATGAGCCTTTTCTCTCGGGAAGAGTATGCAACGGCCGTGATCGACGCCGGATTGAACGTCGTGGAGGTCTGCACGGGAAAGGACGTGCGCGCATCGCCGAAGTTCCCCGTTCTGCATCGAGTGTACAATGCGGTCCGTCGATACGGCGCCACAATGGCAGAATCATCTCATTCTCACCTTTAAAGAGGAGGTATTGCATGAACCAGATACTTATCGGCAAGGGCGAAAAGCCAGTCTACCTGCTCGCCGAGTACGGCAACCGCCATGGCCTCGTCGCGGGAGCCACCGGCACCGGGAAGACCATTTCTCTCCAGGTGCTTGCAGAAGGCTTCTCGCGTCTGGGCGTTCCCGTGTTTATGGCTGACGTCAAAGGCGATGTCTCCGGCTTGGCGCTGGCGGGTGCCGCCAATGACAAGATCCGGCAGCGCGTGGCCCAGATCGGCATGGAGGGCTACACCCATGAAGGAAGTCCGGTACTGTTCTGGGACATATTCGGTAAGGCCGGTCATCCCATCCGCACCACGATGAGTGAAATCGGTCCGAACCTGTTAAGCCGGATTCTCGAGCTCAATGATACGCAAACCGGAATGCTTGAGATCGCCTTCAAGCTGGCGGACGACCGCGGGCTCCTGCTGCTTGACCTCGACGACCTGCGTGCCCTGCTCGGGTTTGTCGCAGACAATCGAAAGGAGATATCGACACAGTATGGCCTCGTAAGTGCTCAGTCCGTGTCGGCCATTCAGCGCTCGCTTCTGTCCCTGGAGCGGGAAGGGGGTGAACTTTTCTTCGGCGAGCCCGCACTGGATCTCAACGACCTTCTTCGAACCGACCTCAGCGGCCGCGGCATCATCAATATCCTGGCCGCAGACAAACTCATTCTCAAGCCTAGATTGTACGCAAGCTTCCTCCTCTGGCTGCTGTCGGAGCTTTTCGAAAACCTTCCCGAGGTGGGCGACCTTGAAAAGCCGAAGCTGGTGTTTTTTTTCGATGAGGCTCATCTCCTGTTTGACGATGCGCCCCCCATGCTGCGCCAGCGGGTTGAGCAGGTTGTTCGGCTCATCCGCTCCAAGGGCGTCGGCGTGTACTTCTGTTCACAGTTCCCCGATGACGTGCCCAACGAAATCCTGGGCCAGCTCGGGAACCGCATCCAGCATGCCCTGCGGGCTTACACGCCCCGTGACCAGAAGGCGGTCAAAACCGCGGCGGAAACCTTCGTGACGAACCCGAAACTGGACATCGTCTCGGTGATCTCCCAATTGGGCGTTGGCGAGGCCCTGGTTTCGACGCTCCAGGAGAAGGGCGTACCGATGCCGGTGGAAAGGACGATGATCTGCCCCCCGCGCTGCCGGATAGGTGCGGCCACCCAGGAGGAGCGGGTAGCCGTGATGGCGCGCAGCCCGATTGGCGGCAAGTATGATTCGCCGGTGAACCGCGAGTCTGCCTATGAAATCCTGAAACAGCGAACAGCGGAAAAGGAGGGGGCCGTGCCGGAGCCGGCCCAGGCTCAGACCGACGAGACATCCGAAGGCGGTGGTGTGATCAGAGATTTCCTGTTCGGCACCACGCGCCGCCAGGGCATGGTGGAAACGCTGGCCAAACAGGCCGCCCGGACCGTCGGCAGCCAGATCGGCCGCCAGATTTTGCGCGGCGTTCTGGGCGGCATACTGGGAGGTTCACGCCGCCGATAACGTCAGGGACACATGGGTCGAACAGGGTTATTCCCGGGGTTCAAAGCTTTTTTTCCCAGCAGAGGGCAGGCAAAAGAGCTCGATTTCCCGTTGTAATATCCGATCATTTGTTCTAAGGTGCTGGCTTATCCCGTATGTCCACGAAGATGAACCCATAACGAAATGCAGCCATCTGGGGAGAAATGCCATTTGCGGGACAATGCCCCGGCATCCCCGGCAGAACGTGTCATGATCGATATTCAAAGTCAAAAGGACCACAGAAAAATCAATATCCAGAAGGTCGGGGTCAAGGGCATCAAGTACCCCATCATTGTCCTGGACAAGGAGGCAGGCACCCAACCCGTCAATGCTTCCATCAACATGTACGTCAACCTCCCCCATTCCTTCAAGGGGACGCACATGAGCCGCTTTATTGAAGTTCTGAATGAATTTCGCGGTGAGATTAACATCCGGACTTTTCACACGATCCTGGAAAAGGTCAGAGAAAAGCTCCTCGCGGAATCGGCGCACATGGAGATCGAGTTCCCCTATTTTATCGAGAAGACGGCCCCCGTGTCCGGAGCGAAAAGCCTGATGGAATACCGATGTCTCTTCAGTGGATGCAACGCCAAGAGCCAGAAGGACTTTCTCGTCGGGGTCGTCGTCCCCGTGACGACCGTCTGTCCATGCTCCAAGGAAATCAGCAGCATGGGCGCTCACAATCAAAGGAGCTTCGTGACGGTGAAAGTGCGGTTTCGCAGGTTTTTCTGGCTGGAGGATCTCATCAGGCTCGTCGAGACATCCGCCAGCGGGGAGGTGTATTCCCTGCTCAAACGCGTGGATGAAAAGTATGTCACGGAGCACGGCTATGAAAACCCCATGTTTGTCGAAGATGTCGTCAGAAACATCGCTGAACGGCTCAACGGCAACACCAACCTGACCTGGTACAGTGTGGAAGCGGAAAATTTCGAAAGCATTCACAATCACAACGCCTATGCCTATGTGGAAAAAGAGTAACCCCATGCCGCCTCAAACCATCGATTTCTTCAACCTCTATTCCCACGGCTTCATCAAGGCGGCAATCTGCATCCCCGAAGTCCGTGTGGCCGATACCTGTTTCAATGCGGAAAAAACGATTTCAATGGCCGGAAAAGCGGCGGCCGGCAAGGCCATTTTCGCGCTGTTTCCGGAACTGAACCTGTCGGCGTACTCCAATGAAGACCTCTTTCACCAGGACACCCTCCAGGAAAGCGTTTATGAAGCCCTCTTCAAGATTGCCCGGGAAACGGCCTCTTTAAACCTCATTCTTGTAGTCGGCGCTCCCATCCGGGTGGACTGCCGCCTTTACAACTGCGGGGTCGTTCTTTATCAGGGGCGGATTCTCGGAATCGCCGTAAAATCCTACCTACCCAATTATCGTGAATTCTACGAAGCTCGACAGTTCAGCCCGGCGGAACAGGCCATCGACACGGCCATTGATTTAGGTGATCAGAAAGACATCCCCTTCGGCGCCGATCTGATCTTTGAGGTCAGGAACATCCCGGATTTCAAATTTTTCATCGAACTGTGCGAAGACGTGTGGGTTCCCATTCCGCCGTCCAGTTTTGCGGCCATGGCGGGTGCAACGGTGATCGCCAACCTGTCGGCATCCAACATTACGATCGGAAAAGCCGAGTATCGCCAGAGCCTTGCATCCAATCAATCCGCCCGGTGTGTCGCAGCCTATCTCTACGCCGCCGCCGGACCCGGTGAATCCACAACGGACCTCGCCTGGGACGGCCATGCCATGATCTATGAGAACGGCAACCTTCTGTCAGAATCGCATCGATTTTCCCGCCAGCCCCAAATTCTCTTTGCCGACATCGATCTCGGACGGCTGGCACAGGACCGGATGCGCCTGACCACCTTCGGGCAGAACGCCAGAGCCCACAAGGAAATTCTTGGCAGATTCCGCCGGATCTTTTTTGAAGTTGGCCCGCCCAAGGGAAAACTTCTCCTGGAAAGGCAGTATCCCCGCTTCCCCTACATCCCTGCCGACCCTGAAAAGCGGGATCAGCGCTGCTATGAGGCATATAACATCCAGGTGCAGGGACTGGCCAAGCGCCTTGAATCCGCAGGCATAGAAAACGTCGTGATCGGCATCTCCGGCGGGCTGGATTCGACTCAGGCCCTCATCGTGGCCGCCAAAACGATGGATCTTCTCGGCTATCCGCGCTCTTCCATCAAGGCCTACACCATGCCCGGGTTTGCCACGACGGATAAAACCTACACCAATTCAATCCGGCTGATGAAGGCGCTCGGAGTGGAGTCCAACGAACTGGACATCCGCCCCAGCTGCATACAGATGCTCAAGGACATCGGCCATCCTTTTGCCGAGGGGGAACGGCTGTACGACATCACCTTTGAAAATATTCAGGCGGGTGAGCGGACCTCCCATCTCTTTCGCATTGCCAACAGAAGGAATGCCCTGGTGGTCGGCACGGGAGACCTCAGTGAACTGGCCCTCGGCTGGTGCACCTACGGCGTCGGCGACCACATGTCTCACTACAATGTCAATGCGAGTTTACCAAAAACCTTGATTCAGCATCTTATTCGGTGGGTGGCCCAATCGGATCAATTTTCGCCTGAAGCTTCCGAGGTTCTTCTTGACATCCTGGCGACGGAAATCAGTCCGGAACTCGTTCCCGGTGAAGAGGACCAGCAGCCGGCCCAGAAGACGGAGGAAATCATCGGCCCTTATGAACTTCAGGATTTCAACATCTTTTATACGACGCGGTTTGGTTACCTGCCGACCAAAATCGCCTTTCTGGCATACTGCAGCTGGAAGGATAAAAGAACCGGGCGCTGGCCCGATCTTCCGGAAGAAAAAAAACATGAGTACTCAATCGCCGAGATCAAGCACTGGCTTCGAATATACCTGCTTCGATTCTTCAAGCTGAGCCAGTACAAGCGCTCCTGCATTCCCAACGGCCCGAAGGTGGGCTCCGGCGGATCCCTTTCCCCCCGTGGGGATTACAGGGCACCGAGCGACAGTGAGGCAACGGTCTGGCTGAAAAACGCGGAGCGGATTCCAGAGCATGACGATTGATTTCAGTTCCGGATTGGGGAATAGTTTGGCGGGATGCACCCCCGGGCGTGCTGCACGAATTGAAAACCGTCCACCTCCCAGAAGAACGTCACGGTGAACGCCATGCCCAACAGGATCCCGTACAGGACCGGCCGGCAGGAAGATGCCTATCAGGACTTTGAGGCCACGGAACTCTATTGTCCCCGCTGCAGGCAGGCGGTCCCGGTCAGAAAAAGACTTCTGCTTATCCTGAGCAGCGGGGAAATATACGATTATATCTGCATCTATTGCGGAACTTCCTTAGGGGAAAAAACCACCACCCGCCGGACGGAATAGCGCCATCTCCTCTTCCGATGCTCCTGTAAGATGCCGCTTGTTTTTTTTTCAGGGTGACGATTTTCGTTTTTTCCCCATTGCACTGAGGAGCTGCTGTCCAAAGGTGCCGAGGTTGGCATCCTCTTTCCTTCCGTTTTTGTCGTTTGAATAAACTAGGCTTGTTTCCTTTTCCCCTCCTGATCTTCCCTGGAGGTACTCTCCCAGGAGCTCTCTGCTGTGAACATCTTCATGGCAATAAGCGCAGAGATTCTCCCAGTTGCTCCCATCTGGGGGGTTGTTGTGATGATTTCCATCTTTGTGATGGACGGTCAGAAGATGGCGGTTCGCCTGATCGAATTCCCTTCCGCATCGAGCACAGATGAGCCCATGAAGGGCCAGCGATCGCTCGCGGTAGTCTTCACCGGGCGGCCTGTCCGACTCTCTTTTTAATTCTCGAACGACATCTTCCGGCGGCCTGGGGGGACTTCCTTTGCCGCTGCTGCTTTTGCTACGTACACGTCCCCATTTACTGCCGAAGGTGAGCTTGGCCATGCAATGTATACTCCCGACTGATCCTGAACTGGTTTACGGACAAGCACAGCGGCATGATGTTTCAGAATGGAAGCTTTCCCGGCAGAAAGCGGCTGCTCAGGGACGGAGGGGTATTCCAGAAAAACCGCCTACCAACCCCGTCCGCCTCCTGCCCGTTTGCATCGTCCAGCCGGCCTGGTGCCGGCGCCTCAAAGGATTCCGACCTCTGAGGGCCTCCCCCGTCCTGCCGTCGTTATGCTCCCTCGGAACAGAACCCGCTGTTTATTGCAAAGAATTCCGGGTGCTTGTGTTTAACACTCGAAAGAACGTCTTGACGCCCTTCAGGACGGGACCGGCATTTTTTTTCAAGAGCCAGAGAGGCTTCACCTGCCTTGAACGTACAACGTGATTTACACTCTGGAAGGAGCTTAAAAAACCATGAACCCTCTGAAGTGCAGAAGACACCTCGGCAACGCGGGCATTGACATTCGTCGTTGTCTCGTTCAAATTCCCCGTGATATCTTCGACATTTTTTAAAATGAACGGCAACCTTGCATTCAAGGTTCGAAGGGCGATGGTCAGCTGTTCAGCCGTCCTCCAGAGCTGATAGAGTAAAGGCAGAACCAGTATCCCAGCCAGCACCAGAAATCCGAGCAACACATACAGTAAGGTTTCCTGATTCATGAAACCACCCCATTTCCAGTCCAAAAGCCTGTGTTATTCCGCTGGTGTCTCCTTCTCGTGGCGATAGGCCTCGAGCCCCGCACCAACAGCCCTTTTAAAACGGCCGGCACCCTCCTCCAGGGATTCCTTCCCACGCTCTTTCAGCTCGGCAGCGGTTTTTTCAACCTCCCCCACCTTTTCCTCCGCCTTCTCCCTCATCTCTCCAATAGCCTTAACGGCCTTTTCATAGGCTTTTCTGCTTTTTTCCAGGGCCTGATCATACTCATCCTTAGCCCTCACCATCAGCTCATCCGTCTTCCTTCCGATATCATCCCTCGTCTCACGGCCGCTTTTCGGCGCATAGAGAATACCAATGAGCGCACCCGCCAGCCCCCCGATGAGGAGTCCTGTTATGAAATCATTATTTCTCTCGACCATGTCATTTCCTCCTTTCCTTCATTTCGAAATCCACTCTATTTTGTTTAACGGTTCCCGCACGAAATGTTTTTCAGGAACCACCTCCACCACCTGGATGGTCTTGCTTATATTTCTAACATGAAACAGTTGTCCATATCAAATAAATTTACAAATGATTTCAATACAGAGAAAGGTCTTCATCCATCAGGGGGATAGAATCCCCCTGAAAATCAGGAAATGCGGTCAACCAGGGCAGGCGGAAAAGCGGGCATTTCGTTCTGAAAAAAAATACAAAAAAAACCAACCGGATATTTGAATTAAGACAAATAACCGGTTGGTTTTTTACTTCATGACTTCTTATAAAATTACTTTGCCGGGGCAGGTGCCGGGGCCGCTTCAGGGGCCGGCGCGGGTGCAGGCGCTGCTTCAGGTGCCTTGGCTGCTTCCTGGGCCGGTGCTGGCGCTGCAGGCTCTGCCGGGGCCGGTGCAGGTTCTTCCTTCTTCACCTCTTCCGCAGGCTTCTGTTCCTCTGCCTTCTTGCAACCTACGACTGCAAAGGACAACGTCGCAAAGAAAAGTACTGAAAACAGAACGGATAAAATCCTCTTCATCTTCGATATCACCTCCTTTTTACTAAATTAGTCACGCTATATATTTTTCAATGATGCTACTTCGCCGGGGCAGGTGCCGGAGCCGCTTCAGGGGCGGGTGCCGGGGCAGGAGCTGCTTCAGGTGCCGGTGCAGGCGCTGGAGGCGCTGCCGGGGCCGGTGCAGGTTCTTCCTGCTTCACCTCTTCCGCAGGCTTCTGCTCCTCTGCTTTCTTGCAACCTACGACTGCAAAGGACAACGTCGTAAAGAAAACCGCCGAAATAACAAATGCTAAGACCTTCTTCATCGAATGTCACCTCCTTTCAATCAGTTACACTCACTTTTTTTTAATCTTTCAAATGCATGTGAGAGCGAAACATACGCCTTTTTTTTACCTTGTCAAGACAAAAAATTATCAGTATATAAATTCTGCAGTTTTTCAGAATACATGAGCGAGGTACCCTTATGATTCTTGGCATTGACGTGGGTGGCACGCACACGGACGCCGCTCTGATTGATTCCGGCCGAATCAGAAAAACGGCAAAAGTGGCAACTAATCCCGGACGTGTTGTGGAGTCCCTTTCCGGAATCGCTTCAGAGGTGCTCAAGGGCGAGCCCCTGGAGAACCTTCAGCGCATCGTGCTCAGCACGACCCTTTCCACCAATGCCATCGTGCAGAATAAAGTGGATCCCGTGGGACTCATGGTCATCAGCGGCCCCGGCCTCCCGCCCTCCTACATTTCAACTTCAGAGAACACCCACTTCCTTTCAGGCTATGTCAATCACCGGGGCATTGAAACAGCACCCATCGATCCCGCTGCCGTCAGCCGCATCTCTGACGATTTCCGGAAGAGGGGGCTGAATCATGCGGGCATCATCGGCAAATTTTCAACCCGCAACCCGAGCCAGGAACTTCAAATCGAAAAGATCGTCTCCGACGGCATGAAACACGTCTCTCTCGGCCATCGCATGTCCGGTCACCTCAATTTTCCAAGGCGGGTCGCCACAACGTACCTGAACGAGGCCATCTGGGAGCTATATTCGTCCTTTGTCAAGCAGGTCGTTGATTTTTTCAGAACGATGGGGGTTTCCGTCCCCATCTATATTCTGAAGGCCGACGGCGGCACCTTCAACATCGAACAGTCCGTTGAATTTCCTGTTTACACCATCCTTTCCGGGCCGGCGGCAAGCATCATGGGGATTCTGAGCATGACCGAGAACAGCGGAGAGGACGCCATCGCCTTGGACATCGGCGGCACAACGACGGACATCGCCCTTTTTGCCGATGGCGTTCCGCTCCTGGAACCCTTCGGGGTCACCATGGAAGGCCACAAGACCCTGATCCGGGGCCTGCGTTCCAAGCCCCTGGGAATCGGCGGCGACAGCAGGGTGCGTTATGAAGGCGGTCAGCTCCTCATCGGGCCGCAGCGCGAAGGTCCCGCTGCAGCCTTTGGCGGTCCCTTCCCGACCCCGACGGACGCGATGATCCTTCTCGGCCTTACCGACATCGGTGACCCGTCCAAGGCCGAAAAGGCCTTGCATGGCGTCGCCGATGCCATAGGATGCACCGTGCAGAAGGCCGCCGAATCCATTTTCGAGGAATCCTGCCAGATTATTGCGCGTCATGTCCACGCCGTCATCGAGGAGGTCAATAACAAACCGGTTTATACCATTCATGAACTCCTGGAAGGAAAGCGGATTTCGCCAAAAATCCTTTACATCATCGGCGGACCGGCCAAGCCTATGTCCACTCGCCTTGGACAGCTGCTCGAATGTCCCGTCCATATCCCGCCGCATCCGGAAATTGCCAATGCCGTCGGTGCCGCCCTTGCCCGGACAACCGCAGAACTCACGATTCTGGCTGACACCGAGCGGGGAATCATGACGATCAGCGAGGAAGGGATCTCGAAAAAGCTTCCGCCCCGCTTTTCCAAAGGAGATGCCATCGAAGTCGGCAGGGAGCTTTTGAAGGAGCGGGCTCTGAGACTGGGCGCCCGGGAGGAGGACCTGGAGATTGAGGTCATAGAAGATCAAGAGTTCAACATGGTCAGGGATTTTTATCTGGCCGGGAAAAATATCCGCATCAAGCTGCAGGTTAAACCGGGCCTCATTGCGGGATTTAGCACAGGAGAACTCTCATGAAACAAGCAAGGAAAACGGGGCTGATCTTTTTCCCGGCCTTTGACTGGGCCATCTCGCCGACCCACCCCGAAAGGGAGGAACGCCTGCTTTACACCCAGGATCAGGTTTTTGAAGAAGGCCTCCTCGATCTGGAGAACATTGTCGAGTACAAGCCGTCCATCGCCTCCTATGCGGATATCAACCGGGTTCACTTCTGCGTTCCCGACGCCGGCTCCGTGACCACGGAATCTCACCTGATTTCCGCAGGCGGGGCGATTACCGCGGCACAGAAGGTCATGCAGAAGGAGGTGGATAACGCCTTCGCCCTGGTCCGTCCACCGGGGCATCACGCCATGCTGGTCGTTCACGGGGCGAGAGGATTCTGCAACGTCAACATTGAAGCCATCATGATTGAGTACATCCGTCACCATTACGGCCATCGTAGGATCGCCGTGGTGGACACCGACTGCCATCATGGCGACGGCACCCAGAACATCTACTGGAATGATCCGGACACGCTGTGCATCTCCATCCACCAGGATGGCCGGACCCTTTATCCCGGGTCGGGCTTCCACGAAGAATTCGGCGGCCCCAACGCCCTGGGAACCACCCTGAACATTCCCCTGCCGCCGCGAACCTCCGATGAAGGGTTCCTTTACATCATGAAGGAGGCCATTCTGCCCATCCTGGCCGAATTCAAACCGGATCTGGTGATCAATTCCGCCGGCCAGGACAACCATTTTTCCGACCCCATCACGGACATGCGCTTCAGCGCTCATGGCTACGCCACTTTGAACGACATGCTTTCTCCCGACATCGCCGTTCTGGAGGGCGGTTATTCCATCGAAAAAGCGCTCCCCTACGTCAATGTGGGCATCATTCTGGCCATGGCCGGCCTCGATTACAGCTACGTGCGGGAGCCGGAATACCGCTCGTCCAGCCTTCGGCAGTCGGAAGACATCTCCCGCTATATCGCCCAGGAGGCGGATGCGATCTATGAACTCTGGTCGCGTCGCGAAGAGATCCGGGAGAAGGTGGTCGGAGACAAGAAATATATACGAAGCAACAAAAGCATTTACTATGACACCGACGGTATTCGTGAGCAGCAGGAAGTGGTCGTCCGGGTATGCCACGATTGCGGCGGCCTTGTCATGATCGATTCCCGTTCCGACCTGGGCCATCGCATCTTTGCCGTCCTGATTCCCTGGAAGGCCTGCCCGCAATGCCGCCGGGAGGGGGAAGAAGCCTACGATAAAGCCGCCAGGAAAGACGGCTTCCAGTATATTTATCTCCAGGACAAGGAAAAAGATCTCTTCCTTGTCAAATAGGAGAAGGACCGGATCGAATCAGAAAAGAAACCGCAGGAAAGGAGATAAGAACGACATTGGACGAGGAAGCCATCAGGAACAGAACGCAGGAAACGGCAAAAAAGCTCTTTGGTAAGGGGGCCAAGATGGATCCGCCCTACCTCACCTGGAAGGCTTTTGACCGCGACCTGGCCAACGATTTTTCCATGTTTATTACGGGGAATCTCTATTCACGGACCGTACTGACCCTCCCGGAGCGTCAGATGGCGGCCTGCGCCATTCTGGGAGCCATCCGGGCGACGGATGAGCTGAAGCTTCATGTCAACGCCGCCCTGAATGTAGGCTGCGACCCGCGAAAGCTGACGGAGATCTTCTTTCAGATGGCCCCCTACGCGGGAATGCCCGCCGTCAACGAAGCCCTCAACGTCTTCCGGGAAGTTCTTAAGGAACGCGGGGAATGGCCGATGTCAGACAAAACCACCCCCGCCCCCTAGGATGCCCTCCGCCGGGGAGCGCTGCCTCGATGTTGCGCCCCCGGCGAATCCTCATCCTCCGGCCCAAAAACCGCAGTCAGCGGGATTGGTCGGAAGGCTCTTCAATGCCCAGTCGCTTCGCCGTGTGGTCCTTTCCCAGAAAGAAATTCAGCCAGCCGGAAGAGAAATTGAGGTCCCAGTTGCAGGGCGGTACCGGAATTTCCTCAAGCCGGCTTTCCTGTCGGCTGCCTCTCAGCCGGTCATAGGCCCTCACATAAACACAAAGACGCCGGCCGGGATAGACTTCGCACCAGCCCTGGTAACTTCCCCCGCAGGGGCCGTTGCGCTGCTGTTTCGGGCACTGAGACATGGGGCAGAGAAAAGCTACATCCGCCAGGGCGCAGTCTCCGCAGTCACGGCAATCGTACAGAAGGGTTTTCAGCAGATGCTCCAGCTTGTGCAGAAGGCCTTCCAGCCGGGAGCCTTTCAGCTTCACGGCCAGGCTGCGCATCAGGACAAACCCTTTTGTTCCCGGTTCGAAGAGCAGGTTGTGAAAGAATCGGGAGATGCCGTACAGCCCTCTTTCCGAAAGGCTGGAGCGGTTGCCCTGCCGGCTCTCCGGGATAAGGTCATTGAGCTGGCCGTAGGGGTTTTTCCTGAAATAGTAAAATGCGCCGGGCGTGGAATACTGAAATTCAGGAATCAGGCTTTCCCACGAGGCGCTGAGCTCTTCCCCTTTTTCAATGACGGCCTCCACCTGCTCACAGGTGACCAGATGGCCGCCGACATGGACTCCGCTGAACCCCAGCCCCTTGAGCAGGGCATACATTTTTGCGCCCCTGGACAGCCGCGCCTCCAGACCCTTGTCAGGCAGGAACCGCTCCCGATCCAGCTGCGCCAGCAGATCGTCCGGAACGACACACCCAGGCAGCCGGTTTTCCCTCATCAGCCGGGCAACGGGATAGGACAGCAGGAAGATGTTTCCCAGAACGGGAACGTCGATCTCCCGCCGTTTCATATAGAGCAGAAGCTCATGAAACTTGCGGACATCGTAGCCCAGTTGAGTCACGATAAAGGAAGCTCCGCTGTCGATCTTTTTTTTCAGCTTGTAATATTGGCCGAGAAGCTCCGCTTCGGTGTGCTTGAAGGGGGACACGGCAGCCCCGGCAAAGAAATGGCCGGGTTGAAGCTCTCCCGTTCCCTTCGGCAGGGGGTATTTCAGTCCGCCGTTCAGTTCCCGGATCAGCTCCAGAACATGGGTGGGATCAAGATCGAAGACCGGTTGAGGGCGTCCCTGAAATCCGGATACAGGGTAATCGCCTGACATCACGATGAGATTGCGGATCCCCCACCGTTCCAGCGCGTACAGCTGGCTTTCGATCTGGCTGCGGTTTTTGTCCTTGCATGTAAAATGGACAAGGGGTTCGATACCCAGCGCCTTGATTTCAACGGCAAGGGCATCCGCCATCAGGGCCGGCTGGCCCCCGGGATTGTCCGTTAAGGATACGGCGTGGATCTTTCCTCCCCGAGCCGCCTTCTCTGCTTCAAGGAGGACGGAGTCCTGGGCCTTTTCCCTGGCTCCCCGGCCCGGCACGAGCTCCCAGGTGACCGTCATGACCGCTGGATCCTTCAGGGATGCCTCAAAAAGATTCTCCAAATCATGCCCCCGCAGTCCTTTTTTTAAAGACCGGCTGCCATCCTGGCCGCTTTGACCGTATTGACCATCAGCATCGTGATCGTCATCGGGCCGACCCCGCCGGGGACAGGAGTGATCGCTCCCGCCTTCTGCCGCACGGCTTCATAATCCACATCCCCGCAAAGCTTCGCTTTACCTTCCGGGGTAAAGCCCAGCCGGTTCACACCCACATCGATGACGACGGCCCCCTGCTTGACCATGTCGGCGGTAATGGCCATCGGCCTTCCAACGGCCGCGATGAGAATATCCGCCCGGCGGGTGTGGAATCCGATGTCCCGTGTTCCGGTGTGGCAGACCGTCACCGTGGCATTTGCCCCATCCCCCTTCTGAAGAAGCATATTGGCAATGGGTTTGCCGACAATATTCGACCGTCCCACAACAACGACCTCCGCTCCGTCAATCGGGACGCCCGAACGAAGAAGGAGCTGCTGAATCCCCGCCGGGGTGCAGGGGAGAAAATCCGCCTGTCCGATCATGAGCTTGCCGACGTTAAAGGGATGGAACCCGTCAACATCCTTGCCCGGATCGATGGCGTAAAGGATGTTCTGTTCGCTGATGGAAGGAGGCAGCGGAAGCTGCACCAGAATCCCATGAATCAGGGGATCCCTGTTGTACTGAATGATCCTCTCAAGCAGCAGGGCTTCCGATATGGTTTCAGGCTGATTGTCCTGGACGGAATGAAAGCCGAGTTCATGGGCCGTTCTCTGCTTTCCCGCCACATAACTCATGGAGGCGGGATTCTGGCCCACAAGGATGGTGACCAGCCCGGGCACGACCCCCCTTTCCTTTAAGAGGTCGGTCTCCCTCTTCAAATCCTCGCGGATCTGCTGGGCGATCTCACTGCCGCGAATGATTTTTGCCGCCATTTCATCTCCTTCAAACAATTGGATCTCGCCGTGATGTCGGCGGGATTCCCTGATGATGGATCCCCCGGTCAAAATTCTCCAGAAGTTCAGAAACATTTCATTATTTCATGCTTCATCCAGAGTGGAACCTGTACCAGTTCACCTTTTCAGAGTCAAGACCTAACTGGCGAAGCGCCTGATTCCACGGTGGGAACCACTTCCTTCTCAGAATTGAGATTTCTCATGATCTGATGTAAAGTTCCCGTCAATCCGGAAATTTTATCATGTTTCGATTGCAGGAAATTCAAGACGGAAAACAAGGGAGGGTTAAGGCTTTTTTTCATGACCGCGGAACGGAAAGTTACCTCTTCAGGCCCCATGATCCTCGGCCTAGGGCAGTGTTCCCTGGACTATCTCGGTCGCATCCATGATTATCCGGCTCCCGATGCCAAATGCGAATTTTCCGGACTGGTCATCCAGGGCGGCGGGCCGGTGGCAACGGCCCTGGCAGCCCTGTCCCGATGGGGGCTGCGCTGTGTCTTTTCCGGGATGATCGGCGACGACACCTTCGGGCAGGCCATCGAGGCTTCCCTTCGGGAGGAGGGCATCGATACGTCCGAGATGGTGGTCCGGCGAAACGGCGCTTCCCAATTCGCCTTCATCGCCGTGGAACCCGATGCCGGACGGCGGACCATCTTCTGGCAGCGCCCCACGGGCCGGCCCCTTCAGCCGGAGGAGGTCCCCCTGGACAAGATCCGCCAGGCCGCCGTGCTCCATACCGACGGCCTCTTCATCGACGCCTCCCTCCTGGCCTGCCGCACCGCACGCCAGGCAGGAGTCCCCGTGGTCGTCGATGCCGGCACCCTCCGGGACGGGATGCTGGAACTCGCCCGGTTGAGCGATTACTTCATCGCCTCGGAAACCTTTGCCCGCCAGATGGTGGGAAACCGGGACCCCCTGGCCGCCTGTGCCCTTCTTTTGGAACAGGGACCCCGCCTGGCCGCCGTCACCCTGGGAGCCGCCGGGTATGCCGCCCTCTGCGATGGGAAGGTAATCCGCCAGCCCGCCTATCCCGTCAACGCCCTGGACACCACAGGCTGCGGCGATGTCTTTCACGCCGGATTCATCTTCGGTCTTGTTCAGTCGTGGGATTATGGCCTGTGCCTCGATTTCGCCGCCTGGGCGGCGGCGCAGGTGAGCCTCGAAATGGGAGGCAGAAGGGGAATCCCCTCTTTGGCCGGAATCAAGCGCCAAGGCTATCCCGTGAGTATTTAGGACCCCGTCAACCCGAAGCCCCGGGCACAGAGCGTGCATCGGCTTTCCAGGAAAAAGTTCCCGTCAACATCCTTTGGAACGAAGCCCTCGAAAGCCCAAAAGGGCCCCAGGGTCAAGTCATTCGCAATCATAACACCATGAATTAATTGCACAATAATGATGAAGGTCCCTTTGCCTGTAAGGGCTCGATATTAGATATGAATTGGCCAACTTTGACGGGGTCCTGAAAAGGGCCCCAAGGGCAAGTCATCTAAATTCGTAATACATTGTATTTATTGAATAAAGAGCGAAAAGCACTTTATTTTGTAAGTGCATGATATTTATAATAAATTTCCGAACTTTGACGGGATCTTGGAAAGGGCCCTGAACGGCCTTGCTTTTTTTCCTTTAATGGTTATTATAGGCAAATTATCTGCTGCAGATAATACATCCCATTGACATGGTCATGGAAGGTAGACAAACACCTTGGAGAGATTTAAATTCGCCGCCGATTTCATCCAGCAGACCCGACAGCCCGTGACGCGGTTTTTCGGCTTGTCCCCGAAGCCCGCCGCTTCCAGCCCTGATCAGCAGGGGACTTCCGTTGAAGTCCCGGCGCCGGGCGCCGGCCTGGGCCTCAACGTCATGAGCTTCAACATCCGCCGCGGGACCAGGAGAGACGGAAGAAACTCCTGGATTCACCGCCGCAGGCTTGTCCATGAAATCCTGGATGGCTACCGTCCCGATGTTCTCGGCCTCCAGGAGGCATTGGATTTTCAGATGGCGGAAGTCCATACCATGCTTCCCGGATACAAATCGGTCGGCACCGGCAACCTGGGAGGCAGCCGGGGCCTCCATAATGCCGTGTTTTATGATTCCGAGAGGTTTTCCCTCTCCGAGGAGGGGACCTTCTGGCTATCCGGCACCCCCGATCGTCCGGGCTCCCGGGGGTGGGGAAACATTATTCCCCGCATCTGCACCTGGGTCAGACTCATTGAAAATACCTCCCAGCAGGCTTTCTATTTCTATAACACGCACCTGGATCATCTTTCCCTGCACTCGCGGAAGAAAAGCGTTCTTCTGCTCACCCAGCGCATCTCCATGCGGAGCTTCCCGGACCCGATTGTGCTGACAGGGGATTTCAATGCCGGAGAGATGAGCATGCCCATCCAGTATTTAAAGGGCAACAGGCCGTTACGAATTAACCTGAGCGTCAAGGGGGCCAATCCAGTGCCCTTGATGGATACCTTCCGGCAGCGGCATCCGAAAATCCGCAATGCCGGGACATACCATGGATATAACCGGTATTTTATCCGCCTCAAACTGGACTACATCTTCGTCCCGGCTTCCGCGCGGGTCATAGACGCGGAAATCATCTCCCGGCACTGGGAGAATTGCTACCCTTCCGACCACTTCCCCCTTCTTGCCCGAGTCGATCTGCCCGTGTCCATGGCTTTCGCGGCCCCGCGCCCCGGCCTTCAGGACGCAGCGAACGCCTGCCCGCCCCACTGAAAGGGAGAGCAGAATTTGTGAAGCCCTCTTGAATCCTTGACGCCAGGTTTTTGATGTGTGGGGCGGGATGGTTTCAGGGGGGCTTGAGACTCCCCCCTGGAGTGCGTTTCAAAGGCGGGGGTTAAGGCGCGGTCATGACCTCTCCTGCTTCAGATACCCCTTGGCCAGCGCTTTGTTCACGTGCAGAACCCCCGCATTCATATCCTTCATGGGATAGTCGTCCGTAATGACGGGAAGGGCGTCGGCCTCTTCCTGCGTCTTGACGACGGAGCCTGCAGGCACATATCGCCCATCAGCCACGCGGACCCCCATGAGCAGGACTCCCGGTTCAATGACGCAATGGCTGCCGACGTAAGATTTGAAGACAAGCGACTTCATTCCAACAAATGTGTCATCCATAATCACCGCCGGTCCGTGAACATGAACCTGATGAGCCAGGGATACGCGATGGCCCACATAGACGGCATATTTCTTCCCGTTCACTTCAACGAGATTCTTTTCGACGGGTTTTCCGTCCAGCTCTGTTTCCAGGGCATGGATGATGACCCCGTCCTGGACGTTTGAATCGTTGCCCACGTGAAGAGGCTGGCCTTCATCACCGCGGACGGACGCCCCGGGGGACACCATGACATTGTCTCCGATGATGACATTTCCGATTACAGCCGCAAGGGGATGAACAAAGGCGGAGGAACCGATCACCGGTTCGACGGCCCTGGCGGAAAAGTCCGTAACCACGTTTTTCCCTATCATTACTCTACCTCCAGTTTTTTATGAAATTCTTTCCCCCGCACCAGAAATGTCAAGCCGGTTTCTTCTTCCGCCGCTCCTTCTCCAGAAGCCGGGGCCAGATGTCATCAATGAATGCCCTGGTCTGTTCCATCGTTCCCGAATTGTCCACGAGAATGTCGGCAAAGGGGATCTTGTCCTCAATGGGCATCTGTGAATGGACCCGCTGAAGCGCCTCCTCACGGGAATACCCGTTTCTCAGGATGAGACGGCGAATCTGCTCATCCCGCGGGATATAGACCAGCATCACCAGATCCACCCGCCCCTGCATTCCCAATTCGACGAGCAGGGGGATGTCGGCAATGACGATGGCATCAGGACGGATCGCCCTGATGGCCGCCATCCTGCGCTGCCACGCATCGAATACGGCCGGATGCACGAGTTCGTTGAGCTTGTCCAGTTTACGGCGGTCTGCAAAAACGATGGCTCCCAGTCGAGCCCGGTCCAGGGTTCGATCGGCCTTCAAGACCTCCGGTCCGAAACAGCCGACAATGTTCCGCCAGGCCGGCTGATCCGGCTCTTCAACCTCGTGGGCAAGGCGGTCAAAATCAATAAGAAAAGCCCCCTTTTCCTCGAGCATGCGGCCCACCGTGGATTTTCCGCAGGCGATTCCGCCCGTCAACCCGACATTCAGCATGGCCCCCTTTACCACAGGGGGGCATTTCCGGGCAACAAAAACCTGCTCCCTGCCAAGGAGCGGCCCTTACGTTTTCAGGTTTGCGACCAAGGACTCAAAGCGGTCCCACTGCGTGGCGATCCACGTCTCTGTTGTCGCATGGCCGAAGGAGCGGACAATCAGGGCCACCTTGGTTGCCGCATCGGCATCGGGCGCCTCGAAGATGTCCAGGTAGTCGCATGAGCCGAGAACAGCGTAATTGGCAACCCACTTCACGTCAGGACATTCCTTTTTAATGCGGGCTGCCACCCGGTCATTGAGCTCCGTCAAGGACTGCGGCTTGGCGACTGCCTCAGGCGACAACCTGGTCATCATGATGTATGTACCCATCGTTTTCCTCCTTTCTTCAATGCGATCCTTTTAAAATGCTGACCAGAATAATCCGCGTTCTCCGGGGAGACCGGCGGCGCGCAATCCGGCCTGCCTCAGGGCTTCCTCGTACTGATGCGGGGTTCGATGACATCCTTTACGGGAAGAATGCGCACACGCTCACCAGGCCTTGCAAGATCGGCCCTGACGGAAGCGATGCGGGAGTCGTTCCCCCTTGTTTCTTCGATGAGTTTTTCGCGGTGGATTTGCAGGGCCTTGCCGTCGATTGCGGTCTTTCGCCCCCAGTCGATTTCCTCTACAGGTATGATGCCCAGTTCGAGAAGCATGACGGTTTCTCCTTCTCTGTGTCCGGGTGCGGATGGGAAACTTCTCGGATCCTCCCTGCACAGGCCCTTTTCCCCCGCCGTCCATCAAAGGGATGCTTCCTGCAGGAACGTTGCACAAGACCCGTTTCAGAATAAGTTACAGAGCCCTCCCTGTCAAGCATGAAAGAATTCCCCCTTCCCCCGCAGATTCCGGCCCGTTGTCAGAGGGCCGGCAGACCCCGGAAATCGTCACCGGCTGTACCCTCTGCACCCGGATCCCGGAGAGTTTCCCTGTCCTCCCGCAGAAAAGAATCATGCTGATCCGTTGAGGGCCTCCGGAAGGGGCGGTTTTGTGCTGGAGGCGAAGGCGTTTCTCTCTCTCGCCCGGGAACCTTCTTTTCGGAAGTGCGAGACTTTCTCGTGCCGCCGAAAGCCTCGGAAACATCCAGCGGGAAAGGGTGTGGCATGGCGATTGCTTGTCACCTGCCCTGTACGCCTTGGCCTCAGGGGCTCTTTATCCCTCAGCCGCCGCGACCCGATGGCCGAACCCTTTCAAGAACGACCGGATTACCCTTTGACAGCCCATCGCCTGCCATGCCATGATGTACGAGTTAGACGCCCCGAACGGCAGAGCCGGTGTCTTGAAAGTTCATAATCTTCCGGCCAGTTATAGGAGATTTTCCATGAATAGAACCTTATCGGTGATCGAAACATTCCGTCTTATCACGATTCCCCTGGTCTTCTTTTTTGCCGCTTTCGGCCAGGCCTGTGCCGATGTATCGTCCAAAGCCTTCTTCGATGAGCTGCAAAGGCGCCTTATCTCCGACGGCTTCGACGGCAAGCGCATCCGGGAACTCTATCAGAGTGAGGAAATCTCCTTTGAAACCCGCGGCGTCGCGGCCTACTTTCAGCACAACGAAGCCAGGCTGGACTACGGGAAGTTTACAGCACGCCCGACGCTGATTGACGATGCCCGCAGCTACATGGAAGAACACGCCGAAACCCTGTCCGCGGCAAGAAAAAAGTTCGGTGTGGATCCCGGGATTATCACGGCCATCATCCTGGTGGAAACCAACCTGGGCCGCTGCCTGGGCAGCCTCCCGATCATCAACACCCTGTCGACCATGGCCTCTCTGTCGGAGCAGGTGCCCCGGGAATACCTCTATGGGCGGCTCAGTGAAGGCAGACGCTTCGACCCGGACAAATACAATTCCCGGGCTGACAGAAAATCACGCTGGGCCTATCAAGAGCTTAAAGCCTTTCTGATCTATACCGAACGCCACGAGGTCGATCCCCTGACCGTGGTCGGGTCCTATGCCGGCGCCCTGGGCATCGCCCAGTTCATGCCAAGCAACATTCTGCACTATGGCCGGGACGGCAACGGCGACGGCCGCATCGATCTATTCCACGACGCCGATGCCATCTTCAGCATTGCAAATTACCTGAAGCACTTCGGCTGGAAGCCGAATCTCAGCCATGACCAGGCCTTCAGGATCATCTACCAGTACAATCACAGCCGCCAGTACGTGAACGCCATCCTGAAAATCAGCGATCTGCTGTCCCTTCACGAGTCTTCGCCTTCGTGACGTTTGTGAACAATGCTGGCACGGGGGCTTTCTTTATTGTAAACTGGCGGCATGAAGTCTTTAGGGGGGATGGCCATGCCGGATTTGCTTTTTCTTCTGATGATTGGTTTCGGGCTGTCGAGCCTGGTTTTCCTGATTCTGGCGTTTGCGGCCATAGGGAAAAGGAAGTTCATCGGCTCGGCAGGCGTCTTGATGGTCGCAGTTCTCTGCCTTGCCCTTACCGCCTTGCTCGGAACAATCACCGTGGCCACAAAAGGTTACCTGGCTCTCACTCATGAAGAAACAGCGGCCGTGGTCAGGGTCGAACCCCTCGGAGGAAAGGCATTTCTGGCGCATTTTGAATTTCCCGACGGGAAGAAGGCTTCTTTCCAGCTGGCCGGCGACGCGATCTATGTCGATGCGCATGTCCTCAAATGGAAGCCCTGGGCCAACGTGCTTGGCCTTCACACCAGTTATGAACTGGATCGCGTTGCCGGCCGCTACCGGGACATTGACGAAGAAATCAACGCGTTGCGCACGGTGTTTCTACTTTCCGAAAAAAAGCCGGTTAACATGTTTCATCTGAGAAAGACCTATCCGTTTCTTGAGCCGCTCCTGGATGCCGAGTACGGCTCCGCCGTGTTTGTCGACGTGACAGGGCCCTCGCAATTTGAAATCAAAGTCTCCACAACAGGGCTTTTAGCCAGGCCATCCGGATCTTGAGCATTCCGAACAGGGAAAAGGCAACCATCCGCAGGCAGCGATCCGGTCTGGAGGAACGGGTTGTGCGAGCGCCTCTCCAGATCCCGGGAAAAAGGCCGATATCATCCGGTCTTTGACATCAGGGCGGTCCGTGTTGCATAATGCCCCCTGTTGTTTTTGGAATCCCACATCATTCTTTCAGGAGGTATTCAAGTGAAAAAAGCATTGATCGCAGTCGTGATGGCCCTGTGTGTCTCCTTCTTTGCCGTGGGCTGCAGCAAGGAGAAGGAGCAGGGGAAAGCTGAGCCGGCGGTTGAAAAGGAGATGAAGGCCGCCGCCGCTCAGGAATTGTCAGCAACGGTGGTGAGCACCGCCGCCGGCCGGACCATGTCCATGAAAGTCTACATGAAGCCGGACAAATACCGTTCCGATGATGAATCAACGGGCACATCCACCATCGTGAGGAAGGACCTCAACAAGGTCTGGACGATCATCAAACCGCAAAGCGTATTCATGGAGATGCAGGGCGTAACGGAGGAACAGAGTAAAGCGGCCGATCTTGAGGTCAAGGGGGAAGTCAGCCGCAAAGCGATCGGCAATGAAACGATTGGCGGCCATCCCTCAACCAAATATGAAGTGACGGCAAAGGTCGGCAACGAAGCCGTGACAACCCACATGTGGTGGGCAACGGACATCAACTTCCCCGTCAAGACCGCCGCAGTGGACGGCAGCTGGTCCATGGAATACCGGGACATTAACCTCTGCAAACAGCCGGACAGCCTTTTCGAAGTGCCCGAAGGGTATACAAAGATGTCAATTCCCGGAATGCCCGGCGGACATGCGGAAGGCAAAATTCCGAAAATGTAGGGGCATCGCCCTCTGATCTCGATTCCGGCATCTGCACTCCTCGTTCCACACTCGGAAATGAGGGTGGAGTATCTCAGCCGCCATGACATCAGGGGAGGGTGAACGGATCCCATGATCCGTTCACCCTCCCCCTCTCTTTCCCTGAACGGAGAACGAGAAAGAGCGCCTCGTCACGGCCTCTTGAGACCCGCCGCGGGCCGCCCACAACAGCAGGCAGCACCTTCATTATTCTTTCTTCTTGGAAACATCCGTCAGGCCGATCATCGGGATGGCTCCGCTGCCCGTTACCTGGGGAAGTATCCCATTCCACTTTTCGATCGCCTTCATGTTGGCTTCGATTTTCCGCAGCTCTATCAGATCCGGAGAAATGTTCGCCTTCTGCAATTTCAGGGATTCCGCTTCCGCCTTGGCCGCGGTGATCTTCTGCTCCGCCTCGATTTTTATCCGTTCGAGATCCCTCCTCGCTTTCAACGCGAGCTGCTCCGCCGTCTGCTTGGCTTCGATGGCCTCGGTGAAGACCGGCGAGAAGCTGAACACCACGATCGAAAAGGCGTCAACTGCAATGTTGTTGGCCATCAGCCTTTCCGTTAAAGCCAGCCTCATCGCCTCGCTGACGGACGGCCTCTTGGTGATAAGCTCTTCCGCCGTATAATTTGCCGTTACGGCCTTGACCACCTCCTGGATGGCAGGGTCGATGATACGCTCCTTGAACTGTACGCCCAGCTTCTGATAGACAATATTGGCTCTCTCTGGAACGATATGGTAATTTAAGGCCACCCGGGAAGTGACATCCTGAAGATCTTTCGAGGCGGCCGCAGCCTCCGTCTCAGCCTTTTGAACCTTGACATCCACCAGCACGATCTCCTGCATCACCGGTATTCTGGGATGAAGCCCTTCGTCCAGGACATTCTTCTGCACGGCGCCGAAGTTCAGAACAACCCCCCTCTGCCCCGGACCGACCTGAGTCCAAGGCCGGAAAAAAACGAGGATGAACAGGAGAATCAACACAATCGCCAACCAGGCCGGCGGCACATTTTTCTTTATGGTGCGGATCGCCTCCCTTGTCTTGTCGGCTTGACTTTCGTACATGTTTTACACCTCCTTATTGTATAAGACCAGCGTTAACGGGCCGTTGCCAGGCTCTCCGGCGCAGAAACGGCGGCTGTCTCGGGAATGGAGCCCCGGCAATCTGTTTGTGAATTTCGGCATGGCCCGCTTCCTCATAGAGCTAACCGATCCGGACACGCATGTCAAGTGCGGGGGGACAGAACTCCGCTTCCGGAATACGGCCCCTTCCTGCAGGTTGATGCAATCGCCCTTCAGGCCGTTTGGAGGCGTTGGCTCAGGAGGGAAAAGCGCCGCTGGGTTTTGTTGTTGCGGACGGCGATGGCCAGCGCTTTTTTCGTTCCCACGATGACAACGAGTTTTTTCCCCCGCGTCACCGCCGTATAAAGAAGATTCCGCTGGAGGAGCATGTAATGCTGCATGAGCAGAGGCATCACCACGGCGGGATACTCCGCTCCCTGGGACTTGTGCACCGATACGGCATAGGACAGAACAATCTCCTCCAGATCCCCGTAATCGTAGATGACCTCACGCCCGTCAAAAGTCAGGGTAGCCTCCTGCAGCTCGTTGTCCAGGCGGATGATCCGGCCGATATCGCCGTTAAAAACCTCCCGGTCGTAGTTGTTGCGGATCTGCATCACCTTGTCCCCTTCACGGTACAGCCTCCCGCCCCGCTGGAGCCCTTCCCCTCCGGGGTTGAGCGCCTTCTGCAGGACGCTGTTGAGATTTGCGGCGCCTGCCAGCCCTTTGCGCATCGGGGTGAGTACCTGGATGTCCTCCAGGGGATCGAGGCCGAAGCGCTGGGGAATGCGTTCCGACACGAGGCGGACAATGAGATCGAGCACTCTTTCCGGATCCTCCTGCTCGACGAAATAGAAATCGCCCAGCAGCTCCCGGGAAGGTTGAAGGCGGGGGAACTCCCCCCGGTTGATCCGGTGCGCATTGAGGACGATCGAGCTTTTCCGGGCCTGGCGGAAGATCTCCCGAAGTTCGGCCACCGGCACGCGGCCCGATCTCATGACATCCGTCAGGACACTCCCCGCCCCCACGGAAGGCAGCTGGTCTCCGTCCCCCACAAGGATAACGACCGCCGAAGGCGGAAGGGCCTTCAGAAGATGGTGCATCAGGATCAGGTCGACCATGGAGGCTTCATCCACGACGAGCACCTGGCAGTCCAGGGGTGACGTCTCGTCCCTTGAAAAACCTCTCTTCTGCGGGCTGTATTCCAGCAGGCGATGGATCGTTTTCGCCTCCCGGCCCGTCGCCTCGCTCATCCTCTTGGCGGCGCGGCCCGTGGGCGCCGCCAGCAGAATCTTTGCTCCACAGGCGGCGAAAATGCGGAGGATGGCGTTGATAATCGTCGTCTTCCCCGTTCCCGGTCCGCCGGTGATGACCGTCGCCTTGTGCGACACGGCGGCACGAACCCCTTCGAGCTGATGTTCCGTCAGCAGGGGAGAGCCTTTTTCCGGCACGAAGGGCAGCGCCTG
The DNA here is from genome assembly GCA_034006265.1 of Syntrophus sp. (in: bacteria). GTDB lineage: Bacteria > Desulfobacterota > Syntrophia > Syntrophales > Syntrophaceae > Syntrophus. The sequence goes on along the minus strand of JAVETB010000005.1, from coordinate 16,179 downwards.
CGCGGCATCGATGGCCCGGAGCGTCGAGGGCGTTCTCAGCAGCGTTTTCAGCCGCAAGGCGGCCTGTGTTTCCGCCAGGTGATACCCGGCCAGATAAACGACCCGATCCCTGCAAATCTCCGGTGGGGCGCCGGGAAAAGCCGATCCATCCTCGATGACGATCTGCCGCTGCTCTGCTGCCGCATCCAGGGCCGCGGCGATGATTTCAGGATCGATCTCCAGGATTTCCCTGCACTTTCGTATCAGCGGTTCAGCGGGATAGAGGACGTGACCCTCATCGGCCAGTTCATGAAGGACAAAGAGAATACCCGCTTCCGCCCGAAGCCGCGAATCGCGCGCAAAACCCATTTTCTCGGCGATCCGGTCAGCGGTGAGAAAGCCGATCCCGAAGATGTCCGTGGCCAGGCGATAGGGGTTTTTCTGAAGGATTGAAACGGCGGCATGGCCGTACTGACGGAAAATCCGTGACGCATAGGCGCCGCTGACTCCGTGGGATTGGAGAAAGAGCAGAACGGCCCGGATCTCCCGCTGCTCCTCCCAGGCCTTGCGGATCATCGCCAGCCGCTTTTCGCCGATGCCCTCCACCTCCAGGAGGCGGGGGCTTTCGGATTCAACGATCTCCAGAGTGCCTTCGCCGAAGGCCTCCACCATCCGCCTGGCCATCACGGGTCCGATCCCCTTGATCAGTCCCGATCCCAGGTATTTCTCTATGCCGTAGGCCGTTGCCGGAATGGAAGATTCGCAGAACACAACGCGGAACTGTTCACCGAAGCGGGGATGATTTGTCCACTCCCCCTTCATCCTGACCATTTCGCCTGGTGCGGGGCTGATCATTCCGCCAACCACCGTCACCGGCTCCCGGCGGCCCGGCACCTTGACGCGGGCGACGGTATATCCATTTTCTTCATTAATGAAGGTCACACGCTCTATGTGCCCCTGAAGGTCAACCAGCGAGTCCGCTCCCCGATATTTCCCGTCTGTCCTGTCCGTCATGTTCTGATTCCCGTTATGGGTCCTTTGCGACGCTCACCGCATGGGCATCCGCCAGGAGGCGCTCCGGAAACTGAGGGCGCCGGATCCCGCTGCCGGCGGAAATCCGAACCCGGCACAAAAAGGGAAATAGTTCCGGCAGAGAATATCACCGCCTCTAACGATCCTCCCTTGACGGAACCTCTTCCCGATCCGGTACCCCTTCCGTATCGCCCGTCCACAGATCGAGCAGCCTGAAGGTCACCGACAGCACCACCGGACCGATAAACAGCCCGACAATGCCGAAGGAGGCCAGGCCTCCGATGACGCCGGCAAAGATCAGGATCAGGGGAAGCTTGGCGCCCTTCCGGATGAGAATCGGCCGGATGAAATTGTCCAGGGTGCTTGCCAGCACCGTCACGACGAGCAAAACGGTCCCCCAGACGTTCGATCCGCCCCAGTAAAGCCAGATGACCGAGGGAACAAGGACGAGACTGGGGCCAAGCTGGGCGATGCAGAGCATGAACATCACCGCGATCAAAATCGGGGCAGCCGACACCCCGGTAACGACCAGGCCGATTCCTCCGAACAGCGTTTGCACCAGGGCCGTGCCGACGACGCCCAGGGCAACGCCCCGGATGGTTTTAGCCGCCAGTTCGGTCACCTCCCGGCCGCGTGCGCCGCCCAGCCGTCGCGCAAAGCGTACGACGCGCGCGGCAGCCTCCTCTCCGCCGGCGTAGAGGATCGCGGAAATGATCACAGTGAGGAGAAACTGCAGCGCGATGATCCCGATGCTTCCCGCCTGGGACAGGAACCACGTCAACACCTTGCCGGCGTAGGGCGCCAGGCGCGCCGTCAGCCCCTCCTGCCCGGTTCTGACGCTTTCCCAGGCGGCTGCGAGCTTCGGGCCAACGACGGGAATCCCGCTCAGCCAGCCGGGCAGGGACGGCAGCGCCTGCGTCGAGACGGATTCGACAAGCTCGGCGATTCTGTCCGCGTTGTCGATGATGGCGACGATGGCGAGGGTGAAGGGGAGGATGAACAGGATCAGCATGGCGATCGTCATGGCCGTTACGGCGAGGCCCCTCCTGTTCCAGAGCCAGCCTTCCACTTTCAGCATGAACGGCCAGGTGGCCACAACGATCATCAACGCCCAGATGATCGACAGCAGAAAAGGCCTCAGGATCCAGAAGCACGCAGCAATCAGGATTCCAATCCACAGAATCTGCAGGGTGATCCGGGTCAGGTCCGGCGCTTCCGGTCTATGCTTGGTCATGTGACTCCTCTTTTCTGCCCGGCATAAGAATGTCCCGGACGGGATCTCTCAATGCTTCGCGTCGATCATTCTGCCATGGTTGAATCCGAAATTCTACCGCTTTTGCTCTTCCCTTTTCCCGAACCCCTTTCATCGGCATTTTACCGGCCAAATAACCGGGACTCATGAGGAATCAGTTCTTGACCTTTCGCTGAAGTTTGATCATTATAGATCATATTTTTTCCGGATAACCCGCTCCCCGATTCCGGAAGCAGGACCGCCTGAGCCCTTTTGATATTCCGAGCATCCGTTCCTCTTGAAGCGCGTCGACGCAGAATCCACAACGATCCATCTCAACGGCACAAGGAACTGTCCATGATCGATTTGAAGCCCTTTTCCTCCCGCCTTCTCTCTATTGAGCCCCGGATGCCGGTCTGGACGCTCGTTTTACTCGCCCTTTTTCCGCTGATGACCGGATGCGGGAAGAAAGATCAGGCTCCGCCCCGCCCCGCACCGGAAGTTTCCGTCATTTCAATTGAACCGCGCGATACCCCTGTGGTCTTCGAATTCGTCGCCCAGGCCCAGAGTTCGCATCAGGTTGAAATCCGGGCCCGGATCAATGGCTTTCTCAACAGAAGGGTCTACAGGGAAGGCGCATTGGTCAAAGCAGGGCAGATCCTCTTCGAAATGGACCCCAAGCCTTTTCAGGCCCAGCTCGACCAGGCAAAGGCCGCCCTCGCCAGGCAGGAGGCGGCGCTGAACGTCGCCCAATCCAATCTTGCCCGCGTCAAACCGCTCACCTCACTCAACGCCCTTTCGCAGCGGGATCTCGATGACGCAACAGGAAGTGCGCATTCCGCCTCTGCGGCCGTAGAGCAGGCAAAAGCCCAGGTCGAAACGGCGATGCTCAATCTTTCCTACTGCAGGATTTCCTCCCCCATCAACGGCATCACCACCGCGGCACTGCAGCAGGACGGCGCCTATATCAGCATGGGGAACAATCACCTGGCCACCGTCATGGCCCTTTCTCCGATCTGGGTAAACTTCAGCCTCTCGGAAAACGAGATGCAGAAATTGCAGAACGAAATGGCGAAAGGCTTCTTGAAAGCTCCTGCCAACAACAGCTACGAGATTGAGATTCTCCTTGTTGACGGAACGGTCTTCCCCCACAAGGGACGGATCACCTTTGCCGATCCCATGTACAACACCAAGACGGGCACCTTTCTGATCCGTTCAAGCGTTCAGAACCCGGAGGGCGTCCTCCGCCCCAACCAGTATGTGCGCGTGCGCCTGAAGGGCATCACCCGGCCCGGGGCGATCCTCGTCCCCCAGCAGTCCGTACAGACGGGCGCCAAGGGACATTTTGTCTGGGTCCTCCAGCCCGACGACTCGGTCCGGTTCCGTCCCGTCAGTGTGGGGGAATGGCATGGAAACAACTGGTTCATCACTGAGGGATTGAGGGCCGGGGAACGCGTCGTGGTCGAAGGGGGATTGTCGCTGCAGCCGGATCTCAAGGTTCGGATCAAGCCCTTCACCGGGGTGCCCTCTTTGAATCCCGGAGAGTCAGAACCGGCGGCGGACAGCTCCCGGAATCCCGCTTCCCCGGATAAATCCTAAGAAGGGGCCCGGCCTATGTTCTCCAGGTTTTTCATTGAACGGCCAATCTTCGCCACCGTCATCTCCCTGATTATCGTCATCACCGGTCTGGTTTCCCTGAAAAACCTCCCCGTAGCCCAGTATCCCTCCATTTCCCCGGTGCAGGTCACGGTCACGGCATACTATCCCGGCGCCGACTCAAAAACCGTCTCCGACGCCGTCGCCGCTCCCATAGAGGCTCAGATCAACGGCGTGGACAACATGCTCTACATGACGTCAACAAGCTCCAGTTCGGGCCAGTTGACGATCACCGTTTACTTCAGCCTCGACACGGACCCGGACATCGCCCAGGTCCAGGTGCAGAACCGGGTAAGCATGGCCTCGCCGCAGCTGCCCGACGCGGTTCTGCAAAACGGGGTGTCGGTACAGAAGAAATCGGCAAATATCCTGATGATCCTCGCCCTCTACAACCAGGACGGCCGCTACAGCCCCGAATACGTGGACAATTTCGCCAACGTCTATGTCCTCGACGCCGTCAAGCGGATCAACGGGGCCGGCCAGGCGACGTTCTTCGGAGTCGCGGACCAGGCCATGCGCATCTGGATGAACCCGGACCGGATGGCTTCCCTGGGGATTACGACCTCCGACGTCCAGCAGGCCGTCGCCCACCAGAACGCCCTCTTCGGCGCAGGCCAGATCGGCCAGCAGCCCACGGAAGGTGAAGTCCATCAAACCTTCCCCGTGGTGACCCAGCCCCAGTTCGTCCTGCCTTCCCAATATGGAGACATCATCCTCAGGGCCGGCCAGGACGGCAGCGCCATCGTCCGCCTCAAGGATATCGCCCGCGTCGAGGTGGGCCGGAAGCAGTACATCTCCGAAAACCGCCTCAACGGCATGCCGGCGGCCTTCATCGCCGTTTATCAGCAGCCCGGCTCCAACGGGTTGCAGGTTTCCAAGGAAGTGCGAAAAACCCTGGAGGAAATGAAGGGGACCATGCCGGAGGGCATCGAATGCCTCATCGCCCTGGACACCACCGACTTCGTTCGACTTTCCATCAAGGAGGTGCTCCACACGCTCCTTGAGGCGATCCTGCTGGTCGTCCTGATTGTGTACCTGTTTCTGCAGAGCCTGCGCTCAACGCTGATCTGCGCGGTGGCCATCTTTGTGGCCCTGATCGGGACCTTTGCCGGGATGCTGGCCCTGAATTTCTCGATCAACCTCCTGACCCTCTTCGGAATCGTTCTCGCCATCGGCATGGTTGTCGACGACGCCATCGTGGTCGTGGAGAATGTCGAACGCAACATGACGAAAAACAACCTGCCGCCCCGGGAAGCCACGATCCGGGCCATGGAGGAGATCGGGACGTCCCTGGTGGCGGTGGTCCTCGTGATGGCCTCGGTCTTCATCCCGGCGGCCTTTCTTCCCGGCACGACCGGGCAGCTTTATCAGCAGTTCGCCATAACCATCGTCATTTCCGTGGCCCTTTCCGGCTTCGTGGCCCTCACCCTGACACCGGCCATGTGCGTCGTGCTGCTTCGGCACGAGGAAAAGCCTCAGCGCGGTTTCTTCGCCTGGTTCAACCGCCGGATCGACCGGATTACCCTGGCCTTCGGCCATGCCGTCACCCTGATCATCAAGCGGATGGTCCCGGCTTTTGTGCTGCTTGCCTTTTTTCTCTGGAGCCTGGTCCATCTGTTCCTGACCATCCCCACCAGCTTCGTTCCCAACGAGGATCAGGGATACGTCATGGCGGCCCTGATCATGCCGGATGCAGCCAACCTGAATCGAACCGTTGCGGCCGCCGATCAGCTTGACAGGATCTTCGCAAAGGAATCCGGGGTATTGAACCGTGTCGCCATCAGCGGCTACAGTCTCATTGACGGTCAATACAAGACGAATACCGCCACTTTTTTCGTCACTCTCACGGACTTTAAAAAGCGCTATGACTCCATGAAAACGGCGATGAAGGAAAATGCCCGCGCAGTTTTGAAATCTGTCGCTGCGCAGGCGGGCGCCATTGCCACAGGGAGAGTCATCCCCATCGCTCCGCCGGCCATTCCGGGAATCGGCACCACGGGCGGCTTCGAGTTCTGGATCCAGGACAAGGGCTCCGGCACGTCGGCCAATCTCCATGAACTGACACAGCAGTTTCTGGCGCAGGCCCGCAGGAGACCGGAGCTGACGGATCTGAACACCACCTTCAAGGCGTCATCGCAGAAGCTGAAGGTCGATGTCGACCGCGAAAAGGCCAACCTCCTGGGCGTACCGGTCCAGGACGTCTACAGTGCTCTCCAGGCGCAGTTCGGCTCCATCATGGTCAGCCAGTACAACCAGTGCAGCAGGATCTGGAACGTCATTCTCCAGTCCGATGCGAAATTCCGCCAGGACCCTTCCGACATCAAGAGGCTCTATGTGAGGTCCCGGAGCGGGGAGATGATTCCCCTTTCCGCCCTGGTGACTACCTCCTATGTCAGCGGTCCCGATCTTGTCCCCCGCTTCAACGGGTTTCCGGCGGCCCAGGTGACTGGCAACGCCGCCCCGGGCTACAGCTCCGGCGAGGCCATTGGCGCCATGGAGGAGGCGGCGCTCAAGGTCCTTCCTGCAGGGTACGGTTTTTCCTGGTCCGGGATGGCCTTTGAGGAGAAGAAATCGGGAAGCGCCTCCGCCGCCGCCTTTGTCTTCGGGCTCATGATCGTCTTTCTGGTTCTGTCCGCCCAGTTCGAATCCTGGACCCTGCCCGGTTCCGTCATGACGGCGGTTCCCTTCGGCATCCTCGGCGCGCTGATCTTCAACTGGCTGCGCGGACTGCACAACGACGTCTATTTTCAGATCGGCATGCTGGTGCTCATCGGCCTGGGGGCGAAAAATGCCGTCCTCCGGGTCACCTTCGCCGTGGAACTCCGCAGGCAGGGCCTGTCCATCATGGAGGCGACCATCCGGGCCGGTGAAGAAAGGCTGCGCCCCATTCTCATGACTTCGCTGGCCTTCATTTTCGGCGTCCTCCCTCTGGCCTTCGCCACGGGCGCCGGGGCCAATGCGCGCCATTCCATCGGCACCGGCATTATCGGAGGAATGATCGGCGAAACGACCCTGGCCATGCTCTATGTCCCCTTGTTCTTTTACCTCTTCGAGCGGCTCAATGAAAGGCGCCCGAAGGTGAAGAACGTCCCGCCGCCCGCAGAAACGAACAGCCCCGGCTCCCCGTCGGATCCGACGCCTTCCGGGCGGATCGAGGAGGCCTGACATGCGCCGCATCGCCCTTCTCTTCTGCATGATTCTACTGTCGGGCTGCATGGTCGGCCCCGACTATTCGAAACCGGTCGTCCCGGCCCCCGGGGCTTACCGCTACGGAGTTGCAGAGGTGCAGGAAACCGCCGATACGGCCTGGTGGAGACAGTTTGGCGATCCCGTGCTGAACGGCCTGATCTCCGAGGCCCTTGCCGGCAACAGGGATGTCCGGATTGCCGCAGCCCGCGTCGAACAGGCCGCCGCGGTCCTCACGCAGACCCGGGCGGCGCTGTTTCCCTGGCTCAACTACAGCGGCAGTGCGGCCCGCGAGCGGGCCAGCGAGCGAAACAATTCGCCGGTGCCCTCCTCTGTCGACAATCCCTACCGTGCGTATTCCGTGCTGGCTGGAGCAACCTGGGAACTGGATCTGTGGGGACGCCTGCGGCGGGCATCGGAAGCGGCCCGGGCGGAGCTGTTTGCCACAGAGGAGGCGCGCCGCGGTGCCGTGCTGTCCCTGGTCACCCTGGTGGCAACCCATTATCTGCAGCTCTGCGGCCTCGATGAGCAGTTGGCTATCGCCCGCCGGAATTTGAAATCCTATGGCGATTCCGTTCGTCTTTTTGAACTCCAGTTTCAATACGGGCAGGTCTCCCTGATGACGGTGGAACAATCGCGCACCCGGTACGAAACCGCCGCAGCGGCCATCCCGGAGATCGAGGCACAGATCGCGTCAACGGAGCATGCCCTGTCCGTTCTTCTCGGGCGCAATCCGGGGCCGATCGTCCGCGGCCGTCCGTTGGACGAACTTACCCCACCCTCCGTGCCGGCCGGTCTGCCGTCGCAGCTCCTGGAACGCCGCCCCGATCTCCGGCAGTCCGAGCAGAGCCTGATTGCAGCAAACGCGCAGATCGGTGCAGCCAAAGCACTTTATTTTCCCGCTCTTTCTCTCACAGGGGGATATGGGCTGGCCAGCGCCGATCTATCCGACCTTTTCAAAGGTCCGGCCCGCACCTGGAGCTACGGGGGTTCCATCACCGGTCCGATCTTCACCGCCGGGGCCATCTACGGCCAGGTGAAGCAGGCCGAGGCGGCCCGCGAGGCGGCGCTTCTTTCCTACCAGGCGTCCATCCAGAATGCCTTTTCCGACGTGGAAAACGCCCTGGTCGCCCGCACCAAGGCCATCGAACGCCTCCAGACCCAGAAGCGGCTGGTCGATGCGGCCATGGAATATACCCGTCTGGCCCAACTGCAGTACGATGGGGGCTACGTCCCTTATTCCACCGTCCTCCAGGCGCAGGAGCAGTTATTCCCCGCAGAGCTCAATTACGCTCTGTATCGCACGGCGCTGCTCACCTCGCTGGTCGACATCTACAAGGCCATGGGCGGAGGCTGGGTGACACTGGCGGACCAGATGACCGCCGGCAAATACTGAATGTTTAAAGGGTTCGACAGAAGAGAACGGTCCGCCGCCCTGATTGGGACACGGACCGTTCTGCGCTACTGCAGTTCTTTGTAAATCCGAGTTATGGCGTCCATCAGATTTTCAGCCGTCGTGATGGGACGACCGATGACAATATAATCGGCATCGAGGCGGAGCGCTTCCCGGATGGAGGATATCCGGACCTGGTCATGCCGTTCCTTGTACCAGGCCGGCCGGACTCCCGTGCAGATCTTCTTCAATGGATTATCCTGGATCAATGTCATGTCCTTCACGGACCCCACGATGTACTCGTAGTTGTTCATCAGGGCGATGTCCGAGAAGGCCCGTACAATTTCCTCATGGGCCTTGTCATAAATCCATTTGATTTCCAGGTTGGTGAAGGAGGTAAGAGCCGTAACTCCGGCAATGTACTTCAAAAGCCCCGTATTTTTCGGTCGGTAGTTTGATGAGCAGTGAATGGTGACGATGTTCGCTCCCGAGTTGACGAGTTTTGAAATGCTGTTCTCCATGGTCGATGGTATGTCATGAAGCTTGACATCCACCATGACCCCCAGCTTGAATTCATCTCTCAGGGACGACATGATTTTCGCCACGTCGCCGCTGTAAAGCATGTCATTGATCTTGATGCCCCAGATCATCCCCTTTTCGCGCGCCTGAGAAAGGGTGAAAAGGGCTCCCCCCTCCCTTGCCGCATTGAAGGTCATGCCATCCAATGCCACAATGATCCCCGTCATGAACCCCTCCTTCCCTGCGATTGTTTTCCCCGTTTATTTTCGAACAATGACAGGCTCCCGCATCGAGAACAAACCGGTTACGAGCCGCCTGGTCCATGGGCCAGCATCTCTTCGATGTTGGGAATCTCCGCTTTCTGAAAGTCAAAAAGGGAATAGAACTTGATTTCCGGCAAGGCTACCTCAAGGTAAAAGCGGTTGCCGTTGACCGTTTTGAAGGAAATCTGCCGCAGCTGCTGTCTCTCGATTCCCATTTCAATGGCGATCTGGACCGATTCGTTGACCACCAGCATTTTCGGCTGATTTTGATTCACAAAAATGCCCGTTCTGCCCTCCAGGTCGAATCGGAATTTTCCGACGCATTGATTCAGCAACTCTCCAAGACTGCTGGCCACTTCATCGGTGGTATGGTTCCGCGCCAGGTCATCTTCCGGCATGCCCATTCCGATCATGTAATTCCGGTAGATCTCCAAGGCGGCCTCCCTGGTAAAATTGATGATGATCAACCCGGAAAAGTCGCCCTGGAACAGGACAAAACAGCCGATGTCAGGCTTCAGGCAGGTGTTTTCAAGCTCCTTGACCATGGGCGAGATGGAAACGGCGCTTCTTGTCGTACTGGAAAGGACCGACTGCACGGAGCTGCAGAGAATCTTGACCACGTCGTCCGTAGAAATCACGTTTGCCTCGAGGGGCTGTGTCTCCATGATGATTTATCCTCCATAAAGAGTGGCTTATCAAACGTTATCGGTGTTTTCTGTCGAATCCGATGAAATGCATGGCGCACAAAGGACCATGACGATGCCTTCCCCCGTGGTCATCCTCTTGATCGGGGCGGCGGGACGATGCCGGCCTTTTGCCGTTGCGGGAGCCCTTGTTCCCGCTGTCGGAGGAGCCGTATGATTTCATAGCCTTCGATAACTTCCATGCACGTTTCATGCAATGGATCAAGTCAAGATGAAACGGGAGGGAGAAAGTCCTCGAGAGCCTTTCAAAAATGATAGCTCACCCCTGCGCCCATGGCATTGGAAGCGCCATGGACGCCGTGAAAAAGGCCGAATACCCCCGAACGGTGATGAATGCGCCATACCAGGCTCCAGCTGGGCAGATCGGGCAGGCCAAGGGAAACCTCAATCAGGAGATAATTCAGGAACGCCGAGGTCTTCTCATGGCGCAATGCCTCAATTTCCGGTGTCTCCGTCGCCAGAGAAAGCCCTTCCCCCACGGCCAGGCTCGTGTCGAGATGGCGATCCCAGGGGAACCTGTTCCATCGGGCGATGAGAAGACCGTTGAATTCAAGATGGTGCTGCCCTCCGAAGTGCTTGACGACCTGAGCCTCCCCTTCAAAATCCAGATGCTCCCCCATGGAGCCGATTTTCCTGTTGAGGGCAACGGCCACGAATTTGTAGCTGCTGTCGAAGTCCGGATCGTAGAACATTTCGTGAAGCAAGCTGTGCGCCTGTACTGCCCCGTATGCCGTGACGGCCCAGTCTTTTGCCTCCGCAGCCGGCCAGAAAGCGGGAGAAAAAATGACGGCGGCACTGCTGACGACACCGATACGTTTCCACATCTTACGGAGGAACGGCGGATTCATGACACGGTCCGGCTGATGTGGAAAGGCGGACGGGTTCCACATCCCGATGCGTGCCGAAGCTTCTGTTAATAGCAACGTTAAGAAGATGACTGCCGTTCCCATCGGTTTCACCTCTCTTTATTCTGATCCCTCATCATGCGGATGTCTTTGCGCCCCTGAAATTCATTCACGAGGGGGTTCACCCCCTGCTGAACGCCCGCCGGGAAGGGAGTCGGGAATCCGGTAGAGATAAATCGGATCGTTGTGGAGCTTGGAGTCGGCGTGGAGAACGGACAGGGGTTTCCATCCCGGAATGGGGAAATTAAAGGAAATGACCCTTGACCCGTGGGCCAGTTCCCCGGCAAGCTTTTTCTCCAGACGCGGCATCACATCGGGGAAGAGGTAACAGGAAACGACATCCGCCTTCCCGAGATCGACTTTCCAGAAATTGCGGTAGAATATGCTGATTCCTTTTCTTCCTGTCGTTAAGGCCGTCGCCTTGAAAAAGGCCAGGGGATTGATTTCGTATCCGTGGCAGATCACCCCGTAGCGCCTCCTGGCCTCCCTCAGAGTTCTGCCGTCTCCACAGCCGAGATCGACAAAAAGCTCGCCGGGCTTCATGGACACGGCATCAAGGGCCCTGCGGATCTTTACCCGCGCCGTCGACACATACATGGCCCCCTGGGTGACCGGATGGACAGCGACGATGGCAAGGGCGTGCACCAGCTTCAGGACGGCCGCCGTCCCCAAAATCGTAAAGGTAATGATCAGCCATGTCGGCATAGCCTGTCTCCCGGTTCCCATTTGCCGCATCAGGGGCCGATCATTTCAACGGGGCTTCCCGTCATCCGTCCCTTTTTCCTGAAATGCGGTGATCCCTGCTCCCGTGATCCTCTTGATGGGCTGATGCGTGCCGGCCTCACCTTCAAAAGCCCGAACTGCAGCGATAGCAGTCCTTCAATTCCGCCAGTTTTCCCTTGTTCCACCCGGAGATGTGGCTGTAATACCGCGTAATCCGGGCCAGGCTCCGGACGGCTGTTCCTTCGCAGCAGGGGCAGACATCCCGGAGTCCCCGCACCGTCCGCCGGCAGTCGGGGCACGTTGTGAACTCCGAAGAGAACACCACCCCGGCACTCCGGGTTTCAAAAAACACCTGCCCGATAAAGGAGGCCAGGTCCTCTTTCGAAGGCCTTCCCTCCTCCAGCCTCAGGTTGGTCAGCGCCGAGCCTTCGAGAAAGGAATGAAAGAGTCCCTCCTGGCGGACGCGCTCCAGGGGCCGCACCTTCGCTGAAACATCGAGATGGGTGGAATTGGTATAATACAGCCCCCCCCGGACCACATCGCCGCGAATGTGTCGGCCCGCCAGGGGAGAGAAGTAACGGAGATCCAGGCGGGCAAACCGATAGGCGGTTGTCTCCGCGGGGGACTGCTCCAGGATCAGCCTCAGGCTGTGTTTCCGGCTCAATCGGTCGATCTCCTTCTTCATGTGCCCGACGATTTTCAGCCCCAGCTTCAAGGCGGCGGCGGACTCGTGAAGGTGCTTTCCGCACGAGATCCGAACCAGTTCATTGAGCCCCACCATGCCCACGAGATAAGCCATCCGATCGGGACGCAGATAGGGATGACCGTCCCGGTTCATGGTCATCAGGGACAATGGGCCGGAATCCCCGTGGCTCAGCAGCTCCTCGATAAAGGCTTTCTTCTGGAGGTGAGCCTTGACGGCCAGCTCCAGCTGGGCTGACAGCATTTTCAAAAGACTGCGGTTATCCCCCTCGGCCCGGTATCCCAGCCGGGGCAGATTCAGAGAGATGTTCTGCATGGAGGCGTTCCGCATCCGTTCCGGATGCTCCACATCGTCCGAATAAGAGGGGGATCGCCCCAGCGGAAGAGAGCCGCACTCCGAAAGCCTCAGGAGGCCACCCCGGTCAAAGACGAGAAAGGGGCTTCCTTTGTCGGCAGCCGTTTCACAGAGATGTTCGAGAAAGTCGCGGAATCCGGGAGTCTGGAAAAAGGCCTCCGAAAGATGGACGATGGGCCGCGGAAAAACGAAGGGCTGGCCGGCGGCATCCCCCTCCCGGAAGACATCGCACAGGGACCACAGGAAGCGTTGCGCTTCGGGAAGATAGTCTCCGTAGCATTTCCCGGTCCTTTTCCCCCCCGGCCCCAGGGCCGGCGCATCGGCAAGATACTCCGGAACTTCCCAGGAGAGATGGATGTCGGTGAAGATGGATTGCCCCCCTGTCGCCGAAGCCAGCTGGGCAAATTCGTAAACGAACATCTGGGCGAGCTGCCGGATCGCTTCCTCCGTCATCCCCACCAGATAAGGGGCGAAGAAGAAATTCACCCCGTGCCAGGCCACGACGCCGGAAAAATGGCCCTGCAGAATCGCCGCGTAGCGCACCATGTGGGCCAGAAGCACATCTCCGTGGCGCGCGGGGCCGGCGACATTGACGGAGTGTGGCAGATCCATTCCGAATTTCTTGACGTACTCCAGAGATGAACAGATGCTGTAGGGACGGTCAATATAGCCCAGGGAATGGATGTGGAGATCCCCCGCCGCATGGGCGTCACCCACGTCCCGTGAAAACACCTCATGAAGACCGTAGGCCCGCTTGATCCCTTCCGCCAGGATCAGATTGGTCGCCTCCGGATTGTGGGGAAGGTTGGCGTTTCCCCGGTGGGGATGGAGAATCAGCCGGCCGACGTCATAAAGGGGAAACCCCAGGCGGGCATGCTTCCCCCGGGCGTGCTCCAGCCCCCGCTCGATCAGTTTTGCGTCCACCATTTCGCGGATGAGTGTTGAGGTGAGCAGGCTGATCCCGGAATTCATGAGCTGCTTCTCCACTTCGCGGCTCACCGCCTCCGCCGTTCCACCATCGATGTCCGTTTCCCGGATCAGGGCATCGACGATCCGCTGCCGGTTCCATCGGACGATCTCCTCATCCGATGTGCGCACGAAAAGGGTCAGATCCGTCGTATCGCGGCCACCCTTCGTCTCCGAGTTATCCACACCAAGCCACCCCCTTTCAGGGAAATATTCTTCGGCCCTTTACCTTATCCCTGCCCAAAGATCAAACGACAATATAGGGGCACATTTAATGCAAAACAGGATTCCTGCAATTCTCAAAACACCTCTTATAAAGGACTCCTTGCATGGGAACGGACAATCTTATATTTCTGGAAGTGCTGGAATGGTTTGATGAATCCGGCAGAGAACTCGTCCACCGGATTCCCGAGGCGGGCTCGGGGGAAATCAAGTGGGGCGCGCAGTTGACCGTCAGGGAAAGCCAGGCGGCCGTCTTCTTTTACAACGGCAGGGCCTGCGACGTCCTCGGTCCGGGGCGGCATACCCTGAAAACGGCGAACCTGCCCATCCTGACGAAAATCCTGAGCATCCCATGGGGAATGAGGAGCCCTCTGCGGGCCGAGGTTTTCTTTGTCAGCAAAAAGGTCTTCCCAAATTTGAAATGGGGAACACGCGATCCGGCGGCTTTCCGGGATGCCGAACTGGGCCTTATCCGTCTGCGCGCCTTCGGCATGTTCAACATCCGGGTTCTGAGCCCCCTTCTTTTCATCAACGAGCTGGTCGGCACCCAGGGCATATACACGACGGAGGCGATCGCGGAATACCTGAACTCCGTCATCGTATCCTTTTTTAACGACTACATGGGCGAGAACATCGACACGATCTTCAATCTTCCCGCCCGCTATTCGGAGATGTCCGGGGCTTTGCGGATCCTGCTCGAGGGCGAGTTCTCCCGCTTCGGCCTGGAGCTTGAAGAGCTTTACATCAACGCCATCACCCCACCTCCCGACGTGCAGAAAGCCATTGACGACAAAAGCCGCCTCGGCGTTTTCGGGGATCTCAATTCCCTCGTGAAGATGAAAGCGGCCATGGCCATGGAAAATGCCTCCTCATCACAGGGCGAGGCCGGAGCCGGACTGGGCATGGGCATCGGGCTGATGATGCCCGGCCTGTTCGCAGAGTCTTTCCGGACGGCTCACTCTGGCTCCCCGTCTCCTCCGGATTCCGCCGCGGCGGGAAGCTGTCCGGTCTGCAGAAGGCCCTTCCCTCCGGAAGCCAGGTTCTGTCCGCACTGCGGAAGCTCCCTCGCGGCAAGGCGTGTCTGTTCCGCCTGCGGCACCGCCCTGCCTGAAGGGGCGAAATTCTGCTCCGCCTGCGGCGCCGCCGCATCGATTCCGGCATCCCGGACGTGCGGCAGATGCGGGGCGGCCAACGACTCCTCTTCAGTTTTCTGCCATCGGTGCGGTGAGCGCCTCTAATTGGTCCGTTGAATATTCCTGCCCTCAGTGCGGCGGGCCGATCTCCCTGGAAGAAACGGACCGGCTGGTTACCTGCCCCTTCTGCCGGACCCGGGTGTATCTCGTGGCGGAGGATTCGTTCCGGTACCTCCTGCCGACCGCCCAAGGAATTTCGGAACGGGTGCACTTTATACCCTACTGGCGCCTGAAAGGGCTCACCTTCCTCTTCCAGCCCGCCGGCATCGCCGCGCGCTTTACCGATGCCAGTTTCCTGTCCCTTCGGCACAAGGGGCTTCCACCATCGCTCGGCCTCCGGCCGCAGGCGATCAAGCTTCAGTTTGTCACCTCCCGGGTTTCGGGCCGATTTCTTTCCTCCGACCGGACGATCCGGGATTTTCTGCCTCTGCTGGCGGCTCAGGACGGAAATGCCGCGGCCCCGCGGGCCTTTGTCGGGGAGACGGTGAGCCGGATTTACGCCCCTTTTTATTTCCGGGACGGCCGCCTTTATGACGCCCTGCTGAAGCGGGCCGTCCCCGCCGCGTCAGCCCTGGACCCGTTGGCCATCGAGAGCGCCCCGGAAATTTCCCCCTGGAATGTCTCTTTTGTCTCGACCCTCTGCCCCTCCTGCGGCTGGGATTTGCAGGGTGAAAAGGATTCCCTGGTCCTTGTCTGCCGGAACTGCGGCTCCCTCTGGCAATGCCGGCGAGCCGTACTGGAGAGAATCCCCTTTGCCTGCCTGGCCGACGGCCCTGCGCCCCTTCATTACCTTCCCTTCTGGCGGATGAAGGTGCGCATGGAAGGCCTGGAACTGTCCTGCCTGGCGGATCTGGTCCGCATCGTCAACCTGCCCCGGGCGATCTCCCCGGAGCTGCTGAACACGCCTGTCTATTTCTGGTCGCCTGCCTTCAAGATCAACCCGGCCCAGTTTCTCCGTTGGGGCCGGCAGATGACAATCGCCCAGCCGTCGGGGGAATTCCCGGATCATCTCCCAGAAGGCACCCTTTACCCGGTGACCCTGCCCGTCACCGAAGCCCTGGAGGGCATCCGAGTGACGCTGTTCGGCATGGCCACCAACAAGCGCTGGGCCTTGTCCGTTCTTCCCGGCATCCGCATCTTCCCCGAAGAG
>JAVETB010000095.1:0-10661 GCA_034006265.1 Syntrophus sp. (in: bacteria) | reverse complement strand
ATTTCGTTTTTCGTCTCCAGCGGGGGGTGCTGCCATCACCATCACTTTCATCATCGGTTCCTCTCACCCGTTATGTGTTCGTCCTCAAGGGATTAGCCTGTTATCTTTCCATCCTAAAGAGCCGGCAAGGGAGGGGGAGGCATGATCCCCTGACGACGGCATGGCATATAAACCCGCTGCGGCCTGCTGAAACCCCTGGCGCTGTACAACAGGGACAGCGGGATAATCGCCATTTGTGAAACCCGAAGGACGACGTCTGTAAAATGATCTGGTTGATATTAAGTTATTCGGCAGGTCGGGCCAAAACTTGAGAAATGATGCGGCTGTAATGCCTTGGGTTTGAAGGGCGGGCTATCCCGGGGAGCGATCATGAAGGCAGCCCGGCAGACACAAATTTACCTGCAACGGAAATGTCGGCTTTTTTTCATGTCGGTACCATGAAGGGGAATGATACGGGTGGGGACGGAAGGGGCCGGGCGGTGAAACCGGAGAAGGCGCAACACACGGCAAGTCTCTTCGACGGTGGGGTGGAACGGGAATGACAAAAAGGCGGTTTCCAGGCGACCGCTGTTTTCTTTACTCACCACCAGTATGGATATTCAGGCCACCATGGATAGGGATAGCCCCACCCGTAGGGCGGCCCCCAGTACCGGGGATCCTGTTTCTCTTCCCACAGGCGGATTTCCTGGGCTTCCAAAACGGGATAGGCATAGAGAATTTCTCCGATTTTCTGCTCTTCCTTCCCGATGATGACGCCTGCAACCGTTATTTCACGACCTTTGCTGTAGATGTACGGGTCGAGAAAACCCTTACAGCGCACCAGAAACCGCCCAGGTGAGCTGGCGGTATTGGTGGGACGCTTTTGAAAATCGAGATCCGTCTGCATGACCTTGAGGACGGTTTCATCCCGGAGGTTCAAGGCTTCAATAACGACGCCGCCCCAGATGACCACTTTCCCGCGGTAGCGATCGGGTTCCTTCTGGACATCGAATACGGATACGGCGGGTTGCGCATCCCTCACCAGATTCCTGGGAAAGGGCACACAGGCCGTTGCCAGGATAAGAGAGATCAGGGCAAGGATCAAAGGTCTTTTCATCGGATGACTCCTCCTACTCCAATGCCGACGCCGATGCCAAACCTCGGTCCGTCATGGATCTCCGCCGGCTTCCAGACATGAAGTTCTTTCGGAAGAATGACGGGATAGATATATTCGATCTCGCCGAGAGGGAGAACCTTTCTGCCCTGAACCTCACCGGCAACCGTGATCTTCCGCCCCCTTTCATAGATCGCCGGGTCCAGGAACCCCTGGAACAGGACCAGAAAACGGCCGTGACTGAGGTCGGTAGTCCTGGGCTGATCCTCCCAGCCGAGAGGTTTCTGGACGACCTCAATCCAGCTTGCCTCCTTTCTCACCGTCGTTGCCACAATCTCCCCGCCCAGCAGGACCATCGTGCCGGCGTACCGCTCCGGATGGCCCTTCAGCTCCTGGAAGGTGATGCCGGGATTTACGCTGTCCCGAACCGGTTTGGAGATAACGGAAGTGCAACCCGTTATGTAAAACGGAAATACGATCAGAAATACAAAGAAGAAGATTCGGAAACGTCTTCGGAGACTCATGACAACCCCCGTTTTCTGCCGGTGGAAGAGAAATCCGGCATGCCCGTTTTGTGTTCAAAGCGCTCTTGTTTTTATAAAGGATTAAAGGGCAAAGATCAATCGCCATTGGCATCATGTTTGTTTTGGGCGTTTTCTTGTTTGCCTTGGCGGGAAACGTTTGGCCCGCACCGGTTCTGTATAACGGACATTACTATGAAATTGACCGACAACACAGGAACTTGGAATTCGTGCGAAAGTGAGGCCGTATTAAAAGGCGGCCACCTCGTAACCATCAACGATGCGGCTGAGCAGTCGTGGCTGCAAGACAGTTTACCGCGAGCAATCTCTGGATCGGTTTCACCGACCAAGCTTCAGAGGGAACATGGGAATGGATCTCAGGCGAAGCGGTTACCTACACGAACTGGGCTAGTGGGGAGCCCAAAGATGCCAATGGTGAAGATTATGCCGTTATGAACTGAAATAGCAAAGGGGAATGGAATGACCTTAATGGGGGTCAAGTCAACTTTTGCGTCATCATAGAGACGGCCCCCGTCCTGCTGCCGTCCGCCCTTCTCCTGTTTGCACCCGGCAGGCCGTTCCCTCTGCAAAGACAGTTTCAAAAAACGACCTTGAGGAAAAGGTTTTAATGGATCAGTTGTTTCTCATGTAGATCAGGCGGAGCCCCTCCAGGGTGAGCATCTCATCCACGATGCCGATGCTTTTCGCCTCGCTTTGAACGACCCTGGCCAGACCGCCCGTGGCAATCACCAGTGGATTGGACTGGACCTCCTCTTTCATGCGGGCCACGATCCCATCCACGAGGCCGGCGTAGCCGAAGATGATCCCCGCCTGCATGCTGCTGACCGTATCTTTGGCGACGATGGATTTCGGCGTGCTGAAATCGACTCGGGGAAGTTTGGAGGCGCGCTTGAAGAGGGCTTCGCTGGAGATAACGATCCCCGGCGAGATGCATCCGCCCATATACTCGCCCTTCTGGGAGACATAGTCAAAGGTGGTGGCCGTTCCGAAATCGACGACGATGGCTTCCTGGCGGTATTTTTCATAGGCCGCTACAGCGTTGACGATCCGGTCCGCTCCGACCTCCCGCGGATTGTCATAGAAGATGGGCATTCCTGTTTTGATTCCTGGACCGACGATAAGGGGCTTTACCTGAAAATACTTCTCGCAGACTCGATCCAGGATATGAAGCATCGGCGGCACGACGCAGGAGATAATGATGTGCTGAATCGCCTTTGAGCTTATCTTGCTGGACTTGTAGAGGTTGTACATGAGCATGCCGTACTCATCCACCGTGTGTTCGATGACGGTTCGGATCCGCCAGTCATGGACCAGTTCCTCTCCGTCGAACACGCCGAGAACCGTATTGGTGTTTCCCACATCAATGACTAAAAGCATAGGCCGTCCTTTTCATTTTTTCTTAACCGTCGCATCGCCGGCAAGGACGCGCACTTCCCTGCCGTCATCGCCCCGGAGCAGCAGGGCGCCGCTCTCCTCCAGCCCGACCACTTTCCCGGCCTGGAGTTCGTCCCGGAAGATCACCTCGATGGGCTCCCCGACAATGCGGGCATACTGAAGCCAGCTTTCCTTCAGAGGGCCGAAGCCTTCGGCCAGATAGCGGGCATAGCGCCTTTCAACATGCTCATACAGGCCAACGGCAAGATCCAGACGTGAGAGCATGCGCCCTCCCGTCTCGTCCCGGAGGGAGGTTGCCAGGTTCCGGAAGCTCTCGTCAAAATCGTCCCTCCGGATGTTGACGTTGATCCCGATGCCCACTACGACATAGTCAATCCCGTGGCCGGAAGTCCTCATCTCCGTCAGGATGCCGCAGACCTTTTTCCCATCGATCTGAACATCATTGGGCCATTTGAGTCGAATGGAGCCCGGGCAGTACGTCGACAGGAGGTCCGCGACGGCCACCCCGGCCAGGAGTGTCAGCTGAGGGGCGACAGCGGGTTCGATAGGGGGCTTGAGGAGAATGGAGGTGTACAGGTTGCTTCCGGGAGGGGACTGCCAGGGCCTCCGGAGGCGGCCCCGTCCCTGCGATTGCGAATCGGCGATTACGACGGTTCCTTCTTCCGCCCCGGAATGTCCCAGCGAAAAGGCGGCGCTGTTGGTGGAATCAATCTCCGGATACACATGAACGGTCCGCCCGATCCGCCTTCCCTGAAGCCTTTCCCGTAAAGCGGTCTCATCGAGATCCGATGGCAGGACTTGAAGAGTCTTTTCGGTCATGTTTTACCCCGGAGAGCTTACCAGAAGCGACAGGTCCGCCGCCTTTACAGAATGCGTCAAGGCGCCGGAGGAGATGAAATCCACCCCCGTTTCGGCGATCTGCCGGACCGTCGCCAGCGTGACGTTTCCCGAAGCCTCCAGGGGGACCTTGCCATTGACCTTTCGGACCGCCTCCCGCATCTCCGGGACGCTCATGTTGTCCAGCATGATGATATCGGCCCCTGCGGCGAGGGCCTCGTCCAATTCCTGAAAATTTTTCACTTCCACTTCGATTTTCAGGGTGTGGGACGCCGCCTGCCGGGCCCGGGATACGGCCTCGCCGATGCCGCCCGCCGCCTCGATGTGATTCTCCTTGATCAAAATGCAGTTGCCGAGGCCGAAGCGGTGGTTGGTTCCTCCGCCGATCCGCACGGCGTATTTGTCCAGGATGCGCAGTCCCGGAACGGTTTTCCGGGTGTCCAGAATCTTTGCCTTCGTTCCGGAAACGGCTTCCACATATTGCCGGGTTGCCGTGGCGATGCCGCACATCCTCTGGAAGAAATTCAGGGCTACCCGTTCCGCCATCAGAATGCCGGCCAGAGGGCCTGAGAGTTCGGCGACCACCTGTCCCCGCTGGACCTGCATACCGTCCGGCAGCCAGGATGTCCTTTGGATCCGGTCATCGACCAGGAGAAAGACCGCGCCAAAGATGTCCCCGCCGGCCAGTACCAGGTCCGATTTGGCCACCACCCTCGCATGCCCCTTTTCCTGTCCTGTCAGTACGGATGCCGTGGTCACGTCACCCGATCCGATGTCTTCCGCCAGAGCGGCACGGATCAGGGGTTCCATCATGAATTTTGGTACGGAAAGCATCATGGGGAATTCCTAATTTTCTTCCATGGTCTGAAATTTCTTGTATGCCGCTTTCAAAAGGACGTGCTTTTCCCGCAGGGCTTTGTGCTTTTCTTCTTCCTTCAGGATAACGGCCTCAGCCGCCTTTGCCAGAAAATCACGGTTGGCGAGCTTTCGGGAAACCTGTGCCAGGTCCTTGTCCAGCTTTGCCATTTCCTTTTCCAGCCGGGCTTTTTCCTCGGCGATGTTGATGAGGCCTTCCAGGTGGACAAAAACGCGCATGGAGCCGACCACTCCGGTGGCCACGCCCCTGGGTTCCTCCATGTCTCCCTGGATTTCCAGCTCTGCCAGAGCGGCCAGATTGATGATATCACCCTGCGCCGCCGTCATCAGCGCCTTTTCTCCGTCCTGAGGAGCGGAAAGAACGGCCCGGAGCTTTCGGGAAGGGGCGATCCCCATTTCGCCCCGGATGTTGCGGATGGAGGTGATCACATCCATGACCAGGCTCATCTGCCGCTCCGCCTCATCGTCGATTTTTCCATCATCCATCTTCGGGAACGGGCTGACCATGATGGACGTGCCGTCATGGGAAAGCTTCTGCCAGATTTCTTCCGTGACGAAAGGCATGAAGGGATGGAGGAGCTTCAGCCCGCCCTGCAGAACCTCTTTCAGGGTGGTCTGGGTTGCCAGGTGCATTTCCGGTGTTTCCCTGCCGTACAGGGCGGGTTTGGCCAGTTCCAGATACCAGTCACAGAACTCATGCCAGAAAAAGGAGTAAACGGCGGCGGCGGCGTCGTTGAAGCGGTATTCGTTGAGGCTGCGGACAACCTCGCCGGCAGTCCTCTGAAGCCGGCTCAAAATCCATTTATCCTTCAGGGATTTTTCCGCGGCGGCGGCAACGCTTCCTTCATCCGGATGATCTTCAAGATTCATCAGGGAGAAGCGGGCGGCGTTCCAGATCTTGTTCACGAAGAATTTATAGCCCTCGATGCGCTCCTCGGACATCCGGACGTCCCTCCCCTGGGCGGAAAAGGCGGCCAGGGTGAACCGGAAGGCATCGGTTCCATACTTGTCGATCATGTCCAGGGGATCGATGCTGTTTCCCTTGGACTTGCTCATCTTCTCACCCTTTTCGTCCCGCACCAGGGCATGGAGATAAACGTCCCGGAAGGGAATGTCATGCATGATGTATTTTCCCATCATCATCATCCGGGCCACCCAGAAGAAGAGGATATCGAACCCGGTGATCAGGAGCGAGGTGGGATAAAATGTTTTCAGGGCGGGCGTCGAGTCCGGCCAGCCCAGGGTGGAAAAGGGCCAGAGGGCGGAGCTGAACCACGTATCCAGGACATCCTCCTCCTGGCGGAGTGAGGTGTTCCCGCAATCGGGGCAGGCATCGGGATCCTGCGTGGAGACGATCATCTTTCCGCAGGAATCACAATACCAGACGGGGATGCGGTGCCCCCACCAGATCTGCCGGGAGATGCACCAATCCCGGATGTTGTTCATCCATTCGTAATAGGTCGCTTCCCACATGGGCGGGACAATGCGGGTTTTCCCCTTCACCACGGCGCTGATGGCCGATTTGGCCAGGGGCTTGATCTTGACGAACCACTGTTTGGAAACGGCGGGTTCGATATCGGTCTTGCAGCGGTAGCACTGTCCCACGTTATGCATGTACGGCTCAACGCTGATCAGAAAACCCTGTTTCTCCAGGTCGGTCACGACGTTCTTCCGGCATTCGTAGCGGTCCTGCCCCTGGTAGGGGCCGCCGTTTTCGTTGATGGCGGCGTTTCCGTCCATGATGTTGATGATTTCCAGCGAATGCCGTTCGGCCATGGCAAAGTCGGCGGGGTCGGAGGACGGCGTGATTTTCACCGCCCCGGAACCGAAATCCATGGTCACGTAGTCATCTGCAATGATGGGAATTCTGCGGTTCACCAGGGGAAGGAGCACGTCCCTGCCCACGAGATCCTTGTAGCGGGGATCGTCGGGGTGAACGGCCACCGCCGTATCACCCAGCATCGTTTCCGGACGGGTGGTCGCCACGATGATCTCGCCGCTTCCGTCGGCAAGGGGGTAGCGGATGTTCCAGAGGGAGCCGGCCTCCTCCTTGTACTCCACTTCGAGATCGGAAATGGCGGTGTGGCAGCGGGGGCACCAGTTGACGATGTAATCCCCCTGATAGATCAAATCCTCATTGTAGAGGCGGACAAAAACTTCCCGGACGGCACGGGACAGCCCGTCGTCCATGGTAAACCTCTGACGCTCCCAGTCGCAGGAGCATCCCAGCCTCTTCAACTGATTGATGATGACTCCGCCGAACTTGGCTTTCCACTCCCAGACCCGCTCGATGAACTTCTCCCGGCCGAGATCATGGCGCGTCAGCCCCTCCCGGGCCAGTTCCTGTTCCACGACATTCTGGGTGGCGATGCCCGCATGATCCATTCCCGGCATCCAGAGAGTATTGAAACCCTGCATGCGCTTGAAGCGGACGATGATGTCCTGAAGCGTGTTGTTCAGGGCATGGCCCATGTGGAGGATGCCCGTCACATTGGGCGGCGGGATCACAATGGCGAAAGGAGGTTTTTCCCCTTCGTCATCCGCATGAAAAAAGCCGGCATCCAGCCAGTATTGGTACCATCTTTCCTCAACTTCCCGAGGTTCATACGCTTTGCTTAAAGACCCTTTGTCCATGACAGGTGCTCCAAAAATTACAAGGGCGGCAGGTATGCCGCCCTGATGCTCCCTTGTTCCACCTTCGGGAAGTCGGCCCTGCGCCCTTTAGGGTAGATTTCTATTCGAATGCAAGAACTTGTTATTACAAGGCGCATCCTTATCTTTATCCCTTGTCTAAGTCAAGGGATTTTGCAGTGTTCCCCTCCTCTGGAGGGGAGATCTTCCGGAGGGATTTCCCTCCAGAAGGAGCCGTGCAGACTGAAGAATTCCCTCCCTGTCCCCGGCGTCAAACCAGGAAATCTCCGGATCAGCGCCGAACCAGGTAAGCTGGCGTTTGGCGTAGTGTCGGGTTTCCCGCTTGATCGAGTTCACCGCTTCCTCGAGGTCGAGGGTGCCTTTCAGAACCCTGACCAGCTGCCGGTAGCCCAGAGCTTGCATCGGCTTGAGATCCTCGGAAAAGCCCATATCCAGCAGGCACTGAACTTCTTCGAGGAATCCCTGCGCCATCATTTGATCCGTTCTGGTTTCGATGCGCTCATAAAGACGGGGACGTTCCATCCGCAGACCGATTTTCAGGACCGAATAGGGACGCTGGGCAAACCCATGATCCTGCTGCTGGTCCACGATCGAGACGCCTGTCAGCTCCAGGACCTCCAGGGCCCGGACCGTCCGCGCCGCATCGTTGGGATGGATGATCGCCGCGGCGCGGCTGTCCTTCGTTTTCAGGATCTCGTACAGGCCGGGTTTTCCCTCCCGCTCCAGAATGGCGGCATAGGATCGGCGCAGTGCCTCATCGGCGCCGGGGCCATCGAAGAGACCTCCCAGAAGGGCGCGGATATAAAGGCCTGTTCCTCCTGTCACGACAATGCCCTTCCCCCGGCGATGGAGATCGGCGATGGCTGCCCTGGCCCGCTCCATGAAGGATGCTGCGTTGAAGGGTTCATCGGGATCCACGATGTCGATGAGATGGTGACGAACCTGGCCTTGTTCGGCGGGTGTCGGCTTCGCTGTTCCGATGTCCATATGGCGATAAACCTGCATGGAGTCGGCGCTGACGATTTCGCCGTTGCAGAACTTCGCCAGGGCGATGGCCGTCCGGGTTTTGCCCACGGCGGTGGGACCCATCACCACGATGAGGCGGGGCTTCTCCTTCTCCCTGATCATTTTATCCCGTCCGCTCCCATGCATTACCGGCGCTTGAACATCCGTTCGATTTCCCGCTGGGGGTAGAGGACATAGACCGGTCTTCCGTGAGGGCACGTGGCGGCAAAGGGGGTGGCGTCCAGATCCCGGCACAACTGCGCCACTTCCTCCCGGGTCAGGTGCCGACCGGCCTTGACCGCCCCCCGGCAGGCCAGGAAGGCGTAAATTCTGTCCCTCTTTTCGGCAAGGGAAAGAGCCCGCTCCCTCTCGGAAAATTCGGAGATCAGATCCTTTGCGAGCGCCCCCGCTTCCAGATGGGCCAACAGGGCGGGTAGGGCCTTGACAACCACCGAGTCGCCGCCGAAGGGCTCCGCTTCGACGCCGGCCTCCTCAAGCAGAGGGATCAAGTCGGAAATCCGTTCAAAGTCCGCCTTGGAGAGGCTGAGGACCTCCGGGATCAAAAGGCCTTGAACGGCCTGCTTTCCCCTCTCGGCCCCGTCTTTGATCTTTTCAAAAAGGACCCGCTCATGGGCGGCATGCTGGTCGACCAGGATCATTCCTTCGGGGGAAGGAAAAATCAGATAGGTCTCCCATAGAGAGCCGATAAACTCCAGGTCGGAAAAGACGGGACGGGAAAGGTTCCGCGGCGGAGCTGGCTCGAACAGATCAGGCGCTGCAGGGTTTCCTTCCGCTTTCCGGGTCCGGGTCGGCGGCCAAGCAGTCCGGGCCTGCAATCCCATCTCGGGGCTGACGGCCGGATGCATTTCCGTTCCTGGCTCCTGTCCCTTCCCATACATCAGCTTCCGGCTTCCCGAAGCCAGGGAATACCGCCGCAACGCCTCGGAAACCCGGGATGCGTATTCCTCCCGCAGCCCGGGGCTTTCCTCGAGGGTCCCGGAAGGTCCATGGGACGGCTGGATGGAAAGGGGCGGAGCCAAGCCGCGAAGCATGCGGGACAGGGTCTCGACAACCGCCTCGTAGACGATCCGTGGTTGCCGGAAGCGCACCTCCAGCTTCGCGGGATGGACGTTTACATCCACATCGGCTGGATCGAGATCGATATAGAGAACCGCCGCCGGGTAGCGCCGGGGCTCGATGAGCCGCCGATAGGCCGTCATGACCGCATGGTTGAGAAGATAATCCTTGACGTGCCGCCGGTTGACAAACGTGTAGATCTGCCTCGTCGTTGCAATGGTCAGGTCGGGCTGGGAGGCAAATCCGTAAACCTTGAGCCCGGCGGCGCCGCCCTCAATCGGCTGCATCCGGTCGGAGTCCCCCTGTCCGAGGACGATGGCGATCCGCTCCGCCAGACGGGGTGTTGCCGGGTAGGAGAAGAGTTCCCGCCCCTTGGCGAGAACCCGGATTCGAACCTCGGGGTTTGCCAGGGCCAGCCGGGTAATCACATCGAGGCAGTACGACCGCTCCGTGTTTTCGGATTTGAGGAATTTCTTGCGCACGGGCACGGAATCGAAGATACGGCTCACCGTCACGGTCGTTCCGACGGGGCAGCCCGTTTCTGCCGTGTCGATCATTTTTCCCGCTTCGACAATGATCCGCACCCCTGCCAGAACCTCCGGGATCCGGGTCACCAGCTCCATCCGGGATATGGAGGCAATGCTTGCCAGGGCTTCCCCGCGGAATCCGAAGGAACGCACCCGGTAGAGATCATCGAACTCCGCAATTTTGCTGGTGGCGTGACGGGCGAAGGCCAGCGGAACATCCTCGGCGCTGATGCCGCTTCCGTTGTCGGAAATGCGGATCAGTCCGCAGCCGCCCTGCTCCAGTTCGATGGTGATCTCCGTCGCCCCGGCATCGAGGGCATTTTCCAAAAGTTCCTTGACGATGGACGCCGGTCTTTCCACGACTTCGCCGGCGGCGATCCGGTGGGTCAGCGTTTCGGGAAGGAGGTGAATTCTGTGGCTCAAAGGGTTGCTCCAGTCCATTGAGGATCGTTTAGGGAAAGGGCCATCGCGGCCGCGGGCCTCGATGGATGGCCGTCTGCGGCCTTCCGGTAGCCATGTCCAAGACGTGTGAGGCTATCAGAAACGACTGCCCGATGCAATGCCGAAGAGAAGCCCAAATCCACCGCCTATTTTGAAGCAACTGATCATTTCGGTTTTTCACGCCACGTTTTGAAGAAATTCAGAATCGAAAGATTG
>JAVETB010000145.1:0-4124 GCA_034006265.1 Syntrophus sp. (in: bacteria) | reverse complement strand
TTTTGTTTTTTTTGATGGTGGATTAAGGGAAGGGCTCAGAGGCACACCAGCCGCCTCTGGAACAGCCCTGAAACTTTGACGTCTGCAAAGGCATTCTGAGGGTGAGCGATCCTGTACCCATGTCCGGGATAAAGAATCCGAGGGGCAAGCACCTCCCGGAGCTTGTCATAGGTTCTTTTCGTTATCTTCCGGCTCCAGCAGAAGGTATTCAGCCTGCCCGGACCGTCTTTGACAGTGTTGATCACCAGGTCGCCGCAGATCAGCTCCCGGGTTACAGGGTTATAAAAGCTGATGGAATCTTCCGTATGGCCCGGTGTTTCAATTGCTTGCCAGCCGTCAAAGCCGGTCGGGAAAATTTGCAGGGGGGAAGGGACCCGAAGGCCAGACTTTCCGGGCAGGTACAGGTTTTCATCTAAGTACCGGATCCGGTTTTCCGGACAGGGCGGTTTTATCAGATTTCTCAATCCCGGAAGAGGAATTCCGGAGAGGCTTTCAACGCGCAGATGGTCAACCCTCCTGACGTAGCGGCTGCACCAAAGGGAGGCGGGCATGAAACCGACGAACCAGCTCCGGATCAGTGACAGTTTTCTTTTCCCATGGAAATACTCCCGAACCAGGGGAGAAAAGAGGACCTCTGTTGATGGCGGACATTTTTCCAGGAAAGTCCCCATTCCGCCAATATGGTCGATATGGAAATGGGTCGCCGTAACAAACCGGACATCTTCGATGGACAGGTCCGGACGGCCGGCAAGAAACCGTTCGACATCCCTCGCGGCGCCGATGCTGCCCACGTCAACGACCATCAGGCCGTCTGCTCCGGAGATGACATAGGCCTTTGCAAAGCCGCAATCTGGAATCGTATGGACCATGGGGGTCGGTGCCTTCTCTCTTTCTATAAATTTCTCTTCCTCTATTCCCGCGCCGGAAGGCGGCTGTCAATACCGGACTTCCTGTAGAAAAAGGCCCTGGGAAGGCGCGGTGATTCCAGCCCGTCCGCGGTCTCTCGCCTCCAGGATGTCCTGAATGGTCTCCGGCGCCTCTTCCCCCGCACCCAGTTCGACCAGCGTCCCGACGATGTTGCGGACCATATGCCGCAGAAAGCCGTCCGCTTCAATCGAGATGGAGATCACCCGGCCGGAATCGAGGAGCATCTCTGTCCTGAGAATGGTGCGGACGCAGGATTTCACGTCGCTGCCCGCGGCGCAGAAGGAGGTGAAATCATGATTGCCGCGAAGTAGAGACAACGCCCGGGCCATTTTATCGAAATCAAGGGGGGCGCGTACAAACCAGGCGGAATGTCGCTCCAGCGGGGAACGGATCGGGGAATTGAAAATCCGGTAAAGATAGCTTTTACTCTTTGCGGAATAACGGGAATGAAAATCCCCGTCAACCTCCTGAATCTCTTTGATCGCAATGTCTTCAGGAAGGAGGCTGTTGATCCCGCGCAGGAGATTTCCCGCCGGAATTCCCGATTCCGTTTTGAAGTTGGCCACCTGATGCCGGGCGTGAACCCCGGCGTCGGTCCGTCCCGATCCATAAAGCGTAATGGATTCCCGGGTGATTCTGCCGATGGCTTCCTCAAGAATTTTCTGGATGGTCGGCTGCTGCCCCTGGCGCTGCCAGCCTCGATAGGCTGTCCCGTCATATTCCAGGACGAGTTTTATGTTTCGTTTCATGGTCTCCACGGTGATTTTGGAAAAAATTATGTACAATTATACTTTTTTAAATTAAATATGGTCAATTCGAAAAACCTATTTTAACCGGGGTTTTTCAGGTTCCCCGAACTATTTAACTCCATTCTGTGAGGGATTATGGCCACGGAAAATTCGAAAAATACCACATCAGAAAAAATCAGGGATTATGGATCCCGAAAAAAGACGTTAATGCGGATGGGCGGCAGAGAGATGGTCAGAAAGCAGCATGAACTGGGCAAGCTGACCGCAAGGGAACGACTTGACCTGCTTTTTGACACGGCGACGTTTCAGGAGGTGCAACTCTTTACCAAGCATCGTTCGACACTGTTCGGCCTTGGAGAGAAAGAAATTCCTGCCGAAGGCGTTATTACCGGATTCGGCCGGGTCGACGGCCGCGTGGTCTTTGCAGCGGCCCAGGATTTTACCTGTTCCGGGGGCAGTCTCGGGGAAATGCAGGCGAAAAAAATATGGAAAGTGATGGACATGGCCATCGCGGCAAAAAAGCCCTTCGTTTCCCTCAACGATTCCGGGGGTGCGCGCATCCAGGAAGGCGTTCCCGCCCTGGACGGCTACGGCGGGATCTTTTATCGAAACACCCTGGCCTCCGGCTATATTCCCCAGATCACGGCGACCTTGGGACCCACCGCCGGCGGGGCCGTTTATTCCCCGGCCCTGACAGACTGGGTGTTCATGGTTAAAAGAAGCAGCTACATGTGCATCACGGGACCGGATGTCATCAAAGCCGTCATCGGCGAAGAGGTGACCAACGAAGCCCTGGGGGGTGCCCTGGTCCATTCCACCAAAAGCGGCGTCTGCCATTTCGCCATGGACAACGACCGGGATTGCATCAACAGAATTCGAGCGCTGCTGTCCTATCTTCCCGACAGCTGCCACAGCCCCCTGCCCATTATGCCGACGTCGGACAAGCCGGACCGCGAATGCCCTGACCTGAACAGCATCATTCCCGACAAGCCATCAAAGAGTTATGACATGAAGAAGATCATCCTGGAAATCGCCGACAACCACGAGATGCTGGAGCCGCATGCCCTGTGGGCTAAAAACATGATTGTCGCGTTTATCCGGATTATGGGATGCCCCGTGGGGGTCGTGGCCAACAACCCGCGATTCGGGGCCGGCGTGCTCGATGTGAGCGCTTCGGATAAGGCCGCCCGCTTCATCCGCTTCTGCGATGCCTTCAACATCCCCCTGCTGACGTTCGCCGACGTTCCCGGATATCTGCCCGGCACCCGCCAGGAATGGGCGGGGATCATCACCCATGGGGCAAAGATGCTTCATGCCTATTCCGAGGCCACGGTGCCCAAGCTCACCATTGTGGTCCGCAAGGACTACGGTGGGGCCTACATCGGCATGTGCAGCAAGCAGCTCGGCGCGGATTACGTCATGGCCTGGCCCTCCGCGGAAATTGCCGTCATGGGGGCGGAAGGCGCCTGCAACATTATTTACCGCCGGGAGATTCAGGAGGCAAAGGATGCCGCAGCCAAACGCAAAGAGCTGGCCCAAACCTATGAAGCGCAGTTCAACAATCCTTATTTTGCCGCGGGTCTGGGTATCATCGATGAAATTATCCTTCCGATGGACACCCGGAAACGCATTGCCTTTCTGCTGGAGGCCTTAAAGGAAAAGTCGGAGCACCGTCTTCCGAAAAAGCACAACAACATACCACTGTAAGTTCATCTATTCCGAATGCCCTGAAAAGGACTGCACACAACATGAATCTTGAGGCGGGAGCGCATCCCGTCTCTCCCCCCCCGCCATGGTCTGAAGCCCTTCTCATCAAGGCCTCAGCCGAAGGCGCTGAAGTCTCCTTTGTATACCGAACCCTTTATGCACTCTTGGGAACAATCCTGCGGGACTCCCTGCGGCAGGGATTCCTGAAGCCTCTATGGCCTCCGGATGCAAAGAGGGAATGTGTTCACGGATAATCGTCTCCCCGTCACGAAGAGCCTGCAGAAGATATATGTCCCGTAAGACATATAATCTCTTGACACCGACCGTTTTGATCCTATAGAGGAGGTTGTGACGGATGCGGCGGGCTGGATCTGAACATGAACGCGTCCGTAGAAGAGCCACGGGCTGTAACTCCGGCCAGGGCAGAGAAATCAGGCCATTTTGCCGGAGATGCTTTCCCCCCGGCCTTTCCCGTCTTGAAGGACTCTCCGGAAAAACGCATTTCTACCTCGCATGCGCTCCACCAACAGGAATGCATTTGAAAGGCATTGATCGAAAATGGGGTATTGTCAGTTTTGCGAAATGATCGAAACGAACGCGGATAATATTTTTTACCGCGATCGTTTGCTGGCAGCGCTGGTCGAGATCTGTCCTAAAAATGTCGGCCACTTTCTAATTATACCGTTAAGGCACGTTGAAAGCATCTTCGAGTTGACCAATGAAGAATATCTTCAATTTCGA
>JAVETB010000066.1:0-14952 GCA_034006265.1 Syntrophus sp. (in: bacteria) | reverse complement strand
GGGAGGGGAAGCCCCTGCTGGGGATTTGTCTCGGCACTCAGATTATCTTCGACTTCAGCGAAGAAAACGCGACCCACTGTTTGGGGATTCTCCCCGGCACGGTTAAACGTTTTCCTGAAGATATGACGGGCAGCGGCGCCCCACTGAAAATACCTCACATGGGGTGGAATTCCGTGTCCTTTCGAACAAACCATCCCGTCTTCCACGGCATACCGGACCACGCGGAATTTTACTTTGTGCATTCGTTCTTTCCCCGTCCTGATTCAGATGAATATGTCCTGGGAACAACTTCCTACGGAATCGAATTTCCCTCCGCGGTCGGGGCGGGAAATGTCGTTGCTGTGCAGTTTCACCCGGAGAAGAGCGGTAGGCCCGGGTTGGCGATCCTAGAAAATTTTTGTGGATGGAGAGGAACGGATGCTGAGTAAACGGATCATCCCCTGTCTTGACGTCCGCGCCGGCCAATTAACAAAGGGGATAAAATTCAAGGATAACATTGATATCGGAGACCCTGTTGAGGCTGCCCGCCAATACTATGAAGAGGGAGCGGATGAACTTGTCTTTTATGACATCACCGCATCGGCAGACAGTCGGGACATCATGATCGATCTTGTCCGCCAGGTGGCGGAGGTCATCATGATCCCATTCTCCGTAGGCGGAGGAATACGGACGGTCGAGGACATGAGGCGCGTGATCCTGGCGGGAGCTGAGAAGATCAGCGTCAATTCGGAAGCCATCAAAAATCCCCTTCTCATCAGTGAGGGGGCCAAAGCCTTCGGCTCACAATGTATCGTTCTGGGTATGGACGTTAAAAAAGTCGTTGTATCGTCATCCATTCCATCGGGTTACGAAATGGTCATTCACGGTGGCCGGATTTTCACAGGGATTGACGCCCTGGCGTGGGCCAGGAGGGCCGAGAGCCTCGGAGCCGGAGAAATATGCCTTAATTCCATTGATGCAGACGGCACCCGGGAAGGTTACGAGATCTATCTGACGTCCCTGATTTCATCAAATGTGCGCATTCCGGTTATAGCTTCCGGCGGGGCGGGAAACCCCGGGCATCTCCGCGACGTTTTGACCCGTGGCAGAGCCGATGCGGCACTGATTGCGTCTATGGTCCATTATCACAGTTATACAATAAGAGACATAAAAACGTATCTGGATTCTCAGGGCGTTAAAATGCGGATGTTTTGGTGAGCCCATCCCGGAGCGGAGAAGATGCCGGGGAGGCGCCGGGTGAAGACGCAACCCGGGCGGAGGAAACCATGAAGATGCCGGCAGCCGCCGCTCCCCGGGCCGGAATGGGAGCTGCGGATCCTTTCGGATCGAAATATTTTCATTTTGCTTTTACTCTTGACGTATTCCCAAAATCATCATAAAAATCAAATCACTTTATATCCCGGAAATTACGGGAACTGGAGAGGTAACCTATCGTGGACACAAAAAGATATGAACTCAATGTTCAACTGGCACAAATGCTTAAAGGCGGCGTCATCATGGACGTTACCAATGTTGAACAGGCTAAGCTCGCAGAAGAGGCGGGGGCTGTGGCGGTCATGGCCCTTGAGCGCGTACCGGCGGACATTCGCGCGCAGGGCGGTGTGGCAAGAATGTCCGATCCAGCCATGATCTCCGAAATCAAGAAGTCCGTTTCAATCCCGGTCATGGCAAAAGCCCGGATCGGTCACTTTGTGGAGGCGCAGATCCTGGAAGCGCTCAAGATTGATTATATTGATGAAAGCGAGGTTCTTACGCCCGCTGACGAGGAGTGCCACATCGACAAAACCAGGTTTTCTATTCCCTTTGTCTGCGGGGCTCGAAATCTCGGCGAGGCGCTCCGGAGGATCGCCGAAGGCGCGGCCATGATTCGAACGAAGGGTGAAGCCGGTACGGGAAACGTCGTGGAAGCGGTTCGCCACATGAGGACCATGAATCGAGAAACGCGGCAACTGGCCAGCATGCCCGTTGAAGAGGTTACGGCTTTTGCAAAGAACAACGGGATTCCCTATGAGCTTGCCCTTCAGGTCCGGACACTCAAACGCCTCCCCGTCGTGAATTTTGCCGCGGGAGGCATTGCAACGCCGGCTGATGCCGCTTTGATGATGCAGCTAGGCTGCGACGGCATCTTTGTGGGGTCGGGTATCTTCAAATCTTCGGATCCTGCCGGGCGTGCCCGTGCCATTGTCAAGGCGACGGCCTACTTTAACGATCCGGCAAAGGTTCTGGAGGCCTCCATGGACCTGGGCGATGCCATGCCCGGGCTTGAAATCGCTCAAATACCTGAGGATCAGATCCTGGCGACGCGGGGCTGGTAAAGCAAAAAATTTTTTTTCACGATGATCTGCAGCGAAGCATTGTTACGAAACAGAATCGGCGTTCTTGATCTTCAGGGAGGGGTTTGCGAGCATCTGTATCATCTGGAGCGTTTGGGAATAACCGGAAAAAGAGTCAAAGAACCCGGTGATTTTGAAGATATTGCGGGATTGATCCTTCCAGGAGGGGAGAGCACCTGCCTTGCCCGGCTGATGCGGATCTTCGGAATGGAAGAGGTTTTGCTGGCTGCCTTTCATCGGGGCATGAACATCTGGGGGACCTGTGCCGGTGCGATTCTCCTGGCAACCCGCGTTCTGGGAGAAAAGCCTCATCTCGGGCTGATTGACATGGCCATTGAACGGAACGGTTTCGGTTCGCAGCTGGATAGTTTTTATCGCGAAGCTTCAATTCCCGAGGTCTCACCGGACCCCATCCCCCTCACCTTCATCCGGGCGCCGAAGATTGTCGGCGTTGGAAGCGATGTCAAGGTCCTTCTGCAATTTGAAGACTATATCGCTGCCGCGGAAAACGACCGGGTACTCGTCACCGTTTTCCATCCGGAATTAACGCCCTGCCTGGCCTTTCATCGCTATTTTGCCCTGAAATGCGGTGCCTTGCCTCCAGAAAACCTTGTCGACGCCACCGGGCATTTCTGGAATTCAACAAGCTGGACCCGGCTTGCTCCACATGCCTGACCGGCTTGAGAGCAATTCAATCTTCCGGCGGATTTTCTCTTCTTTTTCCATGTCCGACCGGCTCCTGTAAAACGATTTCAGGCGGTCAAGATAAATCAGCAGGGGCCTCCTCCAGCCCTGAACGGAAGCAAGGTCCACAGCACCGGTCAGAAGGGCTTCGTCCTCACCTCGATAGCGGACCGCCAGCCCCGTGGCGATCAGCCGGGAGAGGTCATCCCGGATTCTGTGAACCGACCCGGAGATCTCCTCCCCGTCTCCCCTCTCCAGGGCTGCGGCAAGGTTCTGATAGGAGGGCGGGAGGTGTTCTCTCTGAAGCGAGTCGAAGCTCCCCGCCAATAAGAGATAATAGTTTTTTTGACGATCGGCACCGGCCGGATCGGCTTTTGAGATTTCGAGATATTCCCCGTAGTCGGGCGTTTCAAGGACAGCGATCCGAAGCGCAGACCGGGTCAGGTAAGCCGTCATAAGCAGCGATAAATCACCGCTTCTTTTAATTTCCTCAATGGCCTTTTGAAAGTGAAATTCAGCCGATGCGTCCTTTCCCGACAGAAAATCGCTCTTGTATCGTTCCAGATGAGAAAAGCTGGCCGTTCTCCATTCCGGAACGGATTTCCCGGCGCATCCGCATAACAGAAGCAGACAGCCACACATGAAAGCCAGGTATCGTTTCATGGCAGTTTTATCTTGGGCTCCTTCCTGAAGGGGATTTTTCGGTCCAACTCCCTGACAAGACGGTTGATCGTACTGATCGTTTCATCGATGTCCCTGCTCAGCACTCTGAAATCCTTTGTCGATGCATCCACATTGGCACCCACGTTGTTCATGTGGATAACGAACTGATCCAGTTTGGCCAGCTTGCCCACAAGATCCACAAGGAGCGTTCGCATGGATGGGAAAATTCCGTCCTTGCCGTAAAGGGCTTCATCCGATTTTACAGCCATGGCATCCACCGTCTTTAAAATGCGGGTCATCTCCGTGGTTATTTCCTCGGTATTTTGAAGCGCTTCCTGGACGGCGGACACCGTATCCGGGTTGCCCAAGGCAAGATCCAGAAGGGAATCCGTGCGGGCCAGCCGCTCAGCCAGTGTTTCGGTGTGACGCAGAATCTGGTTCACTTTTCCCTTTGGGTCGGCCAGGTTCGCCGTCAGGGTTTCGATATTGATGGTGATCCGGTTCATCCGCTCAACGACCGGTTCCAGTTTTTTGATGGTTGTGTTGATGTCATTGGCCACCACAACTTCTTTGACCGCTTCCGTGGACAGGGGGGGACTGCTCATTTTTCCCGTGGAAAGTACGATGCGCGGATCGCCGATCAGCGGCTTGTTGATGATAAACACGCTGTCCCGCCGAAGCCATTTCGCATGCCGGTGGAGAATTTTGATCCGGATCAGGATGCGCCCGTCATCTCCGAGTTCAAGGGCATCCACTCTGCCGATCTTGTAGCCTGACAGGAGGACCGGCATGCCCTCCGTCAGATCTTCACCGGAAAAGGAGGCCAGTGTGTACGTGTCCATCCGGGAAAAGACATCCTTCTTGTAGGCCACATAACCGATGGCGGAAACAATCAGCACCGAGGTGATCAGGATGAACAGCCCGACCTTGTATTCAAGACTCCGAAACATCTTTTATCCTATAGCGGTCTTGATTCCATGAATAATCAAAAATCCTGCAGGAGAAATAAAGGTCATCGATCCGGTTCAGACTGTTCTCGATCAGTTCCGCATCGGGCAGATCAGGAACGAGTCGAAAGGGACGATCAATGACGATCAGGGCATCCTGGACCATCGCCGCCCGCAGCAGTTTGACCAGATAGCGTTCCCAGTGATCCAGCGCCGAAATTCGCAAACCGGCGATCTCCCGTTTCTGAAAACGGTTCAGAAGCCCCACGACGCGCCTCTTCGCCTGCAGTCTACTTTCGCTGAGATGGTAAAGGCGTATTAGAGCAATATTCAGCCACACATTCAAGTTGGAAATCAGGGGAATATCCGTTGAAACAAGCCCAAGGTTCTCCGGATGCCTCTCCTTCAAATCCGAAAGGGCCTCATCAAGGCGATTCTCATCTTTAAATAATATCAAATGGAGCTTAGGATTAATGACAGGACCTCAATGACGACGATGGCTATAAATACGTTATTCATACCGTTCAAAACGGCTATGGGAATGCTGGACAATTCATTCGATGCCGTCAAACCGTATCGAATCGGAAGCAGGGTGATAAAAAATCCGAAGGTCGCGCATTTCAGGATCAGGATCACCAGATCCGAAAAGTCGGCGGATACGACCAGAATCCGGATGTAGGCATCGAAAGCCAGACCGAAGATCATCCGCGAAAACAGAGCCCCGCTCGCCAGAAGCACGAGGGTGAAAATGCCGTTGAGTAAAACGACGGAAATGATTCCGCTCAAAATTCTGGGGACAACGATGTAATCGAAGGCGTCGATTCTAAAGACATTCAGCGCATCCAATTCCTTGCTGACCTTCATGACCGCCACCTCCGTATTGAGTGCCGCCCCGGAACGCAGCGCCAGCAGGAGCACGGTCATAAAGGGGCACACCTCCGTGAAGATGAAGCCCATCAGAATATTGCCCAGATACCCTGCCATCCCCAGCTGTTTGATGGAGTCAAGGACGATCCCCATCAGAAACAGGCCCATCAGGGCGGAAATATAGATGAACAGGGGCAGTATCTGTACGGCCGTAAAATACAGCTGCGTGATGATGACCAGTTGAGTGGCCTTATTGTAAGTCTTGAGGTCAAACAGACGAAGGATGACCTGCCAGGTAAAAAAAAGCGTTTCGAATGCGGAACGGCAAAGCTTTAACGTCCTTGTGCCTATGCCTTCAATAAAGGTAACCATTTAATTTCCGCAATCCAGAGTGCCGTGGTGATGCTTTCCTCGTCTTTACATGCTCTCAGGCAAAACATGCATTTCCGGAAAAACTACCATAGGAAGGCAAGGAGTGCAAATCCCAAAACGAAGGCCTTTCGAATCAGGGCGCGGAAGGGTGCAGGAGGCAGGCATGGGCAAGAAAAAAACCGTCATGACTCAGGCTGATGTCAACGTCAAGGAGCCGGCCCCTGCAGAAGACCCGGGGCGGCGCCGCTGAAGATCCTTTCTGCTGCCTGACAATCTCCAGGTCCTCGAAATGCTCGGAAAGCAGTCCCGCAAGATGGAACCTTGCCGCCAGCCGGACGGCTTCGGTATCGGTAGCGGCCTCCCCCTGAAAGGACGAAGAAAGGTAGTGAACATGATGGAAAACGCTCAGGGTATCCGGAGCGTGAGTAAAGGCAAGGCAGTGGAGGTAGGTATGGCGATATTCAATCCGGATACAGCACTTCCCCGCGGGCGTCAAGACGGAACCTGCGGACACACGCGGAAAGAAAAGACCCTGAAATTTCGGATCTTCCGTTCCGGAATCTTCATGGCCTTCAGGGTCTATGGAGACAGGAAAGAGCTTCGGGATGGCTGGAATGTCCGGACAGGCCTTGCTGATGGCTTTATAAGCCGCTTCCTTGGCCGCCCAGCAGCTCCAGAGCCTCAGTTCCGGGAAGGCGGCGGATGAGGACAGGATGAAGTCCTGTTCATCAGGCGTGAAGACGCGGTTGAGGAACCGAATATTTCTGCTCTTCTTTTTTGCAGTGGATTGGGTCAGATCCACGATGTCGTTGCCGACATGAGGCAAAATGCTGTTCCTCCATATGGGCGAGTTTCTGTATGCATTGAGCCGCGTAGTGACGGTGTGCCCTGCGGCCGTTCAATTCCGTGGGTGCCGGTTCAATGACATCGACCAGCACGGAAAACTTTTCTCCCCAGCGGGGCAGGTTGCTGTAGTGATCCTGATGATCTCCCCGGAGGTATAGGCAAAGCACTTTGCACTCCCTGCAGCAGTCGATCAACTGACCAATCCCGTAGGAAAAATTTTCAGTGTCCACATGGCCGATCCGGGAACGGCCCCCTTCCGGGAAAATCATGACATTCTGCTTGCTTTTCAACACGGCAAGGCATTGGTCGAGTGTGGACTGGATCTCCTGGCGACCGGCTCCGCGGCTGATCGGAATGCACTTTGTAAGATAACAGATAACCGTGAGAAAGAGATTCCGTTGGAAATTCGACCGTTCCGGAACGTTCCAGGGGAGCGTCTGATAGCTCAGAAGAAAACGGTGCAACGGCGCGATGGCATAGGTCAGGATGGCGGAATCGATCATCGTCAGATGATTCGCACAAATGATCCACGGCCCTTCATGGATTTTGAAGAGCTCGTGGCATTTGTGGCGGATCCTGCGAATGTCCCGGATTCGGTAACCCGCAAGGCGTATGGCAAGATATATCAATGGACCGACAATAAAAACGGCGATTCTGCCGAGAGCGTATTGCAGTCTTAGAGAATTATTTCCCGCTTTCTTCATAAAGAACCCTTAAGCCAATTTGCTTTGAACCACTTCGATCGCATTTCCGATGGTCCGGATTTTGTCGGCATCGTCGTCATCGATTTCTATTCCAAAGACATCCTCACATTTGATGATGACGTCTACAAGACGCGCGGAATTGACTTTTAGGTCGTTGAGAATGTGGGTATCTTTTGTCGCTGTTTCCAGAAGGGCGGGGTCCTTGGCGTAAAGCCTCAAAATGTTGATCAACTCTTCAAAAATCTTTTTTTCGTCCATTTTAATGCTCCTTTTAAATGCTCTTATTTGTTTTTATTCTTCCCATTTCTTAAAAATCAGGCAACTATTCACATCGCCAAATCCAAAGCCGGCTTTGGCGATAATTTTCAAATCCGGGCACTCCAGCGTTTGGTGCGGAATGCTGTTGGAAAAAGCGATAATCTCCGGATGGACATCCGTGCAGTTGATGGAGGGATGGAGAAACCCCTTGTAGAGCTGCAGTACGACGGCAACGCACTCAATAGCGCCGGCTGCCCCAAGGCAATGACCGACCATGGACTTTGTTGACTGGATGTAGGGGAAATTCTCCGGACCTCGCTCTAATGCTCCGGTCCAGTTCTTCACCTCGTAGGGATCAGCGAAGGTGGCTGTCAGGTGGCCGTTGATGGCCTCAATGTCCTGTGCGGAAATCCCTGCGTCGGCAATGGCTGCACGAATGCTTCTCTTGACCCCTTCCGGATTGGGGGCGGTCATGGAGCCCCCCATTCGATGTCCGCCGCAATTGACGTGTCCTCCAAGCAGCTCCGCGTAAATGCGGGCGCCGCGGGCCTGAGCCGTCTCCAGATCCTCCAGGAGAAGAAGGGCCCCTCCGGAACCGGGAATAAATCCGCCGGCCGATGCGCTCAGAGGCCGTGATGCTTCTTCGGGGCGGTCATTCGATTTCTTGGAAAGCACCCGCATGGCATCGAAGCCCGCCCAGATATGGGGTGAGGCGCCTTCCGTGCCGCCGGCCAGCATGCGCTTGGCCAATCCCGACCGAATCCGCATCATGGCATCAAAAATGGCTTCATTGCCGGTGCTGCACGCCGAGGAGTTGGAGGTCACCTGGTTTCCCAGAGCCAGCAGTCCGCCGACACGCGCACTGGTTCCGCTGTTCATGACCTGTTCGACAATGCTGCTGCCCATCCGCTTTACTTTTCCCGAATTGACCATGGGAACCACGATATTGGCGATGGTGTCCATCCCCCCGATGCCGGAACCGACGATAATGCCTGAATCCCAATCCACCTCATCGGAATCGAATGAAGGGACGGTCAGCCCGGCATCCCTCCAGGCATCAACCGCCGAAATCGCTGCGTAAGTGATGTTTTCATTCATCGCAATCAGCTGTTCCGGGATGAAATATCGCTCCCGTATCGCCTCGACACCCTGAGGGATTCCACCGACCTGACAGCCAAAATTGAGCTCCTTCAACTGTGGAATATAGCGGATTCCGGATCGCCCTTCGCGAAGGGCCGCTTCATATTCCACAAGACCATGACCGTTGGGTGCAAGGACACCCATTCCTGTAATAACGATTCTACGTTTCATTCAACATAACCCCCGCCCCGGCTAATATACCAAAACAGACATTTTCACCGTTTTCCCGTTCCATGCTGACCTTTGTTTTAAGGCTTCCTCTGCGAAAATATATTTTTTCACCATGGATGACCACCCGTTCGCCGGGTGATAT
The DNA here is from genome assembly GCA_034006265.1 of Syntrophus sp. (in: bacteria). Taxonomy (GTDB): domain Bacteria; phylum Desulfobacterota; class Syntrophia; order Syntrophales; family Syntrophaceae; genus Syntrophus. Next base: position 5,825 of record JAVETB010000066.1, on the reverse strand, counting down.
AATATTACAGAATTCGACACTTTCTACAAAAGTAAAAAGGGTGGTCAATTGGCTGGTCTCTTCAAGAGAATTATGCTTCTGCTGCATCGTCAGATAGAGCCCGAAAGCCACAACGCCTGTCTGGGCCATCGTTTCAATGAGAATCACTCCCGGGGTAATCGGACGGTCAGGGAAGTGCCCCCTATAGAAATACTCGTCCTCGCGATAACGGTACGCGCCGACGATGTGATTCTCGTCGAGCTCGATGATCTCATCGATGAACCGGAAGGGGTATTGTTGAGGAACCGCTTGCAGCACGAGATCCATGGTTTTCCGATCAGCCCCCATAAAGGCCTCCGTTGATGTGAATCACCGTTCCTGAAATATAGGAGGCCCGGCAGGCGAGGAAGGAAACCACATCGGCGATCTCCTCCGGAGTGCCGAGACGCCCCAGGGGAATGCTGTCCAGGATGCGCTTTTTGACGTCCTCGGGCAGATTCTGGGTCATCGGGGTATCAATGAATCCCGGCGCGATGGAATTCACCAGGATGTTTCTTCCCGCCAGTTCCTTGCAGAGCGACTTGGTAAAGGCATCCAGGGCGGCTTTTTCCATCGTGTAGGGAATTTGCCCGCTGTTTCCGGTATGGCCGACCACACTGGAGATGTTGATGATGCGGCCACTGTTTTTTCGCAGCATGAAAAGCCGCAGAATCCGTTTGGTCAGATACCAGCTTCCCCGTACGATGGCCCGCTGCAGATCAAAATCCTCCAGTGTCATACTGTTGATATCCTTATTGATGGAAATGCCCGCAGCATTGAGGAGCACATCGACACGGCCGGTCTGCTTCTTGATTTCAGCAAGCATGGACTCAATCTGATCGGCATCCGTAAGATCCGCCTTGAGAAGAAATCCGTCTCCAATTTCCGCCAGGACAGATTTCGACTGTTCTTCAACGATATCGATATAATTGATTCCCACCCGGAAACCGTCCCGGGAAAGAACCCTGGAACAGGCGGCGCCGATTCCCGTACCGCCTCCCGTCACTATCGCCACTGGTTTATTCGAACTCATGATTAGCTCCTAATGATTCCCCCCACCGAATTGCGGGAGTGCTTTGGATAATCCGGGTAAATGATGCCGCTGAAAACGCCGGCCTGGGCCTTGTTGATTTCCGTAATCAATTCATTGTCCACGTAGACTTTCGCATCGCCGATAACCACACTGGAACCGGAATCTTTCAACTGGGAAAAACGGCGGACATCCACTTCGTAGCGGACGCAGCGGTTATACGGACGAATCTGGCCGTTGAAGGAAACGTTTTGGCAGCCCAAGGCCCTACCCGCCCCAAGGGCTCCGCGCCAGACACAGTAAAACCCGAGCAACTGCCAGACGGCATCGACGCAAAGACAACCCGGCTGGATAGGATCCCCGGAGAAATGACACTGAAAGTACCACGCATCAAGGCGAATATCCTGTTCCGCTATAATGCGGCCCTGACGGCCATTGCTGGTGATCGTGAGAATCCTGTCCAGCATGAGAAAGGGGGGTGCCGGAAGGCGTGCATCAAAGCCTTCCGGGCGATTTTCCACAAGATTTCCGTAAGCGAAGGACAGCAGATCTTCCAGACTGAAGCTGCCGCGTTCGCGAAATTCCTCATACGTCATAACTGATCCTCAATTTTCAATAGGGTATGCACCCATGTCAGACCGCCTCCCACAACGCAGACCGCCACGTGGTCGCCGGGAGCAAGGTCATCCCAGTGCTGGCTCAGAACGGTGGGAGCGCCTGAGCAGCCTGTATTACCGAAATGTTCAACATTGTGCCAGTGCTGTTCTTCCGGAATGCCTGTGCGCTCGCAGGCTGTGCGGAGCATTCCCAGATTTGCCTGGTGGCCGACAAAACGGTTGACCGGATAAACGGATTGGAGGGCGCGAATGGAGTCCGTTGTTTTGCGGATGGCGAACCCCTGGACCGCGTGTCCATCCTGGTTGAAATAACCCATCCTGGGAATGGTGACCTTTCTCCAGGCTGTTGGTTTGGAATCGCAGAAACTGGAGAGAAAAACTGCCCGGGAAGGTTCCCGGGTGGAAACCACCGCCGCTGCGCTTCCGTCTCCGAACAGCACGGCAACGCTGCGATCCGCGTAATCCACCGTTTTCGTCATCGTTTCAGGATTGACGATCAGCACGAAAGGCGGCAGAACCTCCGGTTTCATGCTGCTGAGAAAGTGAATGTCCATTCCGAAACTGCTGCAGGCCGAGTTCACATCAAGGCAGGGGACATCGATGTTCAGCTCCCCTGCGATCGACGATGATTCCGCCGGGGTGAGATGATCCTGGGCGGAGCTTCCCGAAATCACCATGCCGATATCCGCCGGAGAAAGTCCGGCACGTTCGATGGCCATGTTCGCAGCCAAAGCGCCGATCTGCGCGTTTGTGTAATCGGAGGCCTCAAAAGCCGCCCGCGGATCCGAATTTTTTGTCGAGCGGATATAATCGAGAGAGAGAACGGTGCGGCGGGCCGCAATGCCGACCCGCTCCATGATCCATTCTTCGTTCGTTCCGATGTCCAGTTCTTCCAGAAAAGCATTGCTGATGACATTTTCAGGATGAAAATGACCCAAGCCGTGAAGATATAGCATATTATCTCATACCAGTTCCCGCCCGATGATCATATCCTGAACCTCGCGGGTGCCCTCATAAATATCAATGATGTGCACATCACGAACGAGTTTGGAAATCTCATACTCATTGGTGAACCCATAGCCGCCGTGCAGGTGCAACCCCTCGTTGCAGCAGAAAAGAGCGGTTTCCGCAGCCATATTCTTCGCGAGGGACGAATAAATCCCTTTATCGGGCGCGTCTTCCATGATTTTGATGGCGGATTTTAGCAGAGCCAATTCGGAAAGTTCAACCTTTTTCCACATCGAAACAAGGGTTTGTCTGGCGACAGGGATGTCACAGAGCCTCTGCCCGAAGAGTTTCCGCTCCTTCGCATACGACAGGGTCAGATCAAAGGCCCTTTTTGCCACCCCGACTCCGATGGCCGCAATCATGGGCCGGGCGAAATCCAGGACGTCGATCACGTACTTGAAGCCCAGCCGGCGATCCCCGATAATTTGGCCGGGTTCGAGCAGGACATCCTCGAAGGTCACGCCGGCGGTGTTGGACAGGCGCTGCCCAAGTTTGTCTTCCGGTTTGCCGACAATGATCTTTCCGCCTGTGGGCAGCTGAATTTCCCGAACCCCGTCAATGGGGGACGCCTCGTCGAGGGAAAGGGGAGGAACGGGGATGATCGCACAGGCCATCAATTGGCTGGAAGGTTTTCCCACCTTGCAGAAAACGGTGAATTGAGAGGCATAGGTGGCATTGGTGATGAAACACTTTGACCCGTTGAGGACATACTTGCCGTCTTCCCGCTTTGAAATATAGGAGGTCATGGAAAGGTTGTCCGAACCTGCGGCCGGTTCCGTCAGGCAGAAGGCCGAGAGCAGCGGGGCATCGACAAAGGGCTTCAGATAGGCCTGCTGCTGAGCTTCCGATCCGTGCTGGGCAATAACGACGTTCGCCAGGTCATTGCACATGGCGGACGTTGCAAGGCCGGAATCGCCATAGGAAAGTTCCCGGATGATCAAGGCCGCTGATACCACATCGACATGGTACCCCTTGATGGATTCCGGGACGGAGATATTCATGATTCCCATATCCCAGACCTGTTTAAGCAAATCTATCGGGAACACGTGCTTCCGGTCCATTTCCAGGGCGTGGGGAAGAATCTCGTTCTTGACAAATCGCGAGACCGTGTTCACGTACATCTGCTGAGTTTCGTTAAGGCTTAGATCCATGTCTTATCCTTTCTTGAGAAATGAACGGGTTTAAAGGTTCGATGTTTTGTCGGCGTTACGAAAGAGGCGCTGGGCCGCGGAAAGGGCCGTAATGGAAGAACAGGAGACGCCGATGGTCTTGAAAAAGTCCCGCAGCGGCCTGCCGGGTCCGATTTCATAGACGGTTTTGGTTGTGGAAGACAATGCTCTCATGTTATCGATCCAACGAACGGCGGAACTCAGTTGTAAAACGAGGGCGTTTAAAATAGCATCCGCCTCTGGAAGGTGGTAGGTCCCCGTGTAGTTGGATGTCACTGCCGCCGCCTTTTCGGGCTGCCAGGAAGATGCGGTGGCGCTCAGGACTTGCTGGAAAGGTTCCCCGATGGCTTTCATGAACCGGCTGTGAAAAGGGGCGCTGACACGCAGCGCAACGACGCGGAACGACGGATCGGTAAACCGCTCGGATAAACGCTTCTCTGCGGCAGGCAATGCCTCGACGGCCCCGCTGATGACCACCTGGGAAAGGGAGTTTTCATTTGCAATATCGACAGGCAGATCCGACAGCAGGCCGCGTATCTCCTGGACATCGAGATCGCTCAAAATAACGGCGGCCATTCCTCCGACGCCTACAGGAACCGCATTCTGCATCAGGCGTCCTCTTTCGTGAACGATGCGCAGCGTGTCCGGAAAAGAAAAAACACCGGCAGCGACGAGGGCGGAAAATTCACCAAGGCTGTGCCCGCCGTAAACAGATGGAGAAAAAGGGTAAAGCGCCTGGATCCCGCGAAACATGGCGATTTCGGTGGCCAGGATACAAGGCTGCGTATATTCTGTTAGATTGAGACGTTCATCCTCGGAAAAACACAGGGCTGCAACGTCCCAGCCCAGGGTATCGGAGGCCTCTTCGAAGGTCTGCCGGGCAACGGGGACGCTGTCAAAAAAATCTTTTCCCATTCCGGGCCGCTGAGAACCCTGACCGGGAAATACGGCAGCGATAGAGTTTTCGGAAATCATAGGACGCTCCACAATTCTGGCGAAATTCAAGTTCCTATAGCATGGGACGTGCCGAAGGGGCGCATCGGGAATAAAATAATAAATGAAGCGTAGAAACAGCTAGTTGTAAAGAGAGAAAAAAAGGGCGGGAGACGGGGAGAACAAAAAAGTGTATAAAGCAGTTCGCGGTGCGAAGAGGATTACGCACCGGAGAGGCGCGGAAATCTGGAAAGAGAAAATCCGGCACCAGGGGTGGGATGCTTAAAAAATGGAAACCTTTATTCTGGCAACGGTCAGTCTGATCATCGCGACGTCGCTGATCATCAACAAGAACAAGGATGAAAAAAAGATCACCTTCGCCTTGTTGTGTGCGAATATTTTTTTCGAGAGGGCCGCTTCATTCATGGTTCTGGTTTCGAACGCGGACTATTGGAAAACCCTTGAGGAAATGGCCTTGATCCTGCTGCCGGCAATGAGTTTGAATTTTTCGCGGACCCTCATAAAAAAAGGGAACATTATCAACAAAAATGCCCTGATCATTGCCTTTTCATTCCCCCTGTTGGGATATCTGCTCCAACTGCTGGGAATTCTGAGAGGACATGCGTATATTCTTGTCATGAGCGCCTATGGTGCCGGTGTGGCCTTCGTTATTTATTCATCGCTTCTGCTGTATATCAGGAAGAAGGCCGCCGGCGTGGAGAAAAGAAGGTTGATCTATCTGGCGATTGCCTGCGCCATTGCCGCGGGATTATGCCTGCTGAATCTTGCGGCAGTGCAAACTCTCGAGCTGCCGCTCTTCGCGAATATTCTTCTCGCGGCGCTTCTGTATTTCATCCTGCTGATTATTGCCTATCCTCACCTGACCCGCCTTCACGAACTGATGGCAAAGGCGCTGGTGATCACGATATCGACTCTTCTGGCGACGGGTTGTTTCTATCTTGTCATTTCCCTCTTTACAAAAACGTCGACCATCCCCCTGACGCATATCCTGGTTGCATCCTTTGTCATTGTGATTTCCGTGACGCCCCT
>JAVETB010000065.1:0-14966 GCA_034006265.1 Syntrophus sp. (in: bacteria) | reverse complement strand
GGGAAGCGAAGCTTTCCTTTCGGAATTGGAAAATAAACTTTGCCGAAAGATATTGCCGGGCAAGGCGGGTCGCCCCAAAAAACAGAAAGAAATTTAATATGGGAAGCGTCCCCCCTTTTTCCCCAAACGTGGCGTGAAAAACCGAAATGATCAGTTGCTTCAAAATAGGCGGTGGATTTGGGACTAGCAAGCAACTTGACAATGCTTATCAATATGATATTGTGAATATGTGAATTTCACAAAAACGTTTTTTTGTTCACTGGAACAATAGGAATCTCATCAAAGAGGTTAAAAACATGCCTTTAGTAAAAGTCAGGCGTTACAGCCAAATCACACTGCCTTCCATGATTAGGAAAAAGTATAATATCGACGAAGGGGATTATCTGGAATTGGCGGACAAAGACGGCGAAATTGTCCTGAAGCCGGTCAAGGTCGTACACCCGGAACAGGCCTATTTCTACTCCAAAGAGTGGCAGGCCGACGAAGCAGAAGCGGACAAGGATATCGCCGCCGGTAAGATGCTCGGTCCTTTCGACACGATTGAAGACTTTGCCAAAGCCATGAAAAGCTAACCCGACAGCCCCATGAAACTTTACCCTACGGAGAAGTTCAAAAAACAATACCAGAAACTGCCAGCCGACATCCAAGCCCTTGCCCGGAAACAACTGGCTTTCTTGCTCTCTAATCCTCAGCACCCATCGTTAAACATCAAAAAGATGAACGACCCAAGGAATATTTGGGAAGGCAGGGTAACGTACAGTTACCGCTTTACCTTCCAAGTCGAAGGGGATTTTTATATCCTCAGAACCATTGGCACTCATGATACTTTAAAGAATCCATAAACCTATGAACAAAAACTTAATCGCCATCATCAACCAAAAAGGCGGCGTCGGCAAGACGACCACATCCATCAATTTCTCCGCCGGCCTGGCCCGGCAGAACAAAAAAACCCTCTTGATCGACCTGCACCCGCATTCCCATTCCACCATCGGCCTAGGCATCGAGCCGGAAATGGTAAAGGATGGCTTGATGAAAAAGATCGGGGAGCCTACCGGACATTCCTGATGCAGACAGATACGCTGATGGATCAAAAGATCAGGGGAAATACTTCAACGGGGCGTCCTTCGGGAAGCAAAGACTTCCTTGCGGAATTAAAAATAAACTTTACCAAAAGATATTGCCAGGCAAGACGGGTCGCCCCAAATAGCAGAAAGAAATTTAATACGGGAAGTGTCCCCCCTTGTTCCCCTTGTTCCCCGATAAAATACTCAAAGAAACACGGCATTTATCTGCACTTTGTTATTCCCTGTATCAGGATTATTGATACTTCTGGGAAATATGTCGGAAAACTTTACATTGTTTGGAGCGATATTAATCCTATTTATAATCAAGAAGATATAGTACTAATGAAATTGCGGAGAGAGGGTGGAATCGATAATAGCTTGTTATAATAAGATTAATATTCAGCGCATGATCTTTGTTTCCCCCGCCGGATTGTCGGGATTCTTTACAAAATCTATCTTCCCGTTAAGCCACACGAGGGGAATATATCCATATAATCAATTAGTTATTTATTTGGTATTGTTATTGCTCATACAGTTGTAACTAAAGAAGGAGGTGATAAAATGAAAAAGATTCTTTTGTTCATTGTTTCCATGATGTTTGTTGTCAGCGGGGCGATGTTCTCAGCAAATGCTGATACAATAATCATTACTCCAAATACTGTAGTTAAGTGGAGTGGAAATTCTCCGGGCAATCCTCAAGCTGCTGACATTGGTAAGATTGTAGGTAATACTTCTTTGAACGTTACACAGCTCTATAAGCAAAATGTTGGTGGTGAAGAAGAGGGTAGTTACGCGGGGTCATACAGTACTAAATTTTTTAATGAACCCCTTGACCCGCAGGATGCGACAATAACATATGTTAGTGGTAAGCCAGCGATCAGCACCGCATATCCTACCTACCTTCTGGTAAAGGATGGAGAAGCGCATACTCCTGTGTGGTACCTCTTTGATCTGCTTAACCTTGATTTGGATAACGATAACATACCTGAATATGTTTGGAATGGCACTGATACCATCAAGCTAAACGGTTTCTGGACAGGACCGGGGGCTATTTCTCACGTAACCATCTTTGGGACTCCCGTTCCAGAACCGGCGACTTTACTTCTTCTTGGTTTTGGTCTTGTAGGCTTGGCGACGGCGGGAAGAAAGTTTAATAAATAACGAAACACCTAATCGGTGCAACAAAACAGGCAGAGCCGGATGGCCCTGCCTGTTTTGTTTTCTTCAAGAAAGATTTGACTTGTTCTAAGCAATGCAAATCCAACAATAAGCTGATCACAAAAGCAAAACCCAGCTACCTAAGGTGAGAAAGCTTTCATAGGAAGCATGAACAAACCTCCAACCTCTGGAAAGAACCAATTAAAAGGCATTCAAGAGCATGGCGAGCGGGCAATAAACCCTAAGGCCCTCTTGATCAAGACAAATTGACTTGGAGTCGACGGTGGTTCCGTGCAAACTGTTTGTTTTAGCTGGATAAATAATGCCTGACACGCCGCAGCCATGCCTTGATGATTTGATTGACATCCCACACGGTTTTTCCCTATACTTCCGCTCTACAAACCAAGAAAACTCCCTTAAAAGAAAGGCAATGCCCTATGTATAGAAACTTTCGGATTGTCCCCAATATTATTTTCGGACGCGGGTCGTTCAACCAGTTGGATGATGTCCTGAAGGACCGGCGGGTTGGTGCGGATGCTTTTATGGTCTTTGTCGTCGATGACGTCTTTACGGGGAAACCGCTGGAAGGGCGGATTCCGCTGCGGGGGAAGGATCTGCTTCTGCGGGTCAATGTCGATGACGAGCCGAAGACGAAGTATATCGACGAGCTGGTGGCCCGGATCCGGGCCTATTCGCCCGTCACGCCGGCGGGGATTGTCGGGATCGGCGGCGGGAGCGCCATGGACATCGCCAAGGCCGTTTCGCTCATGCTCAACAACCCCGGTTCCTCCACCGATTACCAGGGCTGGGACCTGATTTCGAACCCCGCCGTCTACCATGCGGCTGTTCCCACCCTCGCCGGAACGGGGGCCGAGATTTCCCGGACAACCATCCTCACGGGGCCGGAAAAGAAGCTGGGGATCAATTCCGACTACACCCTCTACGATCAGATTCTCCTCGATCCCGAACTGCTGGCAGGGGTGCCAAAAAATCAATGGTTCTACACCGGTATGGACTGCTACATCCATGACGTGGAATCCCTCCACGGGACGTTCATCAACGAGTTCAGCAAGGCCTACGGGGAAAAGTCCCGCGATCTGTGCCGACAGGTCTTCCTGGAGGATTCGCCGGAAAAAGACGACAAATTAATGATGGCTTCGTACTTCGGTGGCATGAGCATTGCGTATTCTCAGGTGGGGGCCTGTCATGCCCTCTCGTACGGACTCTCCTTCGTCCTGGGGATTCATCACGGCGTCGGCTGCTGCATCGCCTTTGACCAGTTGGAGGACATCTACCCTGAGGGCGTCCGGGAGTTCCGTCAGATGATGGAGAAGCATGACATCCCGCTTCCCCGCAATGTGACAAAAGATCTCGATTCGGCTTCTCTGGAAAAGATGGTGACGACGGCCCTGGGCCTTGTTCCCCTCTGGGAGAATTGCCTTGGTCCCGACTGGGCCAATCTCATGACCCGGGCAAGGGCGATGGAACTCTACCGCAGGATGTAAGCGGACCCCGGAAAGCAGAGAATCCGAATCCTACTCTCTTATCAGGGATTTGGGGCGATCAATCGTGCAGCAGCAGTTAGTTCTTGGATTCTCTGCAGAAAACCCGTACCTCATCGAATGGCGGGATGAGCCGTTCAGCGGGACTGGCGCCTTCACGTGGCCTGACGGGAGCCGCTATGAAGGGCAATGGCTCGACGGGCTTCCTTCCGGGCGGGGCGCGTATGTCTGGTCCGACGGCAGCTCCTACGAAGGGGAATGGCTTCGGGGCCTGCCGGAGGGAGCGGGAGAATATATCTCTTCCGACGGGACCAGGTACCTCAACGATTGGAAGGAAGGCCGTTCTTCCAGAGTCGAAAAAGCGGACGAACAGTCGGCGGAACTCAAAATCACCATTGAAAACCAGCACAGAACCATCTCCGAACTTCAGCAGCAGCTCGCCCGGCAAACCCACCCTGCACAAAAGCCTGACACCTTAGCCGTCAAGAAGGCTGAAGCGCGCTTCAATGCCCTGGAGGCGGAAAAAACTTCCGCGGAAGAAAGGGCCGGAACGCTCGAACGGCAGGCGGAAGCGCTCAAGGCCGAACTGGAGTCCGAGCGCGAAGCGGGAAGAAGAACCCTTGCCGAGCTTCAGCAGCAGCTCGAAGGGCAAACCGCCGCGGCGCAAAAGGCCGAAAGCGCGGCGGCGGAAGCGGAGGACCGCTGCAGGGCCCTCGAAAGCGAAAAAACCGCCGCACAGGAACAGCTCAAAGCGCTCGAGGAAAAAGCGGAAACCTTGGCTTCCGAGCTGAAAACCACCGCCAGAGATCACCACAAAACCCTCTCGAAGCTTCAGCATCAACTCGATCTGCAGAGCTCCGCTGTCCAGAAGGCCGAAGCGGCCGCCGCGGCGGCGGACGACCGCTGCAAGTCCCTGGAAGCCGGGAAGCTTCACGCGGAGGAAAAAGTCCGCGCCCTGGAGCAGCAGGAAAAAATCAGCGCCGCCCGGATGGATGCCGCCCATGACGATCACAGGAAGGCCGTAGCCGAGCTTCAACAGCGGCTCGCCATCCAGATCGAAGCTGCCCGGAAATCCGGAGCGGAGGCCGCCGAAGCGGCGGAAACCCGCTATAAAGGCCTGAAATCGGAAAAGGTTGCGGCGGAAGAAGAGGTCACCGTCCTCAGACGGCAGGCTGAGATCCTCGCCGTCGAGCTAAATTCCACCATCGAAAACAGCCAGAAGACCATCGCCGAGCTTCAGCAGCAACTCGCGTCACAGATCGAAGCGGCACAGAAGGCGGCCGATCATGCCGCCGCCCAGGCGGATTCCCGATGCGCAGACCTTGAACAGGAAAAAGATGCCGCGGGGAAGGAGGTTCAATGCCTGAAACGGCAGATGGAAATTCTCGCCGTTGAGCTGGATTCCACCCTGGAGAGCAGCAAGAAGACCATCGTAGACCTTCAGCAGCATCTCGCCCTGCAAAACATAGCCGCCAAGAAGGCCGATGCGGACGCCGCCGCCGCACAAGAGCGATGCAGGGCCCTGGAGTCGGGAAAACGTTCGGCGGAACAAAAGGTCAACACCCTCGAAGAGCGGTTGAAATCGCTTGAAACGGAGCGGGAAAATGCTCTCCAGGCGCATGCAGCGTCCGTTTCAGGGCTTCAGCGGCAGCTCGACGCGCACAGGTCCCTGGCTCAGAAGGACGAAGCGCCGGCTGAAGCGGATGCCGATGACCGGTGCCGGGTCCTGGAAGAGGAGAAAACCCTCTTGGAAGGCAACGTCAGAAGCCTTGAACAGCAGATGTTCAGGCAATCGGCCGAGCTGAAGATGTCCCTCGAAGGCCATCAGAAAACCATCGCCCGGCTTGAAAAACAACTCGCCGTGCAGACCGAAGCGGCGCAGAAGGCCGAAGCCGCCGCCGTTCAAAACGCCGAAGGCCGCGTCAAGGCCCTGGAAGCCGAAAAAATCGCCCTCGAAGAAAAGCTCACCACCCTGGAGGAGAAAAGCGAAGCCGGCACGACCAAGCTGAAGACCACCGTCAAGAACCAGAAGAAGACGATCACCGATCTCAAAAAACAGCTTACCCTGCAGATGACGGCCACCCGGGAGACATCCGCATCGGCTGCGGATTTTGAAGACCGGTGCAACACCCTTGAGGCTGAAAAAAACTCCCTTGAAGAACGGCTCGGATCCTCCGAACGGCATGAAAGCGAAGGTACGGCCGAGCTGAAAACCACCATCGAGAACCAGTCGAAAACCATCACCGAACTGGCGCGGCAATTGGCCGAAGTGGATGCCCGGAACCTTTCCCTGCAGCGGGGGATGGCGTCCAACGAGACCGATTCCCTTCTCTCCCAAGGGCAGTGGTCCCGGGTCTATGAGGATGGCAGAAGTTACCTGGGAGAGATGCAAGAGGATCTGCCCGACGGCCTGGGGGTCATGGCCTATCCGGATGGCGGGCGGTACGTCGGCGAGTGGAGCGCCGGCGAGAGAAACGGCCGGGGAACCCAGACTTCCGCCGACGGCTCCTCCTACGCCGGCCAGTGGGAACGGGATGTCATGTCCGGCGAAGGCATTCTGATCGTGCCGGAGGTGCGGACCTACATGGGGACCTGGAAAAACAACCTGGCCGACGGGAAGGGGATCGAAATCCACCCTGACGGAAAGAGATATGAAGGGGAATTCAAGCGGGGCAAGTACGACGGGCAGGGGACCTTAATCCTGGCCAACGGAACACGGTACACCGGGGAGTTTAAAAACAGCCTGTCAAACGGGAAAGGCATTCTCAAGTACCCCAACGGCGACCGCTACGAGGGCGAGTTCAGGAACAACCAGTACCACGGCCAGGGAACACTGAACCTGATCGACGGGAGGAAGTACACAGGCGAGCTGGAAAAGGGCCTTCCCCACGGCCAGGGCATCATGATCCTCGCGGATGGGAGAAAATACATCGGCGAGTTTCGAAACGGCCAGTTTGTCGACAAAAAGATTCGAGGGAAATAGGAACGTTGCAAAAGCTCATCAGGTTATTTTCCGGAAACGGCAACATCGAGTTTCAATGGGGCGAGGATTCCCACCTGGGGAAGGGCCTTTACGCTCATCCCGATGGGAGCAGCTATGAAGGACATTTTTCGGCGGGGCACTTTTCAGGGGATGGCTCCTTCAAATGGCCCGACGACAGCGAATACTCGGGCAGATGGGAAAACGGGCTTCCTTCCGGCCGGGGAATCCTGAGCCTTCCCGACGGCAGCCGATATGAAGGGGATTGGAGCGCAGGTGTGATCGAGGGAACGGGGACCCTGATCCTGGCCGATGAAACGAGCTACGAAGGGCAATGGAAAAGCGGCCGGAAAGAGGGACAGGGCGTCATTTCCCTGCCCGACGGGAAAAGGTACGAAGGGCAGTGGAAAAACGACCAGTTTCACGGGCAGGGAATCCTGACCTTTCCCGACGGTTCCCGGTACGAAGGAGAATGGAAGGAAGACCAGTTTTACGGAAAGGGAATCTTGACCTTTCCCGACGGTTCTCAATATAATGGACAGTGGGAGGGCGATAAATTCAAATTTACAGCGTAACCGGTTCTCCCGCCGGTCTTTTCCGATGATTGAAGGGCCTGTCCGGAAAGGCCAATCGGATGCCCCATGGATTTCACCGGGATGCCGCCAGATCCGTCCCCGTGACGAAACAAAAGAAAGTGCGGGAAAGAACGAATCACGATGACAACGAAGCTCCGCATTTACGTCGGTTCAGTTTCGATGGAACTGGAAGACGAACGCCTGATCCTCCAGAACCTGTTGAACACCGACCCCTTTCTTTCGGCCTCCTGCACACCCCTCCTCTCAGATTGCGAGCCGGCCTCTCCGGACCAAGCCCTGGAGGGATGCCTGCAATGCCTCGATGGCTGCCAGGTTTACCTGCTTCTCGTTGGAGTTGAATCGGCAGCGCCGGCGCACGGGCTCTCCATCCCCCATGCCGAGTACCGCCGTGCCAGGAAAAGGGGGCTTCACATCCTCGCGTTCATCAAGGGCGACCGCTCTATCCAGAGGGAAGAGGAAACCGCCGGGCTGCTGAGGGAACTCGACGCGGACGGGCTGGAATGCCGGGGCTTCGGCAATATCATCGAACTCCAGAAGGAAGTCCGGGATGGGCTGGTGGCGCTGCTGCGGGATCGGTACGGGATTTCACCGACGAGCGACGAGGATGACATCGCGGAATCGACCATCGAGGCCACCTCGGCTTTCGAATCCCGCCCCCTTGACCGGGTCCGCTGGCGCGATCTCGACCTGAACGTCGCCCGCACCCTTCTCGCCTCGGCCCAGAAGTGCAGTCCCGGCGAGCTGTCCGAGGAGGACCTCCTCGCCGGTGCGATCCTGCGAGGGCTGGCCTGGTACGACTCCTCCTCCGGCGAACACTATGCAACCGCCGCCGGAATTGTCCTGCTGGCCAAAGACCCCTCGGCCGTCTTTCCCCAATGCCGCATCCTGGCGGACGCCTACCGCAGCACGGTACCCGACGGGGACCCGCGGGACCACGAGGACATCCGGGGTCCCATGCCGGTGGTCATTGAACGGGCGATCGGCTTCATCGACCGCAACACCCGCCACCCGATGCGCGTGGTCGGCCTCAACCGCATCCACCTTGACGAATATCCCGTCGACGGGCTGCGCGAGGCGCTGGTCAATGCCGTGGCGCATCGGCAGTACGAAGACGCCGGCCGCAAGATCATCCTCGAAGTCTTTCCCGACCGGGTCGTGATTTCCAGCCCCGGCCTCCCGCCCAGGCCGATCACCCTGGCCAGCCTGCGCCGGGGCAGGTACCGTCCCTGTTCGCGCAATCCCGTCCTGGCCCAGTGCCTCTCCTATTTCCACCGCATCGAGGAGCGCGGCAGCGGCTTCCGCCGGATGCGCGACCACATGCTCAACCACGGACTCGATCTGCCCCTTCTGAGCACGGACATGGGGTATTTCCAGGTCACCTTTCCGGGACCCGGCGAAGACATCGATCTCCTGCGCGTTCCGGACAGGTACGTTCGATTCTCCCCGGCCGTGGAGGCGCAGTTGAATGAACGGCAGCGGAAGATGCTGCAATGGCTGGCCGAAGGGCAGGAGCTGACGAGCCGCCAGTGCGAGGCGGAATTCGGCGTTTCCCGCCCGATCACCGCCGGTGACTTCGGGCTGCTCGTCAAACTTGGGCTGGCGGAGAAGCTGGGAGGAGGCCGCTCCACCCGCTACCGCCTGAAAAGCAAGGATCGTTAAGTAATCGTAAAGCTAAAAAGCGCTAATCGTAAACCTCCAAATTGTAACCCAGCCCGCCGCAATCGTTAAGTGACGCGCCGATCCGAACCTGCTGATCGCTTTCTTTCATTCCCTGGTCTCTTTTTCCCGGTCGCGCTCCCTCACAAAGAGCCTTGCCAGGTCGGACAGTTCATCGGCCAGCAATTCGAGGAGATCCTCGATGGCGAGGATCCCCAGGAGGGTTTCTCTCTCATTGACCACGACGACCCGCCGGATCCCTCTTCCCTGCATATACTGGATCGTATCCCAGATTCCCCGGCTCTCCGACACGGAAAACAGCTCGGGACTCATCACATCTTCCACGAAGACGCTGTCCAGCGGCACTTCCTTGGCGATCAGCTCCACGACCAGATCCCGATCGGTGATGATCCCCACGGGCGCCACCTCGCCGTCCCGGTCCTCCACGACGACAAGTCCTCTTACATGATACTGGCGCATGAGTTTTGCCGCGTCCAGAATACTGTCCTTCCGCCTCACGATGACCACATCGCGGTTGCAAATTTCTCCGATCGGCATCTCGTCACCTCCATAAAAATAGTAAACGCATTAGCATTATACAGGCAAGAAGCGGCCTGCACAACATCAAATCGGGAAATGAGCTCATGGGGGAAAAGCAAGACCGTCAGGAATATGGAATCTATTTCGTTGTTATCTTTACATATTTGTGCTATGCGTCCCCTGTATTGGTCAAACATGAATGATTGATTGAGCCACGCCATATGAAAGCTGACCTCTGATGTTCACCGACTATCAGGCAAAATATATCGCTTACGAACTGACCCGCCGATTCCCTCCGGACAGTACAGAAAAAATGACCGCCACCCTTGTCGATGCCCAGGTTGATCTTAATCCACACCAGATCGATGCCGCTCTCTTTGCCTTTCAATCGCCCCTTTCCAAGGGCGCTTTACTGGCCGATGAAGTGGGGCTGGGTAAAACCATCGAGGCGGGGCTTGTGCTGTCTCAGAAGTGGGCTGAGCACAAGCGTCGCGTTCTGATCATAACCCCATCCAATTTGCGGAAACAGTGGTATCAGGAACTGACCGACAAGTTTTTCCTGCCTTGCCGCCTGCTGGAGTCCAAATCTTACAACGATCATTGCAGGCAGGGCCGATTCTGCCCCTTCGATGCGCCGGAAATTGTGATCTGCTCTTACCACTTTGCCAGAAGCAAGGCGAGCGATGTCCAATCCGTTCCCTGGGATCTGGTGGTCATTGATGAAGCGCATCGTTTGCGCAACGTCTATAAATCCTCCAACGTGATCGCCAGCACACTGAAGGCGGCCCTGGCCGGGAAAGACAAACTGCTTCTCACAGCCACGCCGTTACAGAATTCCCTGTTGGAGCTTTTTGGCCTTGTCAGTTTCATTGATGAATACACCTTCGGAGACCTGAAAAGTTTCCGGGAACAGTTCACCAAACTCAATCAAGAGCAGGTCTTCCAAACTCTCAAAACACGGCTGAAACCAGTCTGTCATCGCACGCTGCGGCGGCAGGTGTTGCCCTACATCAAATACACTCAGCGGCTGCCCATCGTTCAGGAATTTACACCGGAAGAAAGCGAGGACAAACTCTACAATCTGGTTTCGGAATATCTGCAGCGTGATAACCTGCAAGCCCTACCACCAAGTCAGCGTTCTCTGATGACGCTGGTCCTGCGCAAGCTTCTGGCATCCTCAACCTTTGCCATTGCAGGGGCTTTAATTTCAATGTCCGGCAGACTTAAAGCCAAGATCCAAAAGAGCTCATTTCACGAATCATTCGAAGAAGTACTCGGACAGGATTATGAAGCTTTAGGAGAAACGGCCGATGAATGGAGTGAAGATGAGCCCGCAGAACCCCTCTCCCAGGAAGATCGGAAAACCATCGAACAGGAAATCGCTGATCTCGATGCCTTTGCCCGGCTGGCTACATCGATCGAGCACAATGCCAAGGGAAAGGCTCTGTTAAAAGCACTGGAAATTGCCTTTGCCAAGGCAACCGAAATCGGAGCGGCACAAAAAGCCGTCATTTTCACCGAATCACGCCGTACCCAGAGTTACCTGTTACGCCTGCTTGCCGACAGCCCCTTTTCAGAAGGAATTGTCCTTTTCAATGGCTCCAATGCAGACGAATCCTCCCGGAAGATTTATCTGGACTGGCTCGAACGTCATCAAGGAACGGATCGGGTCAGCGGGTCACGCACCGCCGATATGCGCTCGGCGCTGGTCGATTATTTCCGCGACCGGGGCCGGATCATGATCGCTACCGAAGCCGGAGCAGAAGGCATCAACCTCCAGTTCAGCTCTCTTGTCGTCAACTACGATCTGCCCTGGAACCCGCAACGGATTGAGCAACGCGTCGGACGCTGCCACCGTTACGGCCAGCAGCATGACGTGGTCGTGGTCAACTTTCTCAATCGCAAAAATGCCGCCGATCTGCGGGTTTTTGAGCTTCTCTCCGAAAAGTTCAAGCTCTTCGAAGGAGTATTCGGCGCCAGTGACGAAGTCCTCGGCGCCATCGAGTCCGGGGTGGATTTCGAAAAGCGCATCGCCGCCATCTATCAACGCTGCCGAAAACAAGAAGAAATTCAGAACGCCTTCGATCAGCTTCAGCTCGAACTCAGCATGGAAATCAACGAGGCCATGGCCTACACGCGTAAGCAGCTGCTGGAAAACTTTGATGATGAGGTCAGGGAAAAGCTCAGAATGCGTGACGAGGCATCGAAGGCCTGCCTGAATCGATTCGAGCAGCAGCTCATGCAGCTGACCCGTCATGAGCTGAACGGGCATGCCGAGTTTCTGGCCGACGGGATTTTTCGATTGAGAACTCACCCCTTTCCCGAAAAGGCAGAGCAAATCCCCTTAGGCCTTTATGAATTGCCGCGACGCTCCGGAGAGACCCATCTCTATCGCCGGACCCACCCCCTTGCCGAGGCGCTGCTGGATCGGGCCAAAAACCGGGAGTTGAGACCTGCCGAACTTGCCTTTGATTATTCCAGACATGACGGCAAGGTCTCCGTTTTGGAATCCCTTATGGGCCGGGCCGGCTGGATGAAGGCGTCGTTCTTCACGATTGAATCCCTCGATCAGGCAGAAGACCACCTGATCATAACCGCAGTGACCGACCAGGGGCACATGCTGGAAGAAGAAACCGCCACTCGTCTCCTCAGCATACCGGCTCAGATTGCAGGTTATGTATCCGCGCCTCCCCCTGCTGAAATTTTGGCTGACGCAGCCCGACAGCGTCAGTTCGCTATTCAGAAAGAGATCTCCGAACGAAATGCCCGCTTTTTTGAAGCCGAGGCAGAAAAGCTCGACAGCTGGGCCGATGATCTGAAAGTGGGGTTGGAGCGTGAAATCAAGGAACTGGATCGACAGATCAAGGAGGCGCGCCGAACGACCACCGCTGCATTTACCCTGGAGGAAAAGCTTGCCGGGCAGAAACAGATCAAGGCCCTCGAATCCCAGCGCAACCAGAAACGCCGCTCGTTATTCGACGCCCAGGATGATGTGGACCGGCAACGGGAAGCACTCATCGCACAGATTGAAGGCAAGCTGAGACAGAAGGAGTCCGTCCAGCCGCTTTTTTTAATACGTTGGTTATTGAAGTCTTAGAATCAGCACAATATCGCTTGCATTAAAGACCAAGCTAAAGTCTCCCTTCAATGAGATACTGAATCTATAAATCAGCTTGGAAATAAACCGATGCCTCGTCTGGAAATTATTGAAGTTAAACATGAAAGCGGAAATTCACTTCAATCTGGAGCAGCATATTTAGCTTGACATTAGTTTGACTTTAGATTGTGCAGGGCATAAAAAAGGTGATTAGGTTTTAAGCCATTCGGATTGAGATTGACAGCAAGTACGGAAAAGCAGAACGGGATAATAAAAAGGGAGATGGAATATGATCAGACGATTCCAGGTGATCAACTACAAATCACTTAAAAACGTAGATGTCGGTCTGCCCAATCTTGTCGTGATTTTCGGACCGAATGCCGCCGGTAAAAGCAATCTCTTCGATGCGCTGAATCTGTTTTCCAAGATGGTCACCAAGAAAAATCTGAAAGAGGCTTTTGCCGAGCATCGCGGCGTTCCCCTGGAAGTTGTTCACTATGCATCCGGAGGAATTTCAGGACTGAAGGAAAAAGAATATCATGATGTATCCTTCATCGGCGATATTGAAATCAGCGATCCCGTTGTTCGTGACGTTGAGGCGCGCATCCGGGAATTGAGGCGCGGCATCGAGAGCGCCGATTCTGCACCCCAGGGAAAAAGCATCATCACGCACCGTTTTCTCCGTTATGAGATTGACCTTCAAATCTCTTCTCGCTCCGGTCAAGTGCGGGTCATGAATGAACGCCTTACCGCACTGCGACGAGACGGCTCTGAAAAAACACGAACCCCTTTTATCGAAAAAGTAAACGGCAAAATCAGCCTACGCATGGAAGGGCAGGCGCATCCGACATTCCACGATATCGGACTTGACTATGCCATCGCATCGACGTCTCTCTATGCGCCGCATTACCCTCATATCACGGCGCTCCGCGAAGAGCTGTCCCGGTGCCATTTCTATTTTCTGGAACCCCGTGAACTGATGCGTCAGGGCAATGCCGTCGCCAAAGTGACCAACATCGGGCCTCGCGGCGAAGATCTGGCGGCCTTTTATTTTACCCTTCGGGAGATGCACCCCCCTCAGTTCAAGGCGGTAAAACTTGCCGCCATGCAGATCCTACCTCGGCTGAAGGACCTGGAAATCGAACGCACCGATGAGGCGGAATTGTTTCTTCGACTGTGTGAAGACAATGCCTTTTATTCAAATCGTCTGATTTCGGAAGGAACCCTGCGGGTATTGGGACTGCTGGCGGTCCTGTCTCCGGTGACCGGCTCAACCATGATCGGCTACGAGGAGCCGGAAAACGGCGTTCACCCGAGAAGATTGAAAAATATCGCGGAACTGTTAAAAAATGCCGCCGACAACAATCGGCAGATTCTCATCAATACCCACTCGCCCATTCTGCCGACCTACTTCAGCGACAAAGACCTGCTGGTATGCCAACGGACGGAAACCGGAACGGTCTTTATTCCCTTTTCGACACTCGGCCCGCTGTTCCGCTCCGGAAACATTGAGCAATACCTCGAAGAGGAAATCGTGCGGGGGGATTTCGGTGGCTAAATATAAAATCTTTTTCTTTCTCGAGGATACGGCCCAGGAGTCCTTCATACCCTCCATTGTCGAACGCTTGATCGAGGATGAAGGAAAAGATATCAGCGACTTCGACCTTCGCGTTCTCAGCGCACGAGGCGGCGGTTCCATCCGCGCTTATAAGGATTTTCTCAAACAGGCGAAAAAACGAAATTATCTTGATGCCGATGTCCTGATCGTTGGATCGGACGGAAACTGCAATGGCTTTGTGAAAAGGAAGCAGCAACTTCTCAATGCCTCCAGCGGCATCTCTTATCCGGAGATTATCTCAGCGGTTCCGGATCCTCATATTGAAAGATGGTATCTCCTGGACAGTCAAGCCCTCACCGATGCCGCCGATGTGCCCATCCAAGTGGTATCGCCAACAGTTAAATGCAATAAGAATCATTATAAAACGCTCCTGAAAAGGGCCTTTGCCGACCAGGGCGTTATTCCCCTGATGGGTGGAGCCGAGTACGGCGCGATGGTGGCAAAATCGATGGACCTTTATAATGCCGGGATCGTGGATCATTCATTTCACGACTTCATCGACCAGGTCCGATCCTGGCTGAAAAGGCAAAGGTGACGGAAAACAGTGAATCATAAACCGAAACTTGAATTGACCTGGATCGGGAAGGAGAACCGGCCGCGGCTGGAGCCGCGGATTCTGCTGGAAGATCCGGAGAAGTCTTATCATGCAGCGCACAGGATAACGGAGAAGGATCTCTTCGACAATCGGCTGATCTTCGGCGACAACCTGCTGGCCTTAAAAGCCTTGGAAGCGGAATTTTCGGGAAAGGTCAAAT
>JAVETB010000064.1:0-15369 GCA_034006265.1 Syntrophus sp. (in: bacteria) | reverse complement strand
CCACAGGGAGAAGGCGATGCGCCCCGGGGGAAGGGTCCTGTCAGCCTGGAATCACGGAAACCCTTGAAAGAATTTGATATTATCGCCTTTTCCATCCCCTTTGAAAACGATTATCCCCATGTGCTCGCCCTGCTCGCCGGGGCTGGAATTTCACTTCAGGCATCGCTGCGCAAAGATTTCGAACCGCTGGTCATGGCCGGCGGGATCGCTGTAACCCTCAATCCCGAGCCGTTGAGTTCGTTCATGGATCTTTTCCTTATAGGGGAAGCGGAAGAGGCGCTTCCTGAATTAGCCGTTCTGTACCGGGAAGCCCTGATTCAGAGTCCGGATCGCCGGGAGCGCCTTTTTGACGTGCAGCGGCGTGTACCGGGCGCTTATGTTCCTCAGCTTTATTCCGTTTCTTATCAGCCCGATGGAACGCTGGAGGATGTTCATCCCGTTGATTCCTCACTGCCCCGGAAAATCCGGAGACGATGGGAAAAGGACCTCTCCGCGTTTCGAACCGATCAGATTATTTCGACACCGGATTCAGAATTCGGCGATCTCTTCCTGACGGAGGTAAGCCGCGGCTGTGCACGGGGATGCCGCTTCTGTGCCGCCGGTTTTGTGTACCGGCCCGTCCGTTTTCGGAGGAAGGAGGCCCTTGAACCCTCCTTCGTCCGGGGTATTGCCGAAGGAAAGAGAATCGGTCTGCTGGGCACGGCGGTTTCCGACCATCCCCAACTGGCCGATCTGTGCCGCTGCGTTCTGGACAGGGGTGGGACTTTTTCCCTCAGTTCGCTGCGCATGGATCGAGTATCTGCGGAAATGGCCGGTCTGCTCCGGGAATCGGGGGTGGAGACCGTGGCGCTGGCGCCGGAGGCGGGAACACAGCGCCTGCGGGATGTCCTGAACAAGGGAATTTCCGAGGAGCATATCTTTTCCGCCCTGGAGCACCTGGTTCAACAGGGTATTCGGCAAATACGCCTGTACTTCATGGTCGGATTGCCGACGGAGACAGAGGCGGACATCGAAGGTCTGATTCGTCTTACACGGAAAATCCGCCACCAGGCCCTCCAGCTTTCAAAGGGGAAAAGGCCCTTCAGGCGGATCACCTTGAGCGTCAATCAGTTCATTCCCAAGCCTTTCACTCCTTTCCAGTGGCATCCCCTGGAGGAGGTGAAGGCCGTTAAAAAAAAACTTCGAAGAATCAAAAAGGCACTTCACAATGAGGGGCCCGTTCAGGTTTTTCACGATCTTCCCAAATGGAATTACATTCAGACACTGCTCTCCCTGGGGGACCGCCGGGTCGGTCAAATCCTCACAGAAGTGCATCAACTGGAGGGCAACTGGTCCCAGGCACTGAAAAAAGTTCCTCTCAATCCGGATTTTTATGTCTACCGACCCAAAGGCCTCTCTGAATTCCTCCCCTGGGATTTCATCGATCACGGGATCGACAAGGCTGTTCTGATTCGTGAATATCAGAAGGCATTATCGGAATATCCCTGAAATCTGCAGAAAATCCCCGTGAGCGTCCGATCCGCCGCCCCGTCCGCCCGTTTCCTTTCAACGATTTCGTGACAAAACGCGTTCTCTCGGTTATAAAGGTGATGAAAATTTTGAGAAAGAAGGGGGCTCCACCTCGGAGGCCGCTCCCCGTGCAGACCTCAGGGCGCTCAGGAGGCTCTGCCGGAGCGTTGTTCGTGAAGCCTGGACAAAAGCCCCATTCCGAAACATGGATAAAATCTCTTCAGGATGGAATCTGAATGCTTCAATATCCAAGAAAAACATGATAGTAAACGCAGTGTCCGCTTTTTATGAATGAGAGCTTGAAACATTTTCCCTGCCGGCTTCTGGTGTTTCGTGTCGAGAGTCAGAACTATGCTCTCGACATATCCTTTGTGCAGAGGGTGGTTCCCATGGTCGAAATAACGACGCTGCCGGGATCGCCTTCGGTTGTTGCCGGGGTCGTCAACATAAGGGGCGGGATCGTCCCGGTCGTTTCCCTGCGCCTGTGCTGCGGTTTTCCGGAGCGAGGCCAGAAATTGAGTGATCGTCTGATTGTTCTGCGTCTTGAGCGACGAATGGCTGCTCTTTGGGTGGATGACGTTCTTGGATTGCAGGAATGCAATGAGGGGCAGTGGACCGCTGCAGAGGAGATTACACGTTCGTTGAAGTCCGTCGAGGGCATTGTCAAAAACGGTGAAGAACTCCTGATCTTTCAGAATCCGGAAAGCTATCTCTCCCCGACGGATCATGATCTTCTGGATTCGGAACTGCTGCAATTCTCATAGAGGGGCATGGACCGGTTGTTTTCTGATGAACAATGGCGGCAGTTGACCCAGTGGATCACCCTCCAGATGGGGCTTGACTTTCCGCAGGATCGCCTGCCGGACCTGAAGCGGCGCCTGTTGTCGGCTGCGGGGGAATTCTCTTTTGACTCCATCGAGCCGTTCGTCTCCTGGCTGCTTTCCACAAATCTGACGCGGCGGCAGATTGAGATGCTGGCCGGCTATCTGACGATTGGAGAAACCTATTTTTTCCGGGAAATGATCAGCCTGGAGGCGTTGGAAAAATATATTCTTCCGGAGTTGATCGCTTCCCGCCGGCGCATGAAATATCTGAGAATCTGGAGCGCCGGCTGTGCAACGGGTGAAGAGCCTTACACGCTAGCCATCCTGCTGCAACGCCTTATTCCGGACATTGAAAAATGGCGGATCACCCTGCTGGCTACGGATATCAATGCACGTTTCCTGGAAAGAGCCGCCCAGGGAATTTACCGGGAATGGTCGTTCCGCGGTAATTTCCAATGGCTCAAGGATCAATATTTTACCCGGACGATGGACGGCCGCTACCGGATTTTAGACAAGATCAGGGAGATGGTCACCTTCAATTATCTTAACCTGGCTTCGGATCCTTATCCTTCGCTGTTCAACAATACGAACGCCATGGATATCATCTTCTGCAGAAATGTCCTGATGTATATGGAGCCTGCGCTGGCGAAAAAGATCGTACAACGGTTCCACCGGGCGCTCATTGATGGTGGCTGGGCCATTCCCAGCGTCACGGAAGGCTTTCATCTGCTCTCGACTTCATTTGTGTCGGTTACCTTTCCCGGGGTGATTCTCTACCAGAAGGAGGAGAACCGGGGAGGGGAACTGGCGCTCTATTCTCCCTGGAATGCCCCGGAAGAGGCAGTGGCGGCAAACGATCCGCCCGGTTCCTTGAACGAACCGTTCGTTCCGCCGGGAGATGCGGTGGTTTCTGCTGCATTGTGGATTAAGGATCCGCTCTTGGAACGGAATGTACCCATTCCTCCTGAAATTCCGGTTGGGGAAACGGCTGCTGAGAAAGTAGAGGAATCCCCCTGTGAAAAGGCCCTGCACCTGTTCCGGCAGGGAAGCCACCGGGAATGCGAAGACATCCTGAAAGCCTTTCTTGAGCAGAATCCGGAACATTTCCAAGGGTATGCACTGATGGCCAGGCTTTATGCGGATTCGGGGAATCTCCAGGAAGCCCGAACGGCGTGTGAAAAAGCCCTTTCAATTCATAAGCTTGATCCGGGCTGTCACTATCTCCGGGCTGTTATTCTCATTGAGCAGAAGGCCTTTGATGAAGCGGAGAAGGCCCTTCGTTGCGCCCTTTATCTGAAGCCGGATTTTGTTCTGGCCCATTTTACCCTGGGCAGCCTTGACCGGCAAAGAGGGCGGATCACCCTCTCGTCGAAGCATTTTGAACATGCCCTTTTGATGCTGCAGAACTATCAGCCGGAGGATATCATCCCCGAATCCGATGGGGTAACGGCCGGGAGATTACGAGAGATTATCGTAATGGCGGAGACGCAGAGTTCCTTCCCACCGGGAGGATGATCTTTTCTTAAGTGAGGGGCGATTTGACGGAATCGAGGCAATCCAAGGACGATTCACCGGTTACGGACGGAGAAGATGTTAAAAGAATTCTGAAGGAGCGTGCCCTGCGCCTGGCGAAAGAGCCGGAAGCATCGGCTCAATCCGTTCCCTGCCTGGAGGTCCTTTCCTTTATGCTGGCGGGGGAGCGGTATGCCATCGAAGCCCGGTGCGTCACCGAGACGATGCCGCTTCGGAATTTGACGTATCTGCCCGGGTTGCCCGGTTTCATCCTGGGAATCGCAAATGTCCGGGGGCGGATTCTGTCCGTCATGGACATTAAAAAATTTTTCGATCTTCCTGACAGCGGATTGACGGACCTCCATAAACTGATTGTTGTCCGTCATGGAACGATGGAGGTGGGGATTGTTGCCGACGGCCTTCTGGGCATCCAGGAGATTCCGAAGGATTCCCTGCAGCCATCCCTCCCGACCCTGACCGGCGTTCGTGAAAACTATCTGGCCGGTGTCACGGATACGGGAACGATTGTGCTGCAGGCGGAAAAAATCCTCTCCGATGACCGGATCCTGGTCAATGACGAGGGATGAGGCTATGAAAGAAAGGGGTACAGGCGAAGGATGAAGAGAAAACTGGGGACGAAGCTGCTGGCCGGAGGCCTTCTGGTTGTTGTCATTCCCTTGATCGTGATCGGCATTGCCTCGGTTTACAAGGCGACAGACAGCATTTCGTCTATTGCCCGTGAAGAGATGCTGAATGTGTCCAAGGTATTGTCGGATACCATCGACCTTGGACTTTCAGAGGAGCTGCGCCTTGCCCAGGCGATTTCACTTTCCAACAGTGTTGTGGCTGCCGCGGAAAAGGTGGCAGAGGCCGGCAGAGAGGCAAGCGGGAGTGAAATCGCCCTTGCTCAGCGCGAACTCGGCAAGATACGGGAGGCCGCCGGCGACCGTTATGATACGATCGTCCTTTTCGGGCGGGACGGGCTTGTCTTTGCCGACGGTGTCAAGGGAAGGGATGTCGGAATCAATGCCTCGGACCGGGAGTACTACCGAAAGGCCCTTCAGGGCCAGTGCAACCTCGGCGATGTGGTCAAATCCAAAGCGACCGGCAATCTCGTCTGCATGGCCGCCTGCCCGATTTTCTCGGGAAGGAATCAAAGAATCATCGGTGTGGCGAGTTGCATGATCAATGTCACCCACCTGATGGAGATGGTGAACAGGGTAAAAATCGGTCAAACCGGCTATTCCCTGCTGGTGGACAAAGAGGGTTACATATTGGCGCACCCCGTGAAGGAGACCATCCTGAAGCTCAACTACAAGCAGGTCAAAGGTTTGGAGCACATGGTGGAAAAGGTCGCGAAGCAAGAAACTGGGGTGGTGGAATATCAATTCGAGGGCATGGACAAGGTACTTGCCTTTTCAAACATGAAAGTTGCGGGCTGGACGGCGCTCACGACGATATCCCGGTCGGAGCTGCTCAAGCCGGCGATCTTTACAGGCAACCTGATCGCTGGCGTAGGGGTCGTCTCTCTGCTGATCGCCGCCGCTTTTTTCTACTTGTTTTCGAGGAGCTTGACCCGTCCGCTGGAAAAAGTCGTTTCAGCGGCGGAGCAGATTGCGGAGGGCGATCTCGGTGTTCAGATTTCGGACGAGAACCGTCAGGATGAAATCGGGGTGCTGGCGCGGTCCTTCATGAAGATGACCCAGTCTCTCCAGGAAAAAGCCGAGCTGTTCCAGCAGATCGCCAACGGAAACCTCACGGTAACAGTGAAAACCCCGTCGGACAGAGACGTGATGGGCAGGGCCTTTGCCGCCATGGTCACCGCGATGCGCGGCGAGATGCAGGCCATCAGGGAAGCCGTCAATGTCATCGCCTCTTCGGCCAGTCAGATTTCCGCCTCGACCACGGAGCTGGCCTCGGCGGCCGGTCAGACGGCGTCAGCAGTCAGCGAAACCACATCCACCGTGGAGGAGGTCAAGCAGACCGCCCATCTGTCCACACAGAAGGCAAAGTATGTCTTTGACAGCGCCCGGAAGGCCACGGATGTCTCCCAGCAGGGCCGGAAGGCCATCGACCTGGCCGTGGAGGGAATGAATTTCATTCGGACCCAGACCGACGCCATTTCCGAAAGCATTATGAAATTGAGCGAGCGCAGCCAGGCCATCGGAGAGATCATCGCCTCGGTCAACGATATAGCGGATCAATCGAATCTGCTGGCCGTCAATGCGGCCATCGAGGCGGCCAAGGCGGGCGATCAGGGAAAAGGCTTTGCCGTTGTCGCACAGGAAGTGAGAAACCTGGCGGAGCAGTCCAAGCAGGCGACCGCGCAGGTGAGGACCATCCTGAACGAAATCCAACGGGCGGTCGGTGAGGCGGTCATGTCGACGGAGCAGGAGATCAAGGCTGTTGAGACGGGGATGAAGCAGACGTCCGAAGCGGGGGATTCTTTCCGCCGTCTGGCGGATACCATTGAAGAATCGGCTCAGGCAGCGACTCAAATTACGGCGTCCAGCCAGCAGCAGCTCGTTGGAATGGATCAGGTCGTGCTTGCCATTACGAATATCCATCAGGCCAGTTCACAGAACGTTGCCGGGGCGAAGCAGGTGGAAAATGCCGCTCAGAATCTCCATGATCTCGGTCAGCAGCTCAAGCAGCTGATCGACCGGTACAGGCTCTAATCCGGGTAAGGCGCCATGGTAACCAAGCAGGAAGCCTTTTTGAAAAAGCTGATGGGCACCTTCCGCGTCGAAGCCGCCGAGCATCAAAAAACGATTCTGGCGGGATTGGCGGACCTGGAGTGGCGCCAGGATTCGGAACGTCATTCTGAGATCCTGGAGACCATCTTTCGGGAGGCTCACAGTCTGAAAGGCGCCTCCCGTGCCGTCAACTGGGATGAGATAGAAATTCTCTGCCAGGCGCTGGAAAATGTCTTCGCCGCCCTGAAAAATGACTCCCTGCGGGCGACGCCTGCCCTGTATGACGTCCTCTATGAGGCAATGGATATCCTGGAGCGGATCCTTGCCTCAGAATCTCCCGATTCCAGGGCACTGGAGGCGTCCCTCGTCTCGCAGACGGTTTTGAAACTCGACGACGCGGCGTCCGGCCGGTTGCCGGAGCGGAAAACGGAAAAAAGCCTGGAGGAACCCGAGGATCATGATGAAGAGGAACCAACCAGCGGGGTGTCACCTCTGCCCGACACGGCCACGGAAGGGGTTGCGGTCCCCGCCGAAGGGAGCGGATTGGCCGAGGACACGGTGAGAATCCCGACGGAACGGTTGAACCGCCTGTTCCAGCAGGTGGAGGAACTCTCTGTTTTTAAGGGAAATATCCGGGCCAGGTATGCCGATCTGCAGGACCTGGAGCGGAAGCTCCTCGATGTGGCCTTGGAGGGGACCAGGATTTCCACGGAATTGCGAAAAGTGTGGCATGCCCCGGGCCACGTGGAGGGGGTCGGCATTGACGGCAGAGCACTCCCGTTTTTTTCGAAAATGATCAATTTTCTTGAAGAAAACAAGAAGCGGTTGTCATCGCTGGAGCATGAGTTCAAGGCCGCGTCTCGAGCTCTTCAGCAGAATTCTTATGAATTCAGCGGCAGGATCGATCATCTTCTGGAGGACATGAAGATGACGCTCTTTCTGCCCTTCTCCTCTCTGCTGGAAATGTATCCTCATGTCGTTCGACGTTTGGCCCGGGAATTGGGCAAGGAGACAGAGTTCCTGGTTGAGGGCGGAGGCACTGAAATCGACCGGCGAATCCTGGAGGAGATGAAGGATCCCCTGATGCACCTTCTCAGAAATGCCGTTGATCATGGAATCGAAATGCCGGAAAAGCGGCTGGAGAAGGGGAAGCCGGCGTCGGGGAAAATCAGGCTGTGCATTTCATCGCAGGAAAGCGGGAAGGTTGAGATCCTGTTGGAGGATGATGGAGCCGGGATCCACCGGGACGATGTCCGGGGGGCTGCCCTGAGGAGCGGTCTGCTTTCCCGGGAGGAGGCGGACAAGCTGACCGGGGAGAATGAGCTGAAGCTGATTTTTTCCTCCGGACTGTCCACCGTACCCATCCTGACGGATGTCTCCGGAAGGGGGCTGGGGCTGGCCATTGTTCGGGAAAAGGTTGAAAAACTCGGAGGCTCTATCTCCGCGGAATCCGTTCCGGATCAGGGAACAACCATCCGGATCATTCTGCCGCGGATTCTGGCGACCTTCCGGGGTATTCTTGTTGAGGCAGGCAGGCAGCTTTTTGTTCTTCCCACGGGAAATGTGGAACGGGTGGCGCGAATCCGCCGTTCGGAGATCAAGACGGCGGAAAACCGGGAAACCGTCCGCCTGTATGACAAGACCTTGTCCTTTGTTTCTCTCGGGCCGGTATTGGGTTTTCCCCAGGCCGTCGATGCGGTGCAGCAGCGGGAACATGTGGAGATTGCCGTGTTGAGCTCTGCCGGCACAAGCCTTGCCTTCGGCCTGGACCAGATCAGGAATGAGCAGGAATTCCTCCTGAAGCCCCTGGGGGGGCCGCTTGTGCGCGTGCGAAATATCGCCGGGGCGACCATACTGGGAACCGGCGAGGTGGTTCCGGTACTGAACGTGGCTGACCTGATGAAGTTCGCCATAAGGCAACTGGATTCGGGAGGATCTTCAGGGCCGGCCCCCGGACGGGAGAGCGCTGGCGAATCTCAGCGGCTGTCGGTTCTCGTCGTGGAGGATTCCATTACATCCAGGACGCTTATTCGCAATATTCTCGAATTTGCCGGTTTTCAGGTCACGACGGCCGTCGATGGAATCGACGCCCTCACGATTCTGCGGACGGAGTCCGTTGATCTCGTGATTTCCGATGTGGAAATGCCGAGGATGAACGGATTCGATTTAACGGCCCGGATCCGGGCGGATCAAAAACTCGCCGACCTGCCGGTGATCCTCGTCACGGCCCTGGAATCGCGGGAGGACAAGGAGCGGGGAATCGATGTCGGCGCCAATGCCTACATCGTCAAGAGTCGTTTTGATCAGAGCAATTTGCTGGATGTCATCAGAAGAGTGGGGTAAACGGGGTATTGGAGAATGCCTTTCTGCGGGGACAACAAAAACATTTCCGTTCTGATTGTGGAGGATTCCGCTGTGGTTCGGGATCTGCTGATTTCCATCCTGGATTCCGATCCACAGATCCGGGTCGTCGGGGCCGTGGAAAGCGGTGAAGAGGCCCTCACGGAGGCGAAGCGCCTTCATCCCGATCTGATTACCATGGATGTCATCCTGCCCGGTATGGACGGGCTTGAGGCCACCCGCAGGATCATGGAGGAAGTCCCCACCCCGATTCTTATCGTCAGCGCGGCGTGGGTCAGCACAGAGGTGGAAAAGACGTTCCGGGCCATTGAAGCGGGGGCGCTGGCGGTATTGGAAAAGCCGTCCGCCACTTCCGCCGGCATCGATGTTCGAGCGCGGGAGCTGATCCGGGCCGTGAAGGTCATGTCCGAGGTCAAGGTCGTCCGTCGGTGGGCGCGGAATTCCAGGGAGGAAGTGCCCCGGATCGTTATGGATGATCTGGATGTTGGGAAAGTGGTTCAACAGCGGTTCGATGTTGTGGCCATAGGCGCATCAACGGGGGGGCCGACGGTTTTGAAAACGGTCCTGTCGGGATTGCCCGAAAATTTTCAGGCGCCGATCCTCATTGTGCAGCATATGACTCAGGGTTTTATCGGCGGGTTTGCGGACTGGCTTTCCCGGGCCTCTCATTATCCCGTCTCCGTTGCCGTCAACGGGCAGGAAATCCGTCCGGGTCACGCCTATGTCGCACCGGACGGCCTGCATATGGGGGTGAATGGCTTCGGAAAGATTGCCCTGACGAGAGGCGAGCCGGATCACGGGCTGCGCCCTTCCGTTTCCCATCTCTTCCGTTCCGTGCTTCGCGCCTACGGGAAGAACGCCGTGGGGGTTCTGTTGACGGGAATGGGAAGAGACGGGGCTCACGAACTCAAGGCCATGAAGGACAAGGGGGTGCCTACCATCGCACAGAGCAGGGAGAGTTCGGTTGTTTTCGGGATGCCGGGAGAGGCCATCGGAATGAATGCGGCGTCCTATATTCTGCCTCCGGAAAAGATCGCCCGGATGCTGAAAAAACTCAACGCGAAGCAGCCACCCGCGGATTGAAGGGGCGTGTTCAGGCGGCCGAGGGAAGCGAATCAGGATTGCGAAAGCTGTTTTATGGAGCGCACCGTGGGGGTGGAGAACAGGAGCCGTCAAGATGAAGGACAATCAAGAAAAAGTGGTGGACCGGTTCAAGATTGCCACCTACAACGTTAATTCCATTCGATCCCGTCTCCCGATCGTGCTCTCCTGGCTCGAGGAAAACCGGCCCAATGTCTTCTGCATGCAGGAAACGAAAGTGGCGGATGACCGTTTCCCTGCCGGCGCCTTTTCCGATATCGGTTACTCCATCGTTTTTCGGGGAAATAAACAGTACAACGGCGTTGCCGTGGCTTCTCTGGGCGATCCTGAAAACGTGCTGCTCGGTTTGGAGGCCGGGGGGGATGAGGCCGACGAGGATCGGTTGATTGCCGTCCGCCATTCGGGCATATGGGTGATCAATACCTACGTTCCTCAAGGCCGGGACAAGGAAAAGCCGCAGTTTACCTATAAGCTCCGCTGGTATGACCGCTTCAGGAGCTTTCTGGAGCGGCACTGGTCGCCGGACGATTTGCTGATCTGGTGCGGTGACCTCAATGTGGCCCCGGAAAGCATCGATGTCCATGACCCCAAGCGGCTTCTGGGGCATGTCTGCTTTACGCCGGAGGTGTGGGATGCCTTCGCCCGTGTGAAGTCCTGGGGGCTGGAGGACCTGTTCCGGAAGTTTCATCCCGGCGAGCCGCAGAGCTACACCTTTTTTGATTACCGCGTTCCCGGGGCGGTGGAAAGAAAACTGGGCTGGCGCATTGACCACATTCTTTCCACGCCCGGCCTTGCCCAACGCTGCAATGGATGCGCCATCGATATGAATTCCCGGACGGCAGACAAGCCTTCGGATCACGTGATCCTCTTTGCGGACTTCACGTTATGAAGGTTAAGCGGGAAGGGGCGGACATGTGCCATGCCGGGTGAAAGCCGTCCGCTGCGGTGCGGCAAGGAAGCGAGGCATGTGTCCATGAGCCGCGCCGTGAAACCGACATCATCATCGACAAGGAGCGTATCTGAAATGAGGGCGCAATGGTCGGTCGCACAAGAAAAGGGGGGGAGGAACGTCGATATATGAGTGACATTTTAGACACGCTGAAAAAGAATGAAGAAATTGCCAAAAAATTTCTAAAGGTTGAGCTGGTGCTGAATCTGGCTAACACTCCCTCGAAATTGCTGGAAACGGTTCTTCGGGAGCTGGAAACTGAATTCAACATTCCCTACCGTTGGTTGACCCTCTTGCAGCACAATGGCAGGAATGATCTGATTCCGCGCCTGGCCATGACGGAAAGCCTCGCGGAGCAGGTGGGTATTCTGGATGAGGCATCCTTCCATGAAATTCTTTCCGGGAACACAACTGCCGTTCTTGCCAATGATAATCTCCGACCCTTTTACAAGCTGTTTCCGAAAACACGGAAATACTTTATAAAATCCATTGCCGTTGTTCCTCTGTTTCTGGATGGGGTTCTCGTCGGCAGCCTCAATCTCGGAGACGCTTCTCCGGAGCGCTATTATCCGGGGATGGATACGAGCCTGCTTCAACAGCTTGCCGGAAAGGTGTCGGAAAGACTTGAACGGCTGCTTATTCCTCCGAGGAAGAAGTCCGGCAGGTCCGGGTCCGATTTATCCCTGGATTGTACGAGCCCGGATTCCGGGGCTTCAGAACCATGATGAGGAAGGTGATGATCATCAGGACGGAAAGATTGATCCGCCAGGCGTAATCGTAAGAGCCATACCGGTCATAGATCAGTCCGCACAGCAGCGGGCCGGCGCTGCCGCCGATTCCGGCTGCAAAAAAGGTCAGCACGCCATAGGTTGTTCCCAGTACTTCTGATCCGAAGCGATCGGCCAGAAGAATAGGCATCATCGGGGCAATGGATCCGTATCCGAAGCCGAAGAAAAAGGCGTAGAGAAACAGGGTGGTCGTGCTGTCAGCATTCATCAGGATAACCGCACCGAGAGACATCATGAAGAACCCGATGCTCGCGGCATATTTGGCATCGGATATCCGGTCGCTGAGCCAGCCGAAGAAAAACCGCCCCAGGATGCTGGCCACCCCGAGAAATCCCAGGGAAGAAGCCGCCGCGATCCTGTTGACGCCCTGGTCGATTGCGAAGGCCACTTGATGAACAAAGATAGCCATCTCCGACATGACGGCCAGGCTGTAGCACAGTGCAAGGAGCCAGAATCGGGAGTCTCTGAAAACCCGGGCAAGGGAGGCTGTCGGTGCCGGCGTTTGGGAAAGGACCGATCCGTCCTTTTGGGTCGAATCCGGGGCCGATTCTGAACCAGCCTGCCCGGCGCCGGGGCATGGTGTTCCGCCATCGGTATCGGGAGGCGTTTTCTTCATCAGCCCCTGTGCCAGAACCGTCACGCCGATCAGGATGACAAGCCCTAAAAAGATAAACCCCTTCCGCCAGCTTTGCTGGACGATATACCCCAGCAGGGGGGACAGAATCATGGTTCCCACCCCGATCCCCACGGATGCCGTTCCAATGGCCATGCCCCGGTTTGTCACAAACCATTTCCCTACCGAGGAGCTGCAGACGACCACACCGAAACAGGAGGTTCCCGCCCCGCAGAGAAGTCCATAGGTCAGGTAGTACTGCCAGGGCGATGTCACAAAGGCCGTGAGAACCATTCCCGAAGAGGCGAGCATGGCGCCGATCATCATGATTTTCCGCGGAGCCATCCGATCCAGCAGATAGCCGGAAAGGATCCCGCCGATGCCATAGGTCAGGATCATCAGGGAGGCGCCCAGGGAAATTACGGAACGGGACCAAGAATATTCTAGGGACATGGGCTTCACAAAAATGCCGAAGCAGTAACGGGCTCCGTAATTGATCCCCATGATCAGAAAAGCACCGAGAACAACGTACCAGCCCCAGTAGAGATTCCGCCTTATACCCATGATGAAAGACCCCTTTCCTGCCCTGAAAGCCTGCGTGACGGGGCATCTTTAGGTTGGAAGCGCTGATTTGTCAATGAAAAAAGAGGTTTATTCCGGAAACAGGCCTTTACCGCAGGTCCGATCCATGATAGAAAGAACGGAAGAATATTCCAATTCAGCAATGGAGGATGTTTCCACGGAACATCGAATAAAAACACAAGGGGTCAGGAAATCCCCTCCCGCAGACCGTTCGCCGGACTCCAAGCCGCATGGCAGAGGCCGAAGGCGAAGCGCCTCTTCATCCCACCTGCAACCGTCCATTGAACCTGTCCTGAAGGGCGTATTTTCCCGGATCGGCAAACCGCCGGACAGGGAGTTTGTCCCGGACGAATTTCAGCTTCAGGCCCTGGATGCAATCAAGAAAACCGACTGCCTGGTCATGGCGCCCACCGGTTCCGGAAAAACCTGGATCGCGGAGCAGGCCATTCTGTCCGTCTTCCGAGCGGGGGGACGATGCTGGTATGCCTCGCCGCTGAAGGCGTTGAGCAATGCCAAATGGGTGGAATTCAGCCAGCAATTCGGCGCGGAGCATGTGGGAATCCTCACGGGGGATACAAAGGAAAATCCGGATGCCCCCATTATCGTCGGGACGACGGAAATCCTTCGCAATCAGCTTTACGATGTGATGCAGCAGGGGGAAAACCTGCGCTGTGACCTGGTCATTCTGGATGAGGCCCATTATCTGGGGGATCGGGACCGGGGGGTGGTCTGGGAAGAGATCATGATCTACCTGCCCGTACGTGTGAACCTGCTTCTCCTGTCCGCAACGATTGGGAATGGTGAGGAAATTGCCGCCTGGCTCTCCTCTCTCCGGGAAAAACCCTGTACCGTGATCCGGGAAGAGAGGAGGCCCGTCCCCCTTTTTCCGCTTCTCCTCCATCCTTCGGGACGGATGATGCCCCTCATGGAAGAAAGGAAATTGTACAGCAAGGTCGTGGAATACATCGCGGCCGGTAAGACGCGCAGAGCGGGTAAATCCGCTGCTCCCCATATCGGGGATATCATCCGTCTGATGGAGGGTTACGACCTTCTACCGGCCATCTTTTTTCTGAAATCCCGTTCGGAGTGCGATGCCGCCCTGAAATCCTGCATGCGGCTTACCGGGAAGTCCGGCAGTGAGCGTTTTTTCTACGACCTTGAAGAGCTCCTCAGCCGTTTCCCCTTTCTGCGCCAGCACCGGCAGTTATCCTGCCTCATCGATTATCGGGTCGCCTCGCATCATGGCGGACAGCTTCCGGCATGGAAATTTTTTGTGGAGACCATGATGAAAAAGGGTCATCTGCGGGCCATTTTCGCGACCTCCACCGTGGCCGCCGGGGTGAATTATCCAGCCAGGACAATCGTCCTGTTCAATTCCGATCTCTTCAACGGTCACGAGTTCTGTCCCATGAGCGGGACGGAGTTTCACCAGATGACCGGAAGGGCAGGGCGCAGGGGGCAGGACAATATCGGCTTCATGCTGGCGGTGCCGGGGCGGTTCATGGACCTGGTTCATGTCAAGAAGCTTCTCTTTCAGCCGCCGGATGAGATTCTCAGCCAGATCCGGAATGATTTTTCCATGGTGTTGAATCTTCTGCTGTCCCAGACTCCGGAAACGATCCGGGACATCTTTGAAAACTCCCTGGCTTCCTATCAGCGCCAGAAGCACAATTTGTGGAGAGAGTTCCTGCGGCATCTCGAATTTCTGAAATCCGAAGGATTCGTCGACTCTTCGGACCGGTTGACGGATGACGGCATCTGGGCGTCCCAGTTACGTCTCGATCAACCCCTGCTGATAGCGGAAGGCCTGAGGACTCAGGGGTTTCCCGAAAGGGATGAAAAGCTGCTGGCCGCCCTGGTTGCACCGTTCGTATATGATTCCGATCAGGAGCTCCCCCTGGATAAGCGCAGGACCTCCCGCAAGCTGAGCCGGGCCTTTGCGCGCCTGGTCCGGAACCTCGGTCCCTTAACGGAACGAATGACCGCCGCCGGATTTCCTGTTCAACCCCTCTATTTCTGGACAAGTGTCGCAGTGTATGCGTGGGCTTCCGGAGAAGACTGGGACGGCATCCTGGAGCGTCTAGGCGTGTCCGACGGAGAAATGGCCATGCTGATCCTGCGAACTGCGGACAATCTGAGGCAGATTGCCTCCCTGAGAGAGACGCATCCCGAAATGGCGGAATTGGCCGTCAAAGCCCGGGATGCGATTCTGAGGGAACCCGTCGTCTTCGAATGGGAGGGATGACGGCTGGAGAACCGTCATCAAAGAAAATTCGGCGGAGATTGATTTGAAGCTTGACATATTCCCCGTCATCAGGGTATAAGGCCAAATTCGCACGCAACGGAATTTTCCGTGCTGAAATACATTCAACAGAGATATCCGGTTTGTCCCCATCGTCTAGAGGCCTAGGACACGGGCCTTTCACGCCTGTAA
>JAVETB010000063.1:0-15439 GCA_034006265.1 Syntrophus sp. (in: bacteria) | reverse complement strand
ATGGCGTTAAAAAAAGACGATCTTATGACAGCTGAAAAAAGACACATGGATGAACTTGACGCAAAGATCATTGCGATTCTTCAATCGGACGGCAGAGTCAGCAACACGGAGATGGGAAAGTCGCTTACGGTCTCGGAGGCAACGATACGGGGAAGAATAAAGCGCCTGATCGATGATGAGATCATCCAGATCGTTGCCGTAACGAATCCTCTCAAGGTCGGGTTTGAAATCACGGGGGATCTTTATATCAGCGTAGACATCGCAAAGATGGAACATGTCATCAGCTCGATCAGCAAATTCAGGGAGCTGTGGTATATCGTCTCAACCACCGGGAGCTCCAACCTGAACGCCGAATTTGTAGTCAAAAACCTGGAGGGCCTTCACGATCTCGTCTACAACCGCCTCAGCCGTATCGATGGGATCCAGAAAGTCGAGACCGCCGTCATCATAAAATACGTAAAACGGAAATACGATTTCGGAACCCCCTTTGACTGACCAAGGCGCCAATGCCGGATCTTCCCAATTCCGTTGGTTTCGCCTCGGAACTTCGATGGAAATCTCTGCCGCCGGAAAAGGGAAGGGGTTCAGTCCTGCGGCAGACTGCCGGAAGATTTCAGCCCGTCGTCGTCGATCAGTTCCATCAGGACTCCGTTGAGCCTCTTTGGATGCAGGAAAGCAAACTCCCCTTTGCGGAACGGCCGGACAATCCCGCCCCGGCTGTCGGGAATGAACGGATAGCCCTTTTCCTGCAGCTCTTTCACGGCCTTCCGGGTATTGTCCACATTGAGGCTGACGAGCATTACGCCTTCACCGTTCTTTTCGATGAACCTGGCGACGTCGCCGTCGGGCGTCAGGGATTCCATCAGTTCGAACCCCACTTCTCCGATCCAGTAGCGTGCGACCCTGATCTTTTCCGGTTCATCGATGTAGGTATCGTCCGGCTTGTCTTTCCCCAGCAGAGGCTCCCATGTCCTGCGGGCCTCATCGAGGTTCCTGACGGCAATGCAGATATGATCCACCCTCTTTAGTTCCATAATGCCCTCGTTTCGGTATCATGGCCGGCGATAGCCGGTTCCTGATTCTGTGAGATGCTGAAAAAAAGCTCCCGTTCGAGCCCCGTACCCGGCTGCCGGGAATTCTGCAACTCAATCAACAATAATGATCCGTTCGTCGATCTCCGACAGAACACGGTAGCGGCCTTTTTCCATGAGCACCGTATTTTCGATGCCGCAGCAACCCTTTCGCGGGAAGACCATCTTGGGTTCGATCGCAAAGGTCATCCCCTCCTCAATGGGGTAATTCATGTTGGTCGCTATGAAGGGCGGCTCGGAGAGTTCAATGCCGATTCCATGGGCGAGAAAATTGACCTTGTGGGGAACATAGCCCAGATAGTTGTCTCCGTAACCCATCTCCTGGGCCAAATCGACGGAGTACTGGAACAGTTCGGCGCAGGTGACCCCCTCCAGGGCCTTGTCCAGCACCCGGTAGGAAATCTCCCGGCAGGCTTCATAGGCCTTGGCGAAGAGCTCCGGTATGGAGCCGATGGCGAACATGCGGGTCTCGTCCACCTGGTACCCGTGATAGCAGATGCCGAAATCGATCATGATCTGCTCGCCCCGGCGGATTTTTTTGCGGCTCGCCCCGACGGGAAAGGCGGGCGACATCCCCAGGCCTCCCATGGGGGAATTCATCTGGCTGACGATGCTTCCCACTTTGCCGCTCAGGATATGCCAGCTGTACGCTTCAAAATTCTGGGAGCGCACCCGCAGCAGCCCTTCGTGCCCAAGGGTTTTGGCGTAGGCTTCCAGTATCCCGCCAAGTTCGATTTCCATGATGCCTTCCCGGAGGACTTCGGGAACTTTCGCATAGACCTTCTTTGCAATCGCCGCCGCTTTCTCCATCAGGGAAATTTCAAAGGGGCTCTTGATTTTCCGGAGGTCGTTGATGAGCGGCGAGATGTCCGTCATCTCCACGTCGCCCAGTAGTTTGTGGAAGTTCGTCACGAAATTGTACGGCAGGACATCGAGCTGGAGACCGACCCGGCGCGGATTGCCGATGTGCTCCTTGATTGTTTTCAGGGAGCGGATGGAAATCAGTTCGGAAAGGGGCGACTCCCGCCTGGCACGGCGCATCTCCCGGCGGACAAAGAGCTTCGGCTCCCCCTCCAGCGGCACGTAGAGAATGGCATCCTGCATGGTGCCGGTAAGGTAATAATAATCGACCTTGTAATGGAAGAAGGCCCCATCCAGTGAGGCCTTCTCCATTAACGCCCTTAATCTTGCCGTCCGCTTTTCAATTTCTTCTTTCGGCGTATAGATCATGATGCGCTACTTGTCCTTGAATACCGCTTTTCTCTTTCCCATGAACGCGGAGATGCCTTCCTTGGCGTCGTCTGTGGCCATGCAGCCCTGGAGGTAGAGGATTTCCGACGCCTTGAGGGCTCCCAGGAAATCCAGATTGAGGCCGGCCATCACCGCACGGCGCGTCCACATGGCAACAGGTCGGCTCTTGTTGAGGAAGTCGGCCAGGAATTTCTGCACGCCTTCCTTGAAGTTTTCCACAGGCAGAACCACATTGACCAGGCCGATGGCCTCCGCTTCCTTCGCCGAAATGATCTTCCCGGTGAGGAGCAGTTCCATCGTTTTCTTGAGGCCGATGATCTTGGGGAACCAGGCGGCGGCAACAGGCGGGAAGACGCCCACGGCGATTTCCGGCTGGCCGATCTTGGCCTTTTCGGAAGCGATGACGATATCGCAGAAAGCCATGAGTTCGCAACCTCCGCCCAGAGAACGGCCGTTGACCAGGGCCACGGTGGTCACGTCCAAACTGGCCATGATGCGGAACATTTCGTGGAAGACGAAAATCATCTCATCCACTTTGTCCGGGGTATGATCGGCAACATCGACACCATCGCAGAAGGCCTTTTCACCGGCGGCATCGAAAACGAGGAGCTGAACCGACGGGTCTCTCTTGACATCCAGCAGGGCCTGGTTGATCTCCTTCATCATCAGGATGGTCAACCAGTTGGATGGCGGTTCATTGAGGGTAATGGTGGCGACTTTATCCTTCTTTTCAAACGTAATATGCTCGAATCCCATAAGAATCTCCCTTCCTCTTCTTGAAGTGACGTTTTTAACTCAGGAACATGTCATAAATAAAAAAGGGGGGATTCCCTCCCCCCCCTTCATTTGAACAGCTGACTGGCAAACTACGCCTTGGGTTTCCCGAGAACTTCCTCGAAGTAGGCTTCGTTGTTCAGTGCGCCCTGTGCGATGAGCTGACGGTTTTTAATGAAGTCGATCGTATCCACACCGGTGATCTTCTTGGTGTTGAAGGCGCCGAAGCCCAGGAAGGCCTCGCCCATCATGTTAGTGGCCAGCCAGTAACGGTGGTCGTTCTTCACCTGATCCCACCAGGATTTCTTCTTCTGGCGGATGCCGTCGATGGATTTCATCAAGCAGCCGGGGAACAGGTTTGCGAAGATCCAGATGATTCTCTCGACTTCGGCGTCGAGGAGGGCAAAATCATAATTGCCGGCCTTCAGCGCGTCGTTGACAAAAGCGCGGGCATCTTTGGC
The DNA here is from genome assembly GCA_034006265.1 of Syntrophus sp. (in: bacteria). GTDB lineage: Bacteria > Desulfobacterota > Syntrophia > Syntrophales > Syntrophaceae > Syntrophus. Next base: position 11,862 of record JAVETB010000063.1, on the reverse strand, counting down.
TTCCTGACCCGTCTTGTTCTCACCGTAAACGATCTCGCCGTCTTTCACGTAGGATTCGGTGATGACCTGGGGATTGCGGACCCATTTGCCATTGGCGTCTTTCAGGACGGGGAGGGCCTTGGAGATGAGGTTCTTCGCCTTCATCTTGTAGGCGGACCACATTTCGCAGCTTACGCAGTTCCACATGGCGTCTTCATTGCTGAGGAACCAGGGCAGGAAGTCGGAGGAGCCGCCGACCGGGGCGGAACCATGACGGGGACCGGCCTGACCGAAAATGGCGAGGTCGGAAGAAATGGCGATGTCACAGGCAAGACCGATTTCCTGGCCGCCGGCAACTCTCATGCCGTTGACGCGGCAGATGACCGGTTTCTTGCACATCAGGATGGAATCGACCATGTTGTTGAAGAGTTCCATATAGGAACCGTATTCTTCCGGCCTCATGCTGTAGTATTCGGAATATTCTTTCGTGTTTCCACCGGTGCAGAAGGCGAAGGGGCCCGTGCCCGTGAAGACGACGGCGACAACGGAACGGTCCGTGGAGGCATTCTCGAAACCGGCGATAACACCTTTCACCATCTCGGTCGTGTAGGAATTGTACTGACCGGGGTTGTTCAGGCGGACCCAGGCAGTGAACAGACCGGGAATCTCATTTCCCTTGGGGTCCTTCAGGGGCCGCTTCTCGTATACGGTGCAGGGTGCTTCCGTGCCCCACCACTGAGAGGTGTGTCGGTCATGATTCTTCATCTCATTTTCTCTTGGCATCCATGCTAAACTCATACTTTTCTCCTCTTTCGTTTTTTGGTGTTATTTATTGGGTGTTCGTGCTTGCTGTACATTAAAAATCAGGTTTCAGAACAACTCTCTTTGAGGGGGAGCCGGCCTTGTGAATCTCATCGAAGGTCGCCGCAATCGTGCTCATCGGGCGGACTTCCACGAAGGGATCGATATCGATCTTCTTGGTCCGCACCATATCGAGAACGATGGGATAGTACTCGGGCAGACATCCCCAGGTCCCGATGATTTCAGCGTCAAAGGCCATCAGCCGAGAAACCATGTATTCATTTTTGGCCATTCCGAACCCGACAACGATCATCTTGCCGGTGAAGGAAAGGAGATCCAGTGCCAGATCCTGACCTGCCTTGGTTCCGGATACTTCAAAGATCTTCCAGCCTACGTTGGGAAGCCCATTGGCCTTGCGGATCGCGCTTAATTCACCGGAAACGTCCTTGCTGGTTTTATCCTGGGTGCTGATGACGAAATCGCAGCCATAGTTGAGCGCTCTCTGGAGTTTCTCCTGGTTTCTCGCCATGCCGACAACCGTTTTTGCCCCAAGGGCCTTGGCCGTCTGAGCCATGTATACGCCGACACCACCGGTTGCGCCGATCACGATGCAGTTGTCGCCGGGCTGGAGATCCGCCCTCTTGGCCGCCTGGTAAGGCGTCGTCACGGCGTCTGCTATGACGGCAAAATTTTCCAGCGGATAATTGCCGCGATCGCGAATTTCACAGAGGTCTATGGTCGGAACGACGATGTGGCTTGAAAAACCACCATAATTTCCCAAGCTGTTTCCGGGCATCAGCTGAGCAAGGCAGCGGTTGCCACGGCCGGTTTTACAAAGGATGCACTTGCGGCAGGGCATAACGGCAGGAATGATGACTTCCTTGCCTACCCATGCTTTATCGCCCGCAACAACGGTTCCACTGATTTCATGGCCCAATGTCAACGGCGGTTTGTTAACGGTCGGTACACGGTCATAGAAAAAACCGAGGTCGGTATGGCAGACACCGCAACCCGCAATCTCAACCAGGGCTTCGCCCTCTTTAAGTTCCGGTACGGGCAGTTCAGCTAGCGCCAGTTTCCCTTCAATCTTTTCTCCCGTTTCCTTGTTCTTCCCCCATGGCGTCACCATCTGCCACGTTTTAATCACACTTGGTACTCCAGCCATTAAACACCTCCATAAGAATATTTAACATCCCTGTTACTGCAAAGTAACGCTTGCTTATCACCCCCTCAATTTTTTTTCAATCCCTATTTTTCAAATCCATTACTCCCCTGAGGGAAGAAATCTTCATTCAAGAAACAAAGAGCTTGTATCACGGCAGGAAGGCTGATATAGGCTGCAACGGATTTCGACAGTGCGGCCACAGGAGAAAGTCTTAAATAAAATTTACCATTAAAAACAACGAGATGCTTCCGTTTCCACCAATCCTAAGCTTAACCGTACTCACAAAACGGCTGTTTTGTATCACAGCTCGGGTTGACATTCAAGATGTTTTTCAGCACAAATCGATTTTGCTCTAAACCTGGTGCACCCAGGAAAAACAAGTACTCCATCTAATCTTGACCCAACTTTGCGCTTTTTTAGCCTGCAAGGAATTGTCTTTCAACTTTTTAGAAAAGGGAAGCTTAATAAAATTATCCTGTCAGGATAAAAAAGGGGGGTAAAGGACCTTTACGAAATGCCGCAACGGTAAATTTAGGCTTGATGCAACTCGTCTTTTGGGATAGCCCCCACCGCCTGCTTATGACTTAAACGGCTTAAAAATCTTACGAGGGCACTTCTCAACGCAGATTTCTTTGCATTCGACACCGTAGGCCGCGCATTTTTCATGATCAACTCGGATGAAATTGCCTTCGAAACTCACGGCTCCTGCCGGACAGGCTTTGACGCACATCCTGCAGCTTATGCACCCCACTTCGCACACGGACCGAACCACTTTCCCAGGATCCTTCGTGCTGCAGGGCACCCAGACGCGAGCGCTTAGGGGAATGATTTCAATGACATTCTTGGGGCATGCCCGAACGCAGGAACCACAACCGACGCACTTTTCAACATTCATGACTGGGAAGTGGTTCTCCAGGGTTATTGCCCCAAAGGGGCAAACCGCAACACAATCCCCGAAACCAAGGCAGGCGTAAGCACATTCCTGCGGACCACCACCAAAGCAAATGCTCGCACCCGCACAGGTCTGATCACCAGAGTAATGATATTTCTGCCCGACGTTTCCCTCAAAACGGGAGCATCGTACTGAAGCAACCATGTTGGCGGCACCGACCACCTTTTTCCCGGTAATTTCCGCAACAGCTTCGGCTACTGCCGCCTTGCCCGGGAAACAGAGATTGGCAGGCACCTCCGGATCGTTAACAACCGCTTCCGCATAAGCTTCGCAACCTGCGTAACCGCATCCACCACACTGTGCTCCAGCAAGGACTTCAAGGACTTCCTCCACCTTTGGATTAGCTTCGACAGCGAATTTCTGAGCTGCGAGAGCCAGACCAATGCCGAATAACAGACCGATACAGCCGAGAAATGCGATTCCTCCAAAAGCTAATTTAATCAATACAGGATCCATTGTTTTACCTCGATCAATCGAAATATTTTAAAACAGCAATTACGGAAAAGCCTGAAACGATGAGTCTGAATAAGTCTGCCTGAAATCGGCATCTCGATAGGGCACTCCCATATATAACATACCTGCATTTGTCAAATTCATATTTGTTATATATATCTCGACTATATATCTTTTGGAAATAAGCTCAAAATAACGGCTTTGGTGGGTTTTCACGATGAAACAATGGCGCCTTCTTCAAAGCTGACCACCCGATCGGCTACCCTTTTCACCTGATCCAGGTAATGCGAAACCACCAGAATGGTCATGTGCTTTCTCAGCTCCAGCAGCAGACCCTCAATGACTTCCGTGGCGGTCGAATCCAGGGATGATGTGGGCTCGTCCATCAGCAAGACCTCCGGTTCGAGAACCAGCGCCCGGGCGATGCAGAGCCGCTGCTGCTGTCCCCCGGAAAGTTTGCGGGCGTCATCGTTCATTCGGTCTTTGACTTCCTCCCAGAGATAGGCCATTTTCAAAGTCTGTTCCACCTTGCGCCTCATTTCCTTTTGATCCCTACCACCCGCCATCTTCAAGGGAAAGGCAACGTTTTTGTAGATGCTCATGGGCAAAGGGTTTGGGGTTTGGAAGACCATCCCCACCCTTCTTCTCAACTCCGTCACCGGAAAGGTCCCCTGATAGATATCGCGGCGCAGACCACCGAGCGTAATCTCCACTTTGCCGCTCATCCTGGCCTCTGGGAGGTTTTCCCAAAGCCGGTTCAGCGTGATCAGAAAGGTGGACTTTCCCGCCCCCGAGGGGCCAATGAGCGCCGTGATCGAATGTTCTGCAAAATGGACCGTCAGGTCTTGAAGGATTCGGCCTTCCCGATAGAAAAAGTTGAGATCAGCAACCCGTATTTTCGTGCTGTCCGGAAGAGTCGTGTTCATGGGCGATAGAAAGCGAGATAAGAAAGACGCTTTTTGATGACGAAGGCAAGGGCGAAAAGGAACAGACATAACAGAAGCAGAAGCAGTGCCGCTCCATAGCCGTTCATCAGTTCTTCCGGAGTGGTATACTGGGAAGAAATGTAATAGATGTAGAACGGCAGCGCTTCGTAGGGGGCAAAAACGGATGTTGGAACCCCCGCCGACACCACCACTCCCGTAAGCATGATGACCGCGGTATCCTCCGCGCAGCGGCCGATGGCGAGAATGACCCCGCTGATCATCCCGGCAAGAGACTGGGGAAGAAGGACATAAACCAGGTTCTGCAGTTTCGTCGCTCCCAGGGCAAGAGCCGTCAGGCGGATCTCGGGAGAAAGACTTTCCAGGGCGATCTGCGTTGTTCTGATGATGTACGGCAGAACAAGAAAGGCGAGGGCAAGACCCGATATGAGCAGACAGGGCTGGATGCTGCTGGAATAGTGCTTGTGGAGAAAAACGGCCAGCGCGAACCCGAAGAGCCCAATCACGATGGACGGAATGCCGGCAAGGATGTCGAAAATCAGGTTGAATGTGTTTTTGATCCGGTAGTTCGCGTATTCCGCCAGGTAAATGCCCGTTGCAAACCCGATCGGCAGAGCAATGGCAACGGACAGAGAGACAAGCATCAACGTGCCGACGGCGGCGGGGAACAGTCCGTCGAAAACGCGCTGTTTAAGAAGAACGGCCTTGAGAGGGGCAACATCCCCGAAGATCAGCTTCGGATGAAGCGCACCGGCCCCCTTGAAAAGAAGGTAGGCAAGAATGGAGAAAACGGCGGCGGTCAGAATCAGCCCGCAAGTCCAGGAATACCAGATCGTCAGTCTTTCACCAGCTTGCTTCATGCCCGTTCCTCGCTGTTCCGGAAGGCCAGGCGTCGCACGGCCAGAATGACGATGGTAATGAAAAGATAGAGAACCAGACCGCAGGCAAAGATGGAGCGGAATTCAGGGCTCTCGTAATCGGCGGCGATGACCAGGGCGATGTGGGCCGTCAGCGTGCGCACCGAATCCAGGAGCGATTCCGGCTCCGCAATAGAATTTCCCGCGATCATGAGAGAGACGAGGGTGTCCCCCACCGCCCGGCCGAAGGCCAGAAGAACCCCGATGACAATGCCCTTCCGTGCCGAGGGAAGAATAACGTATAACAGCGTCTGCACGCGGTTCGCGCCCAGGGAATCGGCTGCGTCGATGTACGATCGAGGGACCCGGTCGAAACTGTCGCAGAAAAAGAGGATCATTGTCGGCGCAATCAGGACTCCAAGCATCAGGGCCGCTGTGAGAATGCACATCCCGGATCCGTCCCGGAAAAATTCCCGGATCAACGGAACAAGGAGAAAAATGCCGACAAAGCCATAAATTACTGTGGGAATGCCCGTCATCATCTGAACGATCCTCCGGAAGACAGCGCTCAATGATTTCGGGCCGATCGAGCTGATGAGAAACGAACAACCGAGACTAACAGGAAAGGCGATAAGCAGGCTGAGAAGCGAGATGGCCGCGGTCCCCACGATCATGGGGTAGATCCCGTAAAATCCCTGCTGAGGCGTCCATGGCTCCGTGAGAAGACGGAAAAGACCATCGCGGAAAAGAGGTAAAGCCATGTACGCCATGAAACCGAGAATCAGCAGGGTTATGGATGAACTGATTACCGTGGAGAGGAGAAAAATCTTCTCAATGCCCCGTTCCTTCCAGTTGTTCATGGAAAGGGAATAAATCCTGCCTTTTCTACAATTTTGCGACCTTCCGGAGAATACAGGTACTTGATGAAGGCCCTGGTCAGACCGGTGGACTCGCCTTTCGTGTTGCTGTAAAGCCCGCGGGCAATCTTGTATTTGCCTTCTTTAACCGTTTTGATCGTTGGGATCACGCCGTCCAGGGCGACCGGCGCCACGGTACGGTCAATATGACCGACGGAAACGTAACCGATGCCGTAAGAATCCTGGGCAACGGCCGATTTCATCGCCCCGTTGGAAACCACCACATTGGCACCGGGCGAAATCATCCCCTTGTCCAGCGCTTTTTCCCAGAAAACCTCTCGGGTTCCGCTTGCTCCATCACGGGTGTAAAGGTTTATTTTCCTGTTTTCGCCACCGACGCTTTTCCAGTTGTCGATCCGGCCTGCGAAAATATCCATCACCTGTGCCTTGGTGAGCGCCTTGACTCTATTTTTCGGATTGACAACGACTCCGACGCCGTCCAGAGCCCACTGATGCACCTTGAGCTGATACCGGGCGATTTCATCGTCCGTCGGTTTTCTTCCGGTGTTCCCGATGTTGACCAGACCTTCGCCCACCTGCTTGATGCCGACGCCGGAGCCCCCGGCGGCGATACTGATCTGGATCTCGGGAAAGGCGCTCATGATCCTCTGAGCCGCCTCTTTCATTACGGGAATATGTGCCGTACCCCCCGAGATCTTCAAGGTCCCTTTCTGCCCTCTAAAGGCTTCCAGTTCGCCCGAAATACAGTCAGCGGTCAGAACAAACAGGGAAAAGATCACGGCAAGCGCTGCAACGACATATTGTTTTCTCATGGGATCCTCCTGAATCACTTGTTTTACTGCTTCCGACGTCTGCTAAAAAATCGGCTGTCAATGGATCCCACTAGTATAGAACGAAGAGTTATTAGTCAAATTCATCCTCTTGATGCATCACGGTTTATTATTCCTTTTTGTTATGTAACGTCATTTTTCCTTCCTCATCACAATCCACATCCTCTATAAAAAAAAGGAATAATACAAATCTATTATGCATATTCTTGATTTGACGTTTATTTCCATTTCTGTTAACCGGTACGCTCTGTGACGGAAGGATTTTTTACATTTCCTCTCGATGACCCAGGCATCCTGTTCGGCCTGAAATAAGCGCCTGCCGGTAGGAATCCGTCTACTGTGCTCTTGGGGATATCCATCAAGGGCGTCTATTTTTTGTATCGGCCAATTGAAATTTATTTCAAAGGTGAGGTTCTCCATAACAATGCAGCCACAGATCGCCATGTGCAATATCTTTGACCAGGATGCGGATCAGCTGGCGGAATTCGCTTCCCGGCATGGTTTTTCGGCTATCGACTGGTCAATCGACCCGTCTCTGCCGGAAGAGGAGTTTCTCGCCCGGGCAAAGACCCTCTCCGACTTCCAGCTTCGTTATCACTGCCGCTTCTTCGGAGTGGACATCGCCTATGCCGACCGGCGTGGCGACGACTCTCTTGAGCTGCTGATGCGCACCGTTGATATGGTGGCCCAGACCGGCGCAAGACACATGACAATCCATTCCGGTCTCGGCAATCGGTTCGGGGAAGGGATCAGCCTGGCAAGAGCCATCGACAATCTATCCGTTCTTGTGCAATACGGCAAAAGTAACGGTGTAGCCGTGGCTCTGGAAAACTTGATGACCCCGCTGACCAATGATCCCTTTCTCTTCCATTTCATCGTTTCCAAAAGCGATGCATTCGTAACCATCGATATCGGACATGCCCATGCCATAAGGAATATTTATCCGCAAATGAACATCTGCGGCGAGTATGTTCTCCCCAATCGGGATAAGCTTCTCAATGCCCATATTTATAATACCGAGTTGGAAGGGTATGGGCACATACCCCCGACAAGCCTGCAGGACATCGCCAGCCGTCTGGATCTCCTCAGTCTGGCAGCCCCCTGCGACTGGTGGGTTATCGAACTGATGAATCCGAAGGAAGTTCTCTCGACCCGCGACTTTCTCGTAACATACCTCGATTGCCGCTCCATTCCGCCTGTCGCGGAACGGCATAGTCAGCCGCTGCCACTGTTTGCCGCATAAGGAATTCCAGGCAAGCCGGAGTATCTTTTTCAGGGAGTGGACATGCGCTGCATCCTTCTTCTTCTCGACGGTCTCGGTGACCGAAGCCATCCCGTTCTGGACGGCCAAACCCCTCTCCAGGCGGCCTGCACCCCAAATCTCGATAAAATCGCGGAATTCGGCATGAACGGACTTTTTCACTCCCACCTCCAGGGAGCGGCATTGCCAAGCGAACTGGCCCACTTCCTTATGTTCGGATATCGCCTTGAGGAATTCCCGGGCCGGGGCGTCGTGGAGGCACTCGGGGAAGGGATCGGCATCCGTGAGGGGGATGCGGCCCTCCTGGCCCGGATCTTTTCCGTGGTCAGGGACGGGAACACCCTCGTCCTCCGTCATGAGAATCCGAAGCTGGATCGGAAAAGCTGCCGAATTCTCCACGAAGCCGTCGGGCGCTTCACCCTGGACGACATTTCTGTGGCGTTTCTGCCAACCAAAGGGATAGCCGGCATCCTCCTGCTTCGTGGGGACGTATCGAAAGCCGTCACCGATTCCAATCCGATTGCCGAAGGGCGTCCTCTCATGCAGGTCCTTCCCCTGCGTACCGCGGCCGAGAATCCCAGCGCCCGAAAAACCGCCAAGGTCCTCAACGCCTATCTTCGCTGGAGCCATCGGACGCTTTCGGAGCATCCTCTCAACAAAACCCGGATCGAAAATGGGCTTCCTCCCATCAACGCCGTCGGCACTCAGCGGGCCGGGATGATGGGCAGGCTGCCTTCTTTTTCGGAAAAGTGGGGGCTTAAGGGCTTGATAATCGCTTCCGGTGCGGTTTACCATGGGATCGGTGAGGTGATCGGCATGGATATCCAGAAGGTCGGAGATACGGACGACCCCGGCCGGGATCTTCGGGCACGGCTCGAAAGGGCGCATCGGGCGCTTGAATATGATTTTATCCACGTTCATACCAAGGTCACGGATGAGGCGGGTCACACGAAAAATCCCCTGATCAAGAAAAGGGTGATCGAGGCGGTCGACACAGCGCTGGACTACGCCGTCAAAGAGATCGTCCCCGACGAGAACGTCCTCTTCATCGTGACCGCGGATCATTCCACCGCCGCTTCCGGCACGATGATCCATACCGGCGAGAGTGTGCCGCTGGTCATGACAGGCAAATATGTGCGGAGGGATGAAGTTCGAAAATTCGACGAAGTCAGTTGTGCCGCTGGTGGGCTTAGCCTCGTCCGGGGAAAGGAACTCATGTACCTGGTGCTCAACTTCCTGGATCGGGGAAAGCTCTGGGGACTCATGGATTCGCCCGATGACCAGCCGTTTTCTCCGGGCCGATACAGCCCTCTGATGGTAGACTGAACCCATGAAACATTCAATTCATTCCAGGAAATTGCCCGAAAGTTCGTGGGAAAGGTTGCCGTCGGGGGAAGCACAGAGGCTGAATTCTATCTGAGAAACCAGGAAGAGGTCGGAAAATTTCTGGCGTTGCTGATCCGGATATCACTCCCCGATAAAAAACAATGCCATGCTATGGAGGAGAGGGGCATAACAAAATGATCGGCGAAACAGTCCCGAAGATCGAAACAGGGGTCATCCACGGCCGCTTTCAGGTTTTTCACAACGATCATCTCAAGTACCTTCTGGCCGGAATGCGGCTCTGCCGGCATCTGGTGGTGGGGATCACCAACCCGGACCCGAAGCTGACCATGGAAGAAGCCGCGGATAAGAAGCGCAGCAGTTCCCTAGCCAATCCGCTTACTTACTATGAACGTTATGTCATGATCCGCACCGTACTCGAGGAGGCCGGAATCGAATCGTCGCATTTCTCCATCGTTCCTCTCCCCATCAACCTTCCCGAGTTATACCGATACTATGTTCCCATGGATGCCGTTTTTTTTCTTTCAATCTATGACGACTGGGGACGGAAAAAGCTGAAGTACTTCAATTCGTTGGGGCTCAAGACCCATGTCCTGTGGGAAGTGCCCCTGGAGGCAAAAGGGATCAGCGCGGAAGACGTCCGCAGTAGGATGATCCACGGTGACCCGTGGGAACATCTGGTGCCTCCCTGCGTGGTGAACCTTATGAAGAAGTGGGACATCCCCGCGCGGCTCCGGAATATGTCGGAGCCGACTCAGATCAATCCATAAAAGCAGGTGTTGACGACGCAGCTGTAATCGGAGAAGTTGTGGATGAAACGAAGAGAAAGATGATCGTGAGGTGAAGGAAGATTGATAGAGATTGATATCCCTGGAAAGGGCGTTTACAGGTTCGAACACCTGGTCCTGGACCTCAACGGAACGATTTCCCTGGACGGCGCCGTCATCGAAGGGGTTTCCGAAAGACTTGAATTGCTGCGCCGGCAGGTCGACATCGTCATCGTCACGGCGGATACCCAGGGTAAAGCTCAGGCATTGGGCGAGGATCTTCGCGTTGAAATCCACATCCTCCATCCGGGCGATGAACAGGAGCAGAAGCTTAGGCTGGTGCGGCAACTGGGCAGTGAGGTCACGGTATCCATAGGAAACGGCTCAAATGACGCAGCCATGTTGAAGGAGTCCGGTTTGGGCATATGCATGCTTGGTCCTGAAGGGGCATCCTCCGAGACGATGGCAAACAGTGATCTGGTTATCTCCGACATCAACGCCGCACTGGATCTGTTGCTGAAACCCGGGCGGCTGATCGCTACGCTGCGCAGATAGAAACACAACCAGAGCATCCCGAACATTCAACGGGAGTTGTTTTACACCTCGCTGTTCCCATAAGTGATTGTTGTGCCTCTCATGTCATGCAAGACGGATTTATCCGGGACAAAAATAAAAAAACTGGGTGCGGCAATAATAAGATGAAGTCACGAAAAAAGGCTTAATCCGATCCGGCTAAGCCCTTAAATTTGAGCATGAAATGTCCGACAACCAACTACTTCAATTTTAAAGCACCAGATCCGGAAATGGAAATAGAAATCATACGTCACCGGTCCTCTTGTCGATGGCATCTGTTTCTATAACTCAACTTTCGCACAAGTTTAAATGCGCTTAACTGTTTGTTCTTTAACAAGATACGGTGCCATATTGCCGGTCAAGTAGCCAACGCGCCCCATAAATTGGGGGAAGGTCCTTAAGAAAACGTTCGATCAAGGATTGAATCAGCTCACTGGTCATTTCCGGAACATTTGCCAATGACTGTTTCAAAAGCATCAGCATTATGGCCAGTGCTTCGGCAAAAGTCACCTGTTGGAGCTCTTCGCAACAGGCATGAAACAAATCCTGCAAGCGGCAGTTACCGTTTGCTTCACAGGTCATGCAATTATGTTGACCGCTGCTTAAAAGCAGTTCGACGTTGAGTTTTCTCGCCTGATGGACACGCTCGCTATTCGTGAGCACTTGCATGCCTTTTGTCACCGGGGTGGAACAGGCCGCCATCAATGAACGCCCACCGGCAACTTCAACAAGGCAGATGCGACAGGCACCTGTTGCTGTAGATCCTTTCAAGTAACAAAACGACGGGATCACCACCCCGGCGCGGCGTGCCGCATCCATGATCGAGTCGCCATATTCCCCGGGTGGCCACCCAAAATCCCCCACCTGTGGCCACTTGAAAATCCCCCACCCAGCGGTTGCATTTAAGACCTGAAAAACAGGTTTTCAAAATCACCTTCACAAACGGTTGGCAGAACGTTACAGACTCCCATTTTATATAAGCACCTGGGAGGAAGAGAAAGGATGAACGTTTTGCAACCGAACAAGAAAGCAGCAATAATTACATTACTTACCAATGG
>JAVETB010000062.1:0-15519 GCA_034006265.1 Syntrophus sp. (in: bacteria) | reverse complement strand
ATTTCACGCTTGCCCTTAACTATTGCAAGAGCAATACCAAATTCAATTCCATCTTCCTCTCCAGATCGCCCTCCAGAAATCAAGAGAAATTTACCAGCATTATCAAAATGTTACATATATCTTCGGGATGAATGGATTGGATGAATACCGTGGAGACGTCGGTGTGTTTCTATTCGGGCAAGACAAAAAGTGCGATATCTGCCTGCTGAAGGCAAAGCGGAAGGGCAAATTTTAATTTATACGTGTATTTTCATGAAGTTATATTGCGTGCAGATATCGCACACATACCGTGCTTTTATCGCACAACCGGAGCTTTCTATGACCGTGTCTGTGCGGATAACGCCCGCTCCGCGGCTACCGCATGGCCGCCATTGTCCGCCGAAAGCATCTGAAATCCGATATCCAGAAGTTTCCGGCATTCCCGCACCCGGATTTCCGGGTTTCTCGCCCCCATCACGACGGCAATGAGGCGGGTGTTGCCCCGGCGGGCCGTTACAATGAGATGATACCCCGCCGCCCGGACGAAACCGCTTTTCAGCCCGTCCACACCGGGATACTTTTGCAGAAGGGCGTTGCAGTTGTGCTGGGTGATGTTCTTATAACGATAAAACCGCATGGAATGAAGGGCCAGGGAGCCCGGGAAACGGTGGAGATAAGCATTGGCCAGGATCAGCATGTCCCGCGCCGTGGTGTATTGCCCTTCCGCCGGCAGACCGTTTGGGTTCCGGAAGGCGCTGTTCTTCATCCCGAGCTCGGCGGACTTACGGTTCATTCTCTCGACAAAGCGGTCGACATTTCCGGCGACGTGCTCCGCCACCGCCACGGAGGCGTCATTGGCAGATATGACCGTCATCCCCTTGATCAGGACTTCCAGAGGGACCCTTTCCCCCGCTTCAACATACATTCTCGACCCGTCCGCCTGCCGGGCTGCGGAACTGATCAACACAGAGTCCATCCAGCCAACCTTTCCCTGACCCATTGCCTCGTAGGTCAGAAAAAGAGACAGCACCTTGGTCAGGGATGCGGGCTGGAGGGGTTTGTCCGCATTCTCCTCATAAAGGATCCGTCCGTTGTTCATATTCATCAGGATGGCGGACTGGATTTCGGGGGCGCTGCTTTTACGGCTTTTCCTTTTATCCAGAACCTTTCCAGGCGACTTCTTTGCTTTGTTGAGTGCCGTTTTGGCGGCGGGAGTCCTCTTTTTCTCCTCTTTGCGGGCGATCGATTCCACGGGATACAAGAAAGCAATCATCAGCACAAGGGAAAGCAAAACGGCAAACTTCTTCATCCTTCAGGTACTCCTGTTTCTCTGTTGATCAGTTTTATTTCAGTGTATCGGGACATTCGCCACGCCTGCCCCCTCTTCCTGACACCCGAACACGGGAATCCTCATCGACGGCTCGAAGGGCCGCCCAGCCTGCTCCACTCTGATCACATCGCATTTTCCGACTGGTCGGGATGCTGCGCAAGAGACTCATCCCAATTTCGTCCGACGGTAATGTCCACCTTCAGAGGCACCTTCAACAGAAAAACCCCTTCCATCTCCTGCCGGACCAGGTCCACCAGCAGATCCTTCTCTTCCCGGGGCACCTCAAAAACCAGCTCATCGTGGACCTGCATGGTCATTGCCGATCTCATCCCCCCTTCCCGGAGGCGGGCGGCGATCTTCAGCATGGCCATTTTGATGAGATCAGCCGCCGTGCCTTGGATCGGGGCATTGATGGCCATCCGTTCGGCCAGCTGCCGCACGGCGGCATTGCCACTGTCGATTTCCGGAAGATACCGACGGCGGTTCAGTAGAGTCGTCACATACCCCCGTTCCCTGGCCGACGCGAGAATTCTGTCGAGATAATTCCTGACGCCGGTGTATTTCTTGAAATAGCCGTCGATGTACAACTGGGCCTGTCTCTGGGAAACGCCCAGCTCTTTTGACAGGCCAAAGGCGCTCATCCCGTAGAGCACGCCGAAATTGATGACTTTGGCCTGCCGGCGCATTTCCGCGTTGATCATTTCCGGAAAGACGCCGAAGACCTCCGCGGCCGTCCGGCTGTGGATGTCTTCACCAGCGATAAAGGATTCGATCAGGACAGGGTCTTCGGACAGATGGGCCAGTACGCGCAACTCAATCTGGGAATAATCGGAGGAGACGATATAGCAGCCTGGTGGTGCAATAAAGGCCTGGCGGATGCGCTTGCCCTCCAGGGTGCGGACCGGAATGTTCTGGAGGTTGGGATTGCTGCTGGAGAGCCGCCCCGTTGCGGCCACCGCCTGGTTATAGGAGGTGTGAATTCTGCCTGTCCTTGGATTGACCAGCTGAGGCAGGGCATCGATGTAGGTGGATTTCAGTTTGGTCATGCTCCGGTAGGAAAGAATCTCAGCGGGCAGCTCATGGTTCAGGGCCAGGTTGCTCAACACATCGACATCGGTTGAATAGCCTCCCTTGGTCTTTCTGCCCCGGGGGAGGCCGAGTTTGTCGAACAGGATCACCTGCAGCTGCTTGGGGGACGCGATGTTGAATCTTTCCCCGGCCAGGGCGTATATCTTTCCCTCTGACAGGGCCAGGAGAGATTCCAGCTCCTGAGACATTTTTTTCAGCAGCTCCAGATCGAGGAGAACACCCTTTTTCTCCATGGCCGCCAGTACCGACACCAGGGGCATCTCCACCGATTCGAAGAGCTTCCGCATCCCCGCTTCCTCCAGTTTTGCTGTCAGCCGGGACGAAAGATCCAGAACAGCCTCCGCCCTGCGGCAGGCAAACTCCGCAAGGCTCTCCGCCGGAAGGGAAGACGGGGACAGCGCATGGGCTCCGCTGCCGGTCAGTTTCCGCAGGGAGTCAATCCGGCGCTGCAGATGGTCCTGCGCAACCTCGGAAAGCTCGAAGTCCCGCCGCGCCGGGTTGAGGATATAAGCCGCCACCATCGTATCCAGGAGGGCGATCTTCACCTCCATTCCTGCCAGGAACAGAACGATCAGGGCCGTTTTGATGTCGTGGCCCGCCAGAGTCACGTTCCGATCGGCCAGAAACGGAGCAAGAACAGACCAGACCCGGGACTCCCGGGACTCCCGGGAATCCACCTCTTCGGGAATCGCCAGCGGGAGATAACCCGCTTCTCCGGAGGCGCGCCCCAGGGCCATTCCGATCAATTCCGCCCGCATCGGTTCCTCATGGGACAGCACCATCTCAAGCGCCAGCATACCGCCCTCTTTCAGGGGCGCCAGGAAAGCGGCCAGGTCATCGGGGGTCTGCAGGAGAGGGTATACCCTTTCCCCGGGGTCCTCATGGACGCTGAATTGCTCAAGCAGGGAGGAGAATTCCATCTCCCGGAACAGGCGCGTCAAGGCCTCCCGGTTCGGTTCCCGGAGACGGGCCTCTTCCAGGTCGAGGTTCAGCGGCACATCGGTGCGGATGCGGGCCAGGTCCCGGCTCAGCAGAGCCTGATCGGCGTACGCCCGGATGCTTTCCCGAAGCTTGGCGTTGTGCAGACGATCCGCATTCCGGATGACCTCGTCAATGCTCCCGTAATCTTCTATGAGCCGCCGGGCGCCTTTCGGCCCGATTCCCGGCACGCCGGGGATGTTGTCCGAGAGGTCTCCCATCAGCCCCAGGATTTCGGGAACCTTCTCCGGCTCCACCCCGAAACGCTCCCTGACCGCGGTTTCGTCATACGTCCGATCGGTCATGGTGTCGATCATCGTTACTTCGGGAGAGATCAATTGCATCATGTCCTTGTCGCCCGAAATGATGACGACCCTCCGTCCCTCTCCGGCAAAGCGGCGGGCCAGGGTTCCGATCAGGTCATCCGCTTCAATTCCCTGCTGCTCCAGGATGGGAATGCAAAAACCCCGGATCATCTCCTTGATGGAAGGAATCTGGGCAATCAGGGCCTCGGGAGTCGGTTTCCGGGTCGCCTTGTACTGGTCGTAGGTCTCGTGGCGGAAGGTCGGACCCTGGAGATCGAAGGTCACGATTATGTACGGCGGCGCATGCTCTCGCAGAAGCTTGATGAGCATGTTGGTGAATCCGTAAACGGCGTTGGTCGGAAAGCCCCGGGAATTGGAAAGCTCCCGGATCGCATAGAAAGAACGGTAGAGATAGTTGCTGCCGTCGATCAGATAGATGGCGTCACTTCCCTTTTTTTTCCCGTTTTTCCCTGTCGGCATAAGGATCCTGACTGTTCAGCCCTGCTGAGTTTTCGTCTTCCATACCACAGAACCCCCTCCTAATCCACCCCCTGCTCGCACTCTTGCGGGGGAAGAGGCTTCCGGTCCTGCGATCTTGGATCAGTCCACCGCCTTTTTCCCTGACCGCCTTCCGGGGCCTCCGGGGCTGACGACGGGGCCTGCGGTTATTCTGCGTCGTGCGGAGAGAACGTTACATGGAGGTTCTGGCCCTCCTGGAGAGCGCCATCCATGCCGACTTCATTGCCCCATTCATCATGAACGGCGGCCTTCTCCCAGTTCTCCCCGAACGGAGAAGCCAGCAGGGCATGGCGGACCGTCATCCCCTCCATGAGGGAAACGGCATGGCCATTGACATAGACTTTCACGGTGCGGAAACCTCCACAATGCGGTTTTCCGTCAGCGGATCGATTTCATGAAGCGTCCGGATGGTATCGGCTACGATATCGCGCAGCCAGCGGCTGCCGTCATTGTAGACCAGCTTCGAACCATGCCGACCTCCCCCGGCCGGTTGGACGAGATCTTCAGCCGAGACGACCTGCCCGAACACCTTGTAACCGTCGCCGCCCGCCGCCAGAAAATCATGGGTCGCCACCGTGTACTCCCGTCCCGGCTCCAGCTCACGCCCACCTACGGTTATTCTTTGAACCCGCCTCCCCGGCGGCTTTGAAGAATCATAGGCGACCGTCATCCCGGAAATCTGGGGAAAGGCGCCGTCGCCCGCTTCCATACTCGCCACGCCATGTTCCAACGCCTCTCGAAGCTTATCTCCCCGCAGCCGGAATGCCACGACATAATTGTTGAACGGCAGAGCCGAATGGAGATCCTTCAACAGGATCGGACCTTTCCTGATGCTCCTGCGGAGGGTCCCCCCGTTGATCAGGGCGACCTCCGCCCCCGCGGTGCGACGGACAACGTCCGCCACGAAACTGCCGAAATTGGTTTCCCGATATCGCACATCCGCGGCACTGAGAAAAATCCGGGTCCGGCCGACCACCTCGCTCAACAAGGGCTCCATCCGCTGCGAATAACGACCAACGAGAGACGCTACCGGCCCTTCGGCGGCGGGACGGCCACCCGGTTTCACATCGACCAGGCGGGCACTGTAAGCCGTTACCCTGCCGTCCTCAAGGGTAAGATCCAGAACGCCCAGGGCCTTGCCGTGCTCCCAGGCCTGAAGAACCGGCGCATTGCCGATCCTGGGGGGATTGGCCACCCGCGTGTGGGAATGTCCGCCGATCACGGCATCCACGCCGGCTACCTGCTGTGCCAGTATTCGATCGGCATCATGCCCGAGATGCGTCAGAGCGATCACCACATCGGCAGCCTTGCGAAGCTCCGGCAGATAGGTCTTCAAAACCGCTTTCGGGGAGAGAAAGGTCAGTCCCACGGCATTGGCCGGATGGGTACACAGGGGGGTGCGCTCGGTAACCAGCCCGATCACGGCAACTTTAACACCGCCTATTTCCTTGATCACAAAGGGCTTCAACCCCGGAACCCCCTGGACATTCGCCGCCAGGACGGGAAACGCCGCCTCACGAATCCTCTCCTTCAAAGCCGCCTGGCCGAAATCCAGTTCATGGTTGCCCATAACCATGCCGTCGAAGGCCATGGCGTTCATCAGTTCGATGACCGATCGCCCTTGAAAAAGATTGGCCCAGTTGTCCCCCTGGACCATGTCGCCCGCCGCGAGCAGCAGGGTAGGAACGGCTGGATCGGAACGGAGGGCGCGGATCTCCGCATCGAGGAATGCCGCGCCGCCCCAGAGTTCACCGGAACCGCAGGGCCTGTACGGCTCCGCAAAACCGTGAAAATCATTGACATGCAGGATCCGGATCTGCCTTTTTTCCCCGGCATCGAGCCGGCAGGGAGTACCCGCAACGGCGAGGCAAAACACCGCAGAGGCCAGCAGAATCAGCAGGAGAAGCTTTTTCATGTTCCGTTGAAATGATCTTTTTCTTATGATGGCTCAGAGCGCCTTCCTCCCCGCTCTTGCACAGGGGGGGGCTCATCGAACAGAAATTTGGCATCGATTTTGAAGGTCCGAGTGGCCCGGAACGTCATGATGTTTTCGATCCCCGTTTCCTCGGAAAGGCGCTCGATCGTCCTCTCCAGCTCCTCTTCCGATGGTGCGATCAAGGTAAACCAGATATTGCAGGCATGGCTTCTCCCGTAGTTGTGCGTCACGCCCGGAAGGGCATTGACCCGGCCCACAAAGAGGGGCACCCGCTCTTCCGGAACCCGGGCGGCACACAGGCGGCTGGCAAAGCCGAGCTTTCCACTGTCCAGCACGGCCCCGATCCTCCGGATCACGCCCTCTTCCTTGAGGCGTGAAATGCGGCGCAGCACCTCATCTTCTGAAATCCTCAGCTTTTCCGCCACGGCTCGGAAGGGTTCCGCCTCCAGGGGGAAGTCCGTCTGGAGAAGATTCAGAAGATGTTTGTCGAGGGCATCCATGCCGCTTTCTCCGTCCTAGATGAGGGGTTCCGAATCCGTCCCGCGCGGTGCCGCCTTTCCTTTCGGTTCATAGATGCAGAAGGGCTCTTCCGCCAGGTAGTCGCCCGTCATCTCATAGGCCCGGGCGCGGCAGCCGCCGCAGACCCGGAAAAACTCGCAACGGCCGCACTTTCCTTTGTAGGATTCAGGATTTCTCAATTTCTGAAAAACGGCGGCGTTTTTCCAGATCTCCTCGAACCCCGTCTCCTTTATCTCCCCACAGTTCAGTTCCAGGTAGCCGCAGGGCTGCACCGATCCCGTATTAGATATGAAGCAGAAGGAAATCCCCCCAAGGCACCCCCTGGTCACGGCATGGAGGCCCCCTTGGCCTTCAGGCGGCGGCTGGCTTCCGGCGCCTCCCTTCTGGCGGAGAATGCGGTAATAGTGGGGGGCACAGGTGGCCTTCAAGAGAATGGGGCTGGTCAGGCTCGCCGTGTAAAAGGCCTGGAGGGTGTCCTCGTAATCCTGTGAAGAAATGGCCTGGCCGGCAAGGTCTCTCCCCCGGCCGGTAGGCACCAGCAGAAAGATGTGATGGGCCGCGGCACCAAGGCGGACCGCCAGCTCCATCATGGCGGATAGGGAATGGCGGTTGGAACTGGTGATCGTCGTGTTGATCTGAAATTCCATTCCCGCCTTTTTCAGGGCTTCAATGCCCGCCAGCGAGCCGGCGAAGGCCCCGGGCATCTGCCGGAAAGCGTCGTGGCTGGCGGCATCCGGCCCGTCCAGGCTGATGCTGACCCGCTGAATCCCCGCCTCCCGCATCCGTCGGGCAACTCCTTCCGTCACCAGGGTGCCGTTGGTCGCCAGAACCATCCGCAATCCCAGCCGATCCCCGTAGGCGGCCAGTTCGTAGATGTCCTCCCGCAGGAGGGGCTCACCTCCCGTCAGAATGATGATCGGCCGGCTGAAGGCGGCAATCTCTTCCAGGAGCTTTTTTCCCTGTTCCGTGGAAAGCTCACCGGGATAAGGACCTCTCTGTGATGAGGCCCGGCAGTGGATGCAGGAGAGATTGCAGCTCCGGGTCACCTCCCAGGCCACCATCCGCAGGGTTGAGGGAAGAAGGGAAGCGCTCATCGCTGCAGAACCCTGGCCGCTTCCATGGCGAAATAGGTGAGGATCATGTCCGCACCGGCCCGGCGAATGGCCGTCAGGGATTCCATCATCGCCTTCTCCTCGTCAAGCCAGCCCAGCTGAGCCGCCGCCTTGATCATGGCAAATTCCCCGCTCACGTTATAGGCCGCCACGGGCAGGTCGAATTCCTCCCTGGCCCGCCGGATGACATCGAGATAGGGCAGGGCCGGTTTGACCATGAGGATGTCGGCCCCCTCCTGCACGTCGAGGTTCATCTCCCGGATGGCCTCGTCCCCGTTGGCCGGGTCCATCTGGTAGGCCTTCCGGTCGCCGAAGCGGGGGGCGCTTTCCGCCGCTTCCCGGAAGGGTCCGTAAAAGCAGGAAGCGTATTTCGCAGAATAGGCCAGAATGGGAACGGTTTCATACCCCGCTTCATCGAGCCCTTCTCGGATCATCCCGACCTGGCCGTCCATCATGGCCGACGGCGCCACCATGTCCGCCCCGGCCTTAGCTTGGGAGACGGCCGTCTCCGCCAGCACCTCCAGGGTCATGTCGTTGTGGACCTCACCCTTTTCGATCATCCCGCAGTGGCCGTGGTCCGTATATTCGCACAGGCAGACATCGGTCACCACGAGGATATCCGGGACCTTGTCCTTGATCCGCCGGACCGCCTGCTGCACAATGCCATCTCTGGCGAAGGCCCCGGAGGCGGCCTCGTCCTTTTTGTCCGGTATCCCGAAGAGCAGCACCGCGGGAATCCCCAGTGCCCGGCATTCCTGCACCTCTTTCACCAGCAGGTCCACGGATAGCTGAAAATGGCCCGGCATGGAGCCGATGGGCTTTTTCACGCCCTTGCCCACGGTGGCGAAGAGGGGAAAAATGAGGTTGTCCACGGACAGGCGGGTTTCCCGGATGAGCTTCCGGAAGAGTTCGTTCTTCCGGAGGCGTCGCGGTCGATATTCAGGAAAATTCATGGGTTCGTCACCTCGTTTTTTGAGTTGTTCCGAATCTATCCTTCAATTCAGGCATTCTCCGGCGGCGCAATCTCCGCGTCCGTCAGATAGCAGGCCGGATCGGGGGCCCAGAAATCTCCCGTCACCGCTTCCGCCCTCGCCCGGAAGTTTCCGCCGCAGACTTCAAGCCAGCGGCAGGTGGCGCAGCGGCCCTTCAGGTGGGGCTTCTTGTCCTTGAGCTTCATCAGCAGCTCGTTCTCCTCATCGGTCCAGATCCTGCTGAAGGGTCTGCGGCGCACATTGCCCAGGGAAATGCCCCGCCAGAACTGGTCCGGGTGGACCTCGCCGTCCCAGCTGATGCAGCCGATGCCGTTGCCGGAGCTGTTCCCTTCATTCATCTGCAGAAGTTCCATCACCTCCGCCGCCCGCCGGGGGTCCTCTTTCAGCAGCCGCAGGTAAAGGTAAGGGCCGTCGGCATGATTGTCGACGGTCAGCACTTCCTTGGGCAGCCCACGGTCGAAGAGGTCTCGGGTCCGGTCCAGGATGAGATCCACGGTCCGCCGGGTTTCTTCTGCGGAGAGATCCTCGGCGACCAGGGAGGAACCGCGACCGGAATACACGAGATGATAGAAGCAGACCCGGGGGATGTCCTCCGCCTCCAGCAGATCAAAGATGGCGGAAATGTCGGCAGCGTTCCGGCGGTTGATCGTAAAGCGCACCCCGACCTTGATCCCCTCTTCCCGGCAGATGGCGATGCCCTTCATGGCTGCCGCGTAAGCGCCGGAGACGCCCCGGAAGCGGTCATGGGTCTCGCGCCGGCCATCCAGGCTGATGCCGACATAGGACAGGCCGATCTGCTTCAGCACCGACGCCTTTTCCCGGGTAAGCAGAGTACCGTTGGTGGAAAGCACCGCCCGCATGCCCCGTTCGACAGCGTATTGGGCAAGCTCCGGAAGATCCTCCCTCATCAGGGGTTCGCCGCCGGAAAAGAGCAGGACGGGGCTGCCGAAGGCGGCCAGATCCTCGATCATCGCCTTGGCCTCCGCCGTCGTCAGCTCATCGCTGTACTGGATGTTCTGGGAGCTGGAGTAGCAGTGGACGCACTTCAGGTTGCACCGCCGGGTCATGTTCCAGACGATGACCGGACGCTTGTCCTTGGAAAACTGGAGGAGATGGGAGGGCAGCCGGCCTGATTCCCGGTTGTACCGAAGAACATCCGCCGGTTCGACTGCCCCGCAGTAAAGCTTGGAAATACCGATCATATCTTAACCTTATATCGCCTTCTGACTTCGGGGAGAGCGGCAGCGCCCCCGGCAGAAGCGTTCATGTTCTCGAAGTTGTCCTTCGCTCGTTTTTACGGCCCTCAAACAAGGGGAATGACCTTCGGCGCCGCGGCAAAGGTGAACAGCTTGGCTTCCGCCGCCGTAAAGTAGAAGGTTACAAAAAGTTCGTCATCCGCCCCCTTGGGATACATTCTCAGCAGATCCGGCATCTCTTCGAAAACCTGGGCCTTGGCCTCACGGCTGTCGTCAAAGGCAACCCGGCCCCGGATCCTCAGCCAGCGGTCCTTTCCCATAGCTGAAATCTCGATATCCGGATTCTGCAGCAGTTGCCTGTACACGTCCTTGCTTTTGTTCGTGCAGAAGTAGAGGGCGCCGTTCCTTTTCATGACAAAGCCGAAGGGGCGGACCCGGGCTTGATTTCCCTCGACCGTGGCGAGGTGGAAAACCGGATTGGCCTTGATGAACTCCAGAGCAGTCTCCATAGCTGACCTCCTTGAACGTTGTGATGCTAGCTTGATTCCTCACGACAGATGCCACTGCATTCTTAACCCGCATTCACAAGTACGTCAAGGAACTTTGACCGATCGGGTCGTGTCCGCGGGATTGGCGATCCGTCCCAGAAACAGGATGCTCCCGGTCCGGTTGTCCCGGATGAGGAAGAGAAAGGGATGATCGGCGCGAAACACCGGGGACTCCCGTATCGCCTTC
Organism: Syntrophus sp. (in: bacteria); assembly: GCA_034006265.1. GTDB lineage: Bacteria > Desulfobacterota > Syntrophia > Syntrophales > Syntrophaceae > Syntrophus. The sequence continues at coordinate 4,829 of JAVETB010000062.1, read as the reverse complement.
GTCACCATGGCGACGGCCGTCGCGGCGGCGGCCTCCGTCCCCTCTTCGTTCACCTCGACAAAGGCCCGGTGCTTGATCTGAGAAATCCACAGATCGCCCTTCCGCCAGCCCATGCCGCGAAAGTCCGCCCTGCCGGAGGCGTCGAAGGCGTCCTTCATGCCCAGGGTTTTGCAGGGGGGCACGAGGTCGTACCCCGTCTCCAGCTTGAACTTCGGAAGATAAAGCTCCGCTTCCGCAGCGGGGGAGGCATCGAGCTCCGCCAGCCACTGCTCCAGGGTTTCCCCGGTCAACCGACTTTCAAGGCGGCCCAGCCCTTCCGCCTCGGCGGGCAGCAGAACGACCATCGACAGGGTGTTCCCTTTGTAGGGGATGGAGGCGGCCTGGAAATCCGGCTTCCTCAGGATCGAAACATCGCCTTTCCGGAACATGAAGGGAACGGTCACCTCATGGCCGGGCGATACCTTGAAGGGGGCGTAGCGGGTGTCGCTTTCCCGAAAGCGGCTCTCCCACCGGCCCTTGAAATAGACGGCGTTCAGGAGGACGCAGACCGAGTTGGGATCGAGGCCTTCGAGGATCTTCTCGATCTTCCCCTCCGTTTTCTCCCTGACCCAGCGGTTGATTTCGTCCACCCCGCCTGAGAACAGCTCCGCGTCGAAGTTTTCTTTCAGCAGGTCCTTGAAATCGCGGCTCACATCGCCCCCGGAAAGGCACAACCCGTTGGCTATGCGCAGCTTCTGGCCCGCCCGGCAGGCATTGGCCGCCAGTTCACAGTTGAGGCACCTGAAGGCCGAAGGCAGCTGCTCCGGCTTCATCTGAAAAGAAAGGACTTCCGCCATTTCCCTTGCCGTGTTCTTCCGCGCCCCGGCGTATGTCATGCCCATCGCCGAAGAGATGCTGAAGGGTGAGAAGAAAAGATTGCCTTCCGTGCTCCTCAATTCCCCGTAGAGTTTTACGGCAAAGGTCGAATTGCCTTTCACCAGAGACTCCACCAATCCATCTTCACAGGAAACCGAATGTCCGGGCGTCGCCAGGAGAACTGCCAGGATCGCGCTGGACAGGAGCAGGAATAAAGGTGCCTTCTTAATTTTTTTCATAGTTTTCCCCTTTCCTGATGGGTATGATACAAGGACTTCGTCTCTTTGTCCGCAGTCATGAAGTTGATTTCCTCAACACCTTTCTTCTGCTCTTCGATGTTCCCTCACCAAGTACGGCGCGGCAAGATACTTTCCCCTTTTCAAAAGGATTTTCCGATTCCAGGGCAGAGGGATTGTCCGGCATCATGGTTGAGATGGAAATTTGATTTTTTGGGGAAGAATTATAGAAGGAAGGGACCTTCAGGTCAATACTAGTGAAGGTCTCGAAACGCCAGGGAAGGCAGGCCGTTTCTGTCCGAGCCTTCCCTGGTCGGATTCTTTGCTAACGAAGGAGTTTTCTTCTGAGAACAGCAATGCCTGCAAGGCCCGGAGCGAAAAGAAGAAGAGCGGAAGGCAACGGGACAGCCGGCGCGGTCTCTATGATGCCACGATAATCATCAACAGTGCCGCTCAAGTCATTCCATTGGATTCCTGACCAGATCCAGTTCATAACGGCATAATTTTCAATACCGCTACCATTGTTCGGTTCACCCCCGGCCCAGTTCGTATAGGTAACGGGCTCTCCTGAAATCCATACCCAAGTTCCCTCTTCCGCACGATCGGTCATGCCGATCCAAAGACATTCTCTCCCAAATGTTGTTCGCAACCACGCTTCTTCGAAGGAATCGTTAATGGTTACGAGATGGCCGCCTTTTGTGACCGCCTCTCCTTCACACCAATCCCAGGTGCCCTGCGCACTGGTCAATTCATAGGAATGGCCGTTATACAAAATAGGCGCGCACCATACGTTTCCAGCTAAAGACAGGAAGCAGGCGCTTAGAATAAGCGTCATAAAGAAAAGTTTTTTCATAAATTCTCCTTTTTTCTGATATGTTCCGGGTTCATTATCTGGCCACTGTTTCGCTTTTTTAGGAAAAAATCCACCCGTACCCATTGGTCAGAATGACATGCCGTTCTCCTGGATCTACCTTCCACCCCCTTTCTGCTTTCTGATGAAAAAACATTTTTCCCGGACTGCCTCAGATATACGGGCAAAGGCCGTCTGCCTGAGTGCTCTGTTCAGGGCGGCACGATCTGGCAAATTCTGATCTGCGGAAAGAAAATATTTCCTCTTTGATTCGTGGATACGCGAAGATAATATTTCGTTTTTGAAAAAAGAGTCAATTCGGGAAATACCTTAATTTTTAAGAATTTATGTAATCCTTATGCCTAAGTGTTTTTCCCTGATCAATACAGCCACCGGATGGACAGCCCATTTCGGTTGCCATGGAGATATGGAGATGTTGCGACTTAATCTTTTCCCGGTCCCCGGATGCTGAAGAGCCACCAGCGCGGCTCCTTCTTTCCGCGGCGGGGCTGTCGTTCGAAGTAGATTTTCAGGACGTCCCCGGATGTCGTGGCGACCTCGAACCAGTGTTTGCGGACATACCGCTCGGGGCTGCCGTGGCGGCACGTTCCCGTTTCGCGCCAGGTACGGAGAACCGCGGCGATTTCAACGCTCCGGCCCCGCCACAGGAACTCCCGCGGCAGACCGGGTTCCCCGGCGGCCATCCGCGAGGTGTCGCAGGTGGAAACGACAGGGATCAAGGCTTCACTGATCAACCGCTCACTCATGATCCAGAATCTCCCGCAGCTCCCGATGGGGAGTTGCTTCTGAATAAGCGGCCCGAGTCCCGCCCGCCGGTTCGGCGAAGGCGCGCCTCGGACCAAACGGCAGGTTACGGCCCTGAAGGGGCGCAAGCGGAAGGGCCGGAAGCGGAAGGCCGGGAGTTCCCCAGCGCAGCCGTTACCGGTCTCTGCCCTTCCCCGAATCTGAGATTTCCACCAACTCCAGGGGATAGGGCTGAAGAAAGGTCTGCCCCAGGAGATAGTTGTTCTTGTACCGGATGGACCAGGCCCGCAGGATGTGAAGGAGAACGCTCAGGGGAATCCGTTCGTCCCGGTACTCTTCGATGCTCTCCAGGAAGAAGGCCTTTTCCTCCTTCGAAAGCACTTCCGAAAAGCCGCCGAAGGCGTGGAGCAGGACATTGATCATCGCGGTAAAACGCGGCGGGTGGGCCAGCGCCCGTTTCAGATGCTCTTCATAGCGGGTTACAACCGTCTTCCAATCGGCTTTCTCGTGGTTGGCGACGATTTTTCCGGCAAGGCGCATCTGTGCCTGGTTGTAGCCCATGAGCAGGAGTTTCTGGGCTGAATGGAAATTCACCAACCCCTGGATGGCCCCATTGGCCTTCAGCTCGCGAAAACGGGCGAAGAGAAAAATCCGGGTTAGAAAATGCTCCCGGATCGAATAATTGCGGATCCGCCCTTCATCCTCAACAGGCAGTCCAGCAAAGCGCTCCTGGACGGCGTCGCCAAAAAACCCGCGGCCCTTGAAGGTGCGCGCCCCCTCTTCAAATCCCTCGTGGATTTTGGCGTCTCCCACCCCGCAGGAAGGCGAACGGCTTTTCAGAAAAAATCCGTCCACTTGCGCCAGGGAATCGAGAAAGGTCTCGACGAAGCTCTGCATCGGCCCGGAAAATTCCTTTCCCGTGGCCGGCTGATACAGGGCCCTTTTCCCGCTGTCCGAGACGATCCGGATGGGCTTTCGCGGCACGCCCAACCCGATCTCCACTTCGGGGCAGACAGGCAGGAACGTCACATGGGCCTTGAGCTTTTCCACAAAGGGTGTATCGATTTTCGAACCGTCATAGCGGCACGAATCAAAGCCCAGGCATTTGCTGACCACAACGAAGGGTTTCGGAAATTTTCCCGGCATGTCTGTATCCCTCCTAACGGACCCTGCGGTCCTTTATCGAGCAACAAGATATGAACAGAAACGAACGAATGCTTCAGCATTCAACCTTTGGCAAAAAAATCTTTGAGCGACTCCACAAGGCCCTGTACGGTGTACGTCTCCTGAAGGATATCAACGGGCAGGCCGGCTTTCCTGGCGGCGGCGGCCGTCACGGGTCCGATGCAGGCCACCCGGATGCCCGCGGGGATGGGAAGAAATTCCGGCCCCATGATCTCCAGGAAATTGGTCACCGTGGAGGGACTCGTAAAGGTCAGGACATCCACATGGCCCCGGGCGATCTGCCCCGCCAGTTCCGTCGCCTTCCGGCCAGAGTTCACCGTTCGGTAGGCCGTCACAACATCCACGAAGGCTCCCCGACGGGCCAGCCCATCGGGAATGACATCGCGGGCCTTCTCCGCCCGGGGGAGGAGAATCCGCTGCCCGGAAAGGTTGTAGCGCTCGAAGGCCGCTACGACGCCCTCGGAAAGATAGGTCTCCGGGACCAGGTCGACGCGAAGGCCCTGTCCCTCGAGAACCGCCGCCGTGGCGGGGCCGATGGTGCAGAGCCGTATTCCCTTCAGATCCCGCAGATCCTTGCCGGCGGCGCGCAGCCGTTCCAGGAAATAATGGACGCCGTTGGCGCTGGTGAATATCAACCAGGCATACGTCTCCAGGCGCTGGATTGCCGCATCCAGCCCATCCCAGCTTTCCGGGGGGGCGATCCGGATGGTAGGGAAGGCAATGACCCTCGCCCCGGCATCCCGCAGCAGGGTGGCCATGGAAGCCGCCTGGGGCTCAGGCCGGGTGATCACGACGCCCTTTCCGAAGAGGGACTGCGTCTCGAACCAGTTCAGATCTTTCCGCAGGCCGACGACTCCGCCGACAACCAGGATGGCCGGCGGCTTGAATCCAGCGGCTTCGGCCCGTTCGGCGATATCGGCCAGCGTACCGGTCAGGGT